>JAYENI010000107.1:0-15895 GCA_034722015.1 Pseudomonadota bacterium
GGCGGAGGGCCCCCACGGGGCCCTCCGCGGTACGGCGACTACTTGACCGCAGCCGTATTCAGTTTTTGCAGACCTGCAACGCTCTTCTTGAACTGCTTGCGCTCTGCGTCGGGCATCGGGATCAGGCCCCTGTCGGTCAGGTAGCCTTCCTCGCCCCAGGCGCGCTCGCTGGTGAATTCGGCGAGGTACTCCTTGATGCCGGGGACCTTGCCGATGTGGGCCTTCTTGACGTAGAAGTACAGGGGACGCGACACCGGGTAGGCACCGTCCGCGATGGCCTCGAACTCCGGCGCGACGCCGTCGATCATCGAACCCTGGATCACGTCACCATTCTGGTCCAGGAAACTGAACCCGAAGATGCCCAGCGCCTTGGGATTCGCCTGCAGTTTCTGCACGATCAGGTTGTCGTTCTCGCCGGCCTCGATGTAGGCGCCGTCTTCACGGACGGTGTGACATACGGACTTGTACTGGCTTTTATCCGTCTTCTTCATGGCCTTGATCCAGTCGAACTGCTTGCAGCCGCCTTCCATCGCCAGTTCGACGAAGGCGTCGCGGGTTCCGGAGGTGGGAGGTGGACCGAGCACCTCGATGCGGGATTTGGGCAGAGTGGGGTTGACGTCGGCCCAGGTCCTGTAGGGATTGGGAATGAGCTTTTCACTCCCCTTGGGATCGGGCACGTCCCTTGCCAGCGCCAGGTAGACGTCCTTCAGGGAGAGGTCCATTTGCTTGGCCTTATTGGAGTTTGCCAGGACGATGCCGTCGTAACCGATCTTGACCTCTACGATCTCTGCCACACCGTGGGTGGCGCAGTTCTCGATCTCTGAGGACTTGATGCGCCGCGAGGCGTTGGTGACATCGGGGTGTTCGACGCCGACACCGGCGCAGAACAGCTTCAGGCCGCCGCCGGATCCGGTCGACTCGACCTTCGGGGTGTTGAAACGACTCGTCTTGCCGAACTGTTCGGCGACCACCGTGGCGAAGGGGTATACCGTGGAGGAACCCACGATGCTGATGTAGTCGCGTGCCGCCTGTGCATTGGTGACAACGCCGCCCGTGCATGCGGCCAGGGCCGCAACTGCGAGGATTCTCGTCTTCATATGGCTCTCCATTGACGAATTGGAATGGTTGGGGAGCGCGCATTTTTAACCGCTGGAGGTGTCAGGTTGATGACGTTATCCGATGCTGCCCCGGGGCCATCCGGTGCTTCCTTGCCGGAGGGGTGCTCCGGGCACTTAGTACATTTAAGAATTATGAAACTCGAATATGACAGCAGGATGAAGGACGGATTGATCCCGGCCGACAATTGACCGGCTTGCTACCGCGGGCCAGTTGAAAGGATCCGTCTCTCGCAAACCGCGATGGATCGGATCGGAGGTCGCGGTTTGGGGTTGCTCGACCGGCGCGCGCATCGGGGCGGTGGCGACAAAAATAAAGCGGTTTTTGAAGGGGGGTTGTAAGATAGCGCGGAAATTCATCTGCAGCTCATGAGGATCCTGCGGCAATGGAGCGACTGGACCGAAAGTACATAACCCAGCACACCTCCCGGAAGTTCAATCAGGAACTCGAAGATGTGCGAAACCGTGTCCTGGCGATGGGCGGGCTGGTCGAAAAGCAGCTCGACGATGTCCTGCGGGCGTTGTGTGAGAGTGATTTCGAGCTGGCGGAGCGGGTGGTGAAGGCCGACGCAAGGATCAACGCGATGGAGGTCGAGATCGACGAGGAGTGCGGCCAGATTATTGCCCGGCGGCAACCTGCGGCCAGTGATCTGCGACTGCTGATGATGGTCATCAAGACCATCACGGACCTCGAGCGAATCGGTGATCAGGCAAAGCGTGTGGCGCACTCGGTGCAGGAATGCGAGCGCAGCATCGCGAGCAGGGCACAGGTCGCCGATCTGAGACGCCTCGGGGAACGGGTGAGTAGCATGCTGCGGAAATCGCTGGATGCCTATGCGCGTGTCGACGTGGACGGTGCCCTGCGGGTTATCCACATGGACGGCGCCATCGACGAAGAATCCGAGGCAATCACGCGAAACCTGATGACATTCATGATGGAGGATCCGAGGCAGATCTCACCGGCGCTGAACCTGCTCTGGTGTACCCGGTCCCTCGAGCGCATGGCGGACCACGCCAAGAACATTTGCGAGTATATCGTCTACATGGTCGAGGGCCGGGACGTCAGACATGTGTCGAGCGCGCAGATGGCCGCGGTCGAGAGGGAGAGATTCGGTTAGCTCGCCTTTTTCGACGCACCAGGTTCTTCCGCCGGAACTACGATCCCGGCATCGCTCAGGCGGTGTCGGCAGCCAGCAGATGTTCCAACAGCGCCTTCTGGGCGTGCAAGCGGTTTTCGGCCTCGTCCCAGACCACACTCCAGCTTCCCTCGAGGACGTCCGCGGTAACCTCCTCTCCGCGATGGGCCGGCAAACAGTGCATGAACAGTGCATCCGGGCGTGCACCAGTCATCAGGGACGTATCGACCCGGAACCGCTCGAAGGCCACCGCCCGGGCGCGCTGTTCCTCTTCCTGGCCCATGCTCGCCCAGACGTCCGTGACGACGAGGTCCGCGTCCCTTACGGCATCCCGGGGCTCGTGGTGGAGGCTGACGCGGCTGCCGGCAGCACAAAGCACGTCCGCGGCAGGATCGTAACCCTCGGGACAACCGATCCGCAGATTGAAATCGAACTGACGCGCCGCGTTGATATAGGAATTGCACATGTTGTTGCCGTCGCCGATCCATGCAACGGTTGCCCCCCGGATCTCTCCGCGGTGTTCGAACCAGGTCTGCATGTCCGCCAGTAACTGGCAGGGATGGAACAGGTCGGTCAGCCCGTTGATCACCGGGACAACGGAATGGGTCGCGAAGGTCGTGAGCTTGTCGTGCTTGAAGGTCCTGATCAGCACACCGTCCGCCATGCGCGAGATGACCCGCGCGGTGTCCTCGATCGGTTCTCCGCGGCCGAGCTGGGTGTCGCGCGGAGACAGAAACATCGCGTGACCGCCGAACTGCGCCATGCCGGCCTCGAAAGACACACGTGTGCGCGTGGATGACTTTTCGAAGACCATCGCCAGGACCTTGCCGCGAAGCGGCTCGTAGATCCCACCCCTGGCCCGCAGGGCCTTCAGTTCGATCGCGCGCGTGACCAGGTTCCGCAGGCCGTCGGCGTCGATATCGAGTAGCGACAGGAAGTGTCCCCGGGCCGGCACTGGACGGGGCTCAGGCACGTTCGGCGACGGGGAGTTCGACGAAACGCTCGACGAGCGTCGAAACGCCGTCGATGATCAGGTCGGCCTGTTCGTCGCTGATGATCAACGGCGGCAGGAGCCGGATCACGTTACCCGAGGTGACATTGATCAGCAGGCCGGCATCGATGGCCTGACGGACCAGTGCCGCGCAGTCCGACTCCAGTTCCACGCCCAGCATCAATCCCTTGCCGCGGACGTTGACCACGCCTGGCAGGGACCCGAGACGCTCGGTCAGACCATCCATGAACCGGTTTCCCAGTTTCGCCGCGCGTTCGCAAAGGGCCTCGCCTTCAATCACGTCGATCACGGCGAGCGCCGCGCGGCAGGCGAGCGGGTTACCTCCGAACGTGGATCCGTGGCTGCCCGGGCCGAAGACCCGGGCGGCCTGATCGCGCGCCACGCAGGCCCCGACGGGTACCCCGTTACCCAGCGCCTTTGCCAGCGCCATGACATCGGGTCGCGCGTCTTCGTGCTGCCAGCCGAACCACTTGCCGGTACGACCCATGCCGGTCTGTACCTCGTCGAGCATCATCAGCCATCCGTTGGCGTCGCAGATCCCGCGCACCTCGGCAAGGTACCCCGCGTCGGGGATCCGCACGCCCCCTTCTCCCTGCGCGGGTTCCAGCAGGATCGCCACCACGTCCCGGTTGTTGGCGGCGATCGTCTCCAGGGCGTTGACCTCGTTGTACGGGGCACGTGTGAAACCGCCCAGCAGTGGCTCGAAGCCCGCCTGCACCTTGCGGTTACCCGTGGCGGTGAGCGTTGCCATGGTGCGGCCGTGAAAGCTGTTTTCCATCACGATGATGGTCGGGCTCGCGATTCCCCGGCCGTGACCGTACAGCCGGGCGATCTTGATAGCGGCCTCGTTGGCCTCCGCGCCGGAATTGCAGAAGAAAGCGGAGTCCATCTCCGAGGCCGAGCACAATCGTTCGGCAAGCGCTTCCTGGGCGGCGATGCCGTAGAGGTTGGAGGTGTGCAGCAGTTTGCCGGCCTGGTCCCTGATGGCCGCGGTGACCGCCGGATGCGCATGACCGAGACCGCACACCGCGATGCCGCTGACGCTGTCCAGATAGCGCTTGCCGTGCGTGTCCCACAACCACGCCCCATCGCCGCGGTCGAAAGTCAGTGGCAGTGGCGCATAGTTGGACATGAGGTGTTTGTTCATTCGTTTCACACGCCAAAATGAAAAACGGCAGCGCCGGACGCTGCCGAAATTCACCGGATACTAGTATAAAAGCGTTCCGGGGCGCAAACGGCTCCCGCCCGGCGCGCGTACCCCCTCGCCCGGGAGAGGTCGATCAGGCGCCGAAATTCGCGGCGACGAAATCCCAGTTGACCAGGTTCCAGAAGTTTTCGAGGTACTTGGGGCGCGCGTTCCGGTAGTCGATGTAGTAGGCGTGTTCCCAGACGTCGACGGTGAGCAGGGCCGTCTTGCCTTCCGTCATGGCGGTTCCCGCGTTGCCCGTGTTGACGATCTCCAGGGCGCCCGCGTCGTTTTTCACCAGCCAGGTCCAGCCGGAGCCGAAGTTCGTGGCCGCGGAGGTGGCGAACTTCTGCTTGAATTCCGCCACCGAGCCGAACGCCGCGCTGATGGCGTCGGCCAGTGCGCCGGTCGGGTCGCCGCCGGCATTGGGACCCATGCAATTGAAGTAGAAGGTATGGTTCCAGACCTGCGCGGCATTGTTGAAAATGCCGCCGGCCGGGGCATTCATGATGATGTCTTCCAGGGACTTGTTCTCGAATTCGGTCCCCGGCACCAGTTTGTTCAGATTGGCCACGTAGGTTGCGTGGTGCTTGTCGTGGTGGAATTCGAGGGTCTCGGCCGAGATGTGGGGCGCCAGGGCATCCTTGGCGTAGGGAAGGTCGGGCAGTTCATGGGCCATATCGGTTCACTCCTCTCGGTGTTTTCGGTACCCGGGCCTGTCCGAATATCAGGCCCCGGTGAAAATGGGCGCTTAAGATAGACAGGCGAAGGCCGTATTGCAAGATAGCCCACACCCGGGGGTGGTTTGTAACGACGGACAGGCGGCGGCTCGCGCTTGGATTCTGCAATATACTATGCGGCGAACGACGGAGATCGTGTCATCTTCCAGGGGACGAAGCGACCAACATGGATGCACGCCGATCCGCTGGGCTTGGGGGAGGCCCGCGTATTGTCGTGACGGGTCAGTCCCTACCGGGTCGAACGGGAAACCGGCGATGGCAAAATTTGATCGATTCGCCGTCAGCCGATCCATGCAACAGATTTTCTCCAGGGGGGGCAATATGGCCGACAACGCGGCTGAAAGAAGAAACGTCATCATCAACGGCGACTTTGACGTCGCCCAGAGAGGGATCCATTTTCCGGATCCCGGCGAGGGATACACAGTCGACCGGTTTTTTTACGAGCGTGAATCGGAATCATCGGCCCGCTTTGACATTTCCCGGGTGACTGACGCCCCTGCGGCCGCCGACTGCGGCGGTAAATGTCTGCACAGCCTGAAAATCAGCTGCAGCACGCCATCATCCGCGGGACCGGATCACTATGCGGCGGTCTATTATTTCGTCGAAGGATACGACGTCAGGGCGCTGGTCGGTGCCGCGGCCACGTTGTCATTCTGGGTGAAGGGCAATCAACCGGGTACGTATTGCGTCGCCGTGCGTAACGGCGACCTCTCGCGGTCATTCGTGTCCGAGTACACCGTCGACACCGCGGCGACCTGGAAGCGCGTGATCGTGACCCTGCCGCTCGAGGAACTCGCGCTGGACGCCGCGTCCAACGAAGGAAAATATACCAATGGACGGGGGCTCGCGATCACCTGGACCTTGTTCGCGGGCGTAGACCGGCACACGGTGACCGCTGGCGCGTGGGTGCCGGAGAAGGTCATGGCCACCGCGAACCAGCAGAACCTCGCAGCGGGTACAGGTGGGATGCTGCAACTGGCGCGGGTACAGCTGGAGTCCGGTGACGTTGCCACGACATTCGAGCCGCGAGCCTTCAGCGACGAGCTGAAGCTCTGCCGCAGATACTTCGAGAAGAGCTTCGCCCACGACGTGACCCCGGCAGACTTTGCGCCGAACGACCGGAACCGCTGCGTCGTAGTGGCAACGGCACTGGAAGCCGAGCGGATCTATACCACCGAGGTAAGGTTTGCCGTTCCCAAGCGAACGCCGCCTCCGGTGATTGTGTTCTACAGCGGAAATCTCTCCGATACCGGGAGTGCGGGCCTGTGGGAGTTTCATGACGACGGCTGGAAGGCGTCTGACACGACCTACGACTGGGGCAGCACGGAGAACGGATTCTCCGCCTTTCTGGAGAAACCGGGGGCCTTAGAGACCCACCGATCGTACCTGGTATTCGGTAACTGGTCGGTAGATACCGAGCTGTAGTTTCACGCTTACCCAGCGTATTGTGGTGTGTGAACCGGGCGCATGGGGTACATGCCCGATTTGAGAGATATCATGGACCCGATAGAACTGACTCTGTTCGCGAGCAGAGTCTCGGCGGTCTGCGAGGAGATGGGCGCGCAGTTGCAGCGTGCCGCGTTCTCACCGAACGTGCGCGACCGGCTTGATTATTCCTGTGCGGTATTCGGCGAAACAGGTGAGCTGTGCGCCCAGGCCGCGCACATTCCGGTGCATCTGGGCAGTATGGCATTTGCCATGCGCGGGATTGTCGAGTCGGTGAGCTGGGCGCCCGGTGACATGGTGATGCTGAACGATCCCTTCCTCGGCGGTACGCACCTGCCCGACGTCACGGTGATCGCGCCGTTCTACGCCGAAGGCCATCTTGGCGGATTCGTCGCCAATCGAGCCCATCATGCCGACATCGGGGCCGACACACCCGGCTCCATGCCGGTGTCCCGCAGCCTCTTCGAGGAGGGTCAGGTCATTCCGCCGACTCACGTCATGCGTGACGGGCGGGTCGATGACACGCTGATCGAATCGATCACCGGGGCGACGCGCAACCCCCGCGACGCCAGGGGGGACTTCGCCGCGCAGATCGGTGCGAACCACAGGGGGTTGCGGCGTCTCGCGGCACTGGTCGACGGGACGGGACTGTCCCGTTATCGCCAGTCACTCTCGGCGTTGAATGCCTACGGTGAGCGGATGGCGACGATCGCGCTGGATCGAATCCCGCGGGGCGTTTATACGTTTGCCGATTTTCTGGACGACGATGGCGTCGGGTGCACCGACATCGCAATACGCGTCAACATCGAAGTCGGTGATGGCAAGGCAAGTGTCGATTTCGACGGGACATCTCCACAGGTAGAGGGTAATCTCAACTGTCCGCTTTCGGTGACCGCGGCGGGCGTATACTACGTATTTCGCTGTCTCATGCCGCCCGCCACACCCGCCTGCGCCGGGACGTTTCGCCCGATCGGGCTGTCGGCCCCCGAGGGGTGTCTGTTGAACGCAAGACATCCGGCGGCGGTCGCCGCGGGTAACGTGGAGACCAGCACGCGTATCGTGGACACCGTCCTTGGTGCGCTTGCCGGGGCCCTTCCCGAGGCGGTCCCGGCCGCGAGCCACGGCAGCATGAACAACGTCGCCGCGGGGTCGTCGGACAAGCCGTCCTGGGGTTACTACGAAACCATCGGAGGTGGCATGGGGGCCGGGCCGTCAGGAGGCGGATTGAGCGGCGTCCAGACCCACATGACGAATACCCGCAATACGCCCGTCGAGGTCCTGGAGGGGCGATATCCGTTGCGTGTGGGGCGCTACGAGATTCGTAAGGGATCCGGTGGTGACGGTAAACGCGCGGGGGGCGACGGACTGGTGCGTGAGCTTGAATTTCTCGACGCGACCCAGTTTACCCTGCTCACGGAAAGGCGCATACGCGCGCCCTGGGGCCTGGCCGGGGGCAGGGATGCCAGACCTGGATCCAACTACCTGAATGGTCGGTCCCTGCCGGCGAAGTACAGCGGTCGGGCGAACGCGGGAGATGTGTTGCGCATCGAGACACCGGGTGGCGGCGGATGGGGCGTCGCTGCAGGTGGGTCAAGCGTCACCCTGCCCGGGACCCGTTGAGCCATGTGCGGGATCTGCGGCGAGTTGCGTTTCGACGATTCGGCGCCCGATGGCGCCGCGATCGGCCGTATGCTGGCCAGGCTGGCGCGGCGTGGACCGGACCACGAGGGGAGTTACTCCGACGGTCCGCTGGCCTTCGGTCACCGCCGCCTGTCCGTCATCGACCTCTCCGCCCATGCCAACCAGCCGATGGTGGACCACGAACTCGGGCTGGCGCTGGTGTTCAACGGCGCGATCTACAACTATCCGGAGCTGCGCGCGGAGCTGATGCGCGCGGGGTACCACTTCTTCTCCACCGGCGACACCGAGGTCATTCTCAAGGCATACCACTTCTGGGGTGAGCAGTGCGTGACACGCTTCAATGGCATGTTTGCCTTCGCCCTGTGGGAAACAGGCGCCGGACGACTTTTTCTGGCACGCGATCGTCTCGGGATCAAGCCGCTGTACTATTCGGAGGATCGTCGCAGGCTTCGTTTTGCCTCCAATACTCAGGCCCTGCTGGCGTCCGGGGGAATCGATACCAGCCTCGATGGCACCGCACTGCACCATCACCTCACCCTTCACGCGGTAGTCCCGGCCCCGCGTACGGTTCTCAACGGCGTGCGCAAGCTTGCACCGGCGCATACGCTGAGCATCGAGGCAAACGGAGAGCGGCGCCTCGCGCGCTACTGGTCACTGGAGGCGCGCCGCCCCGAGACGCCGCTCTCCGATCAGGAATGGATCGATGCGACACGCGACGCCCTGACACGCGCAGTCGATCGCAGGCTGCACATCGCCGACGTGCCCGTGGGCGTATTGCTATCCGGCGGTCTGGATTCGAGCCTGCTCGTGGGACTCCTTTCGCGAGCGGGGGTGCGCGACCTCAAGACCTATACTGTCGGTTTCGAGGACCACCCGGACGAAAAGGGCAGTGAGTTCGAGTATTCGGACCCGGTTGCTGATCGCTTCGGAACCGAACACCACAAGTTTAACGTCCCCAATACCGAGGTCGTGGAACGCCTGCCGGAGGCCGTGGATGCCATGGCCGAACCCATGGTGGCCCAGGACGCAGTGGCTTTCTACCTGCTTTCGGAACGCGTCGTTCAGGACGTCAAGGTCGTGCAGTCGGGGCAGGGCGCCGACGAGGTCTTCGGCGGTTATTTCTGGTATCCGCTGATGGAAACCGAGCCGGGTGACGACCTGGATCGTTTTCGCCGTAACTATTTCGATCGAGACCACACGGAGTTCGAGCGCCTGGTGGCGCCGGGATGGGCCTCCGGGGATTTCACCTCCGACCTGATCGCGGCGGAATTGTCACGTCCCGGGGCGGATACCTTCCTCGATGCCGTGCTTCGCATGGATGTCACCACCCTGATTGTCGACGATCCGGTCAAACGGGTCGACAACATGACCATGGCCTGGGGGCTGGAGGCGCGCGTCCCGTTTCTGGACCACGAGGTCGTGGAACTCGCGATGCGCATGCCACCCAGGATGAAGCTCCGCGAGGGGGGGAAGTTTCCGCTCAAACGCATTGCACGGGGCCTGTTGCCGGACGTGGTAATCGACCGTCCCAAGGGATATTTTCCCGTACCGGCCCTCAAATATGTCAGGGGGGTGGTTCTCGACATGGCGCGCGACGTCCTCAGCAGCCAGGCCTGTCTCGAGCGCGGACTCTTTCGGCGTGACTACGTCGAGGCGCTGCTCGCGGCCCCTGAGGGCGAGGGTGCCTTCACCCCGATCCGGGGCAGCAAGCTCTGGCACCTGGCCCTGCTTGAGATGTGGTTGCAACGCAGTGTCGATGAGGTGGCGTCCCACCCCGTTTCGGGTATCGGGAAATAACCTCACTGCCTTTGCCTTATTATTTTGCACGCGCGCGCGATACACTGCGCGCTGGATCAAACGGCGATTGGAGAGGTAGACGAAGATGGACGTGCTGGATCGTATACGGGAACAGGTGCAAGGCAATCCTGTCATCATCTATATGAAAGGAACCCCGAACATGCCACAGTGCGGGTTTTCGGCAAGGGCCTCGGCGGCGCTACAGCAATGCGGGGAGGAGTTCGCTTACGTGAATGTCCTGATGGATCCGGAAATTTTCCAGAATCTCCCGAGATACGCCGACTGGCCGACATTCCCGCAAATTTATGTGGACGGGGAACTGGTCGGCGGCTGCGACATCACCCTTGAGATGTACGAGAAAGGTGATTTGCAGAACATCGTCAAGGAGGCGGTGGCGAAGAAGGCCGGCCAGGAAAAGGCCGAGGGTCAGGAATCCGTCTGACCGGATCCGGATCGCGGGTACGCCGGGTCGGTGTGCGCCCGGCGGCTTGGTGGGAGCTCATCTCGCAGCACCTCATTTGTAACGATCTGGCACGGGGCCTCGCGAATCCGATGCCCTGTATCGACCAATCTTTTTACCGTTAAGCGCGGTCCCATCTTCTCAGGGCGGGTCTTTCTTCCCGCATTCCAGCGGGTACTCCCGGAATCACTGACGCCAGTCGTCCTGGACGTTTATCAGACCTGATTCGCATGCGGACCGAATACCTGCCTTCGTATTGACACGCATCAATACATTAGAAAATAAGTAACTTATAAAAAATAGATATACCCGTCATCGGGATCAAACCCGTTTTTGAAGAGGATCCGAACATGCGCCAACTAGGTCTGAGTCTCATATCATCACTGGTGCTGGGTGTCTCCCTGGTCGGCTGCGGCAAGGATCAGGTGCAGACAGGGCTGACGTTCAACGACGTCCAACCGATTCTCGACGCCCACTGCGCCGAATGCCACAACCAGGGCACCGACATCTCCGGCAAGACGGGGTTCGTCGTCAACTCATACCATGAGGTCATGCAGGGTACCCACAATGGCCCCGTTGTCGTGTCGGGCTCGGCGGTCTCGAGTTCGCTCTACCGTCTGGTGGCCGGGAACGTGGATCCCTCTATCCGCATGCCCCTGGGCAAGGAACCGCTGCCGGATAGCGACATCGAGACCATCAAACTGTGGATAGACCAAGGGGCGCGGGAGTCCTGATCGGCGCCTTTGCCACCAGCCTGGGGAACTGACATGAACGATACCGCGCAACTTCACTTCCAGCGTCTTCCGCTCAGCCAGCGGATGACCTTTACCCTGACCCTGATGGTACTCGGCCTCGGGTACCTGTTCGCCATGATCCACGTGTTCGCCTCGCATGCCGGGCGCGACGGAAGCGCCAGCCTGTCTGTGAACGACCTGGTCATTGCCTACAGCGGCAGCGAGTCGGACACCCGTCTGGAGTCCGCGCTGAAGGGGCCCATGCAGGGGATGCTGCCCCACGAGGAACGGGCGGAGATCATCGCCTGGGTACGGAGCGGTGCGGAGAAGCCCGCCTATGAATCAGAAATTGCTCCAGTTGTGGAAAAACGATGCCTTGCCTGCCATGACGGCGCCAATCCCCATGTGCTCGACCTGAGCACCTACGAAGGGGTGACCGGGTTGACGGAGGCGGACACCGGTATGGACATCTTCACCCTCGTCCGGGTGTCGCATATCCACCTGTTCGGGATCACGTTCATCTTCTTCATCACCAGCATGATTTTCTCGCACGTCTACATGCGTCCGCTCTGGATGAAGTGCCTGGTGATCGCTGTGCCCTTCATCGCCATCGCGCTCGACGTGGCCTCGTGGTACCTGACAAAGATCTACCGACCGTTTGCCTGGGTCGTGCTGATCAGCGGCGGGTTCATGGGACTGGCGTTTGCGATCCAGTGGATCATGTCCATCTGGCAGATGTGGTTCTACCGGCTACCCGAGGAACTGCGTGAAAGCGACGGCGTACTGCCTTCGATCATCAGGGAGGGATACACGGGGCAGGAGGCCTGATCGTGTCAGGCGTCCGGGAAACCGCTCAACGGGTTTGAGATTTCCCGGGCGGCGTGTCGCATCGCCGACATACGCCACCAAATTCGGATTCGACCCGGCGCCCCGTGGTGAAGGGGTATACCCACAGCAGCAGGGGGGCCAGCAGCAGCAGCACGGAAACCGGCCAGGAGACGCCCGCGATTTCCGGCAGCATGATCACAAGAATCCACATCATGAATACGACCATCAGATAGAGCATGGAATAGCCGGTCCTGTGGCAGGGGTCGAGATGCCTGCTCAGGCAGAAATGCACCAGGGGTAGCGACTGCAGACCGAGGATCCACCAGCCGTAATCGAGAAATACGAGCGCGCCACCATCCATGTTCGGACTTTGCGCCGTTTGCCATACGGCGTCAATCTGAAAAATCAATCTACGTTTCCTTGATTTCGGGTTCAGCGCCCTTTCCCTCCTCCCGGGCGCCTTGTCTGGTCCGCCCCCTGCGGATATTCGCACCGACTTGTCGGATCGAGCACCGGAATATTTCGCCGATCGCCTTCCGTAAACCGACAAAAATTGATTTTAATCAATTTTTGTCGCCCCGGATGGGTGCAAGGTGTCCCGGTTCGCCGGTTTCCCGGATTTTCGTGCCATTGACCACCCTGCTGATCTCGTCCCGGTGGACTTCCGCTTCCAGACGCGCCGCTCAAGAGGGAACCATGATTCAGCCGGTCGATCTGCAGGATTTTTTCATCACGTTCTTTTCCGCAGCGATGGTCATCATCGCCGGTGCCGCCTACGCACTGCTGTTCGCCCTGTCCCGCGTCAATCGCATGCCACGGCTGATGCCCTTTGCCTATCTCGCCTATACCGGCCTGTTCGTCTCGGTCCTGGTCCTGGCCGAGGCGACACACCTGTACGGCTTCTGGCGGATCCTGGTCGTCACCATGCTGCTGGGCTATCTGCTCGCGCCGCATGGCATCTGGCACCTGTGCGAGGGGACGCACGCCGCGCTGGATGATGAAGAACACGAAGAAGCACCCCATCCCGAATAACAACCGTCACTCCAAAGGGAGGTCAACATGAGCAGTGTTCCATGGTGGTCCAGTGAGGCCGTCTGGCGCAAGGTCGCCTACCTCGTCACGGCCCTGATGTTCGTCATTCTGATCTTTCTTACCTTCGACACCCTGGACCAGATCTCGGCCGGAAGCGACCGCGTGCCGGCCTACGGCGTGATCAACAAACGCATCGGCTACGCCTTCGACGAGGACCGCAATTTCCAGGTCCCGGTAATCGGTGACGACGAGCCGCTGTTCGGCAAGGCGCTGTCGGAAGAGGAGGCCGAGGCGCTGGTGACCCACGGCAAGAAGGTGATTCAGGGGCGCAACTGCATGAACTGCCACACACTGCTCGGCAACGGTGCCTATTTCGCGCCCGACCTCACCAAGTCCTGGCTGGATACGGCGTGGGGGAGTGCCGCGGCCCGGGAAGAACTCATGCTCATGTTTCTGATGGACCCGACGACCAACGCACGGACCTTCGGCTCGGGGCGCAAGATGCCCAACCTGGGGATCACCGAGGAAGAGGGCAAGGCCGTGATCGCCTTTCTGAAGTGGATGGCGTCCATCGACACCAACGGATTTCCCTATAACTTCAAGCCGATTCCCCAGGGAGGTGAATCATGAAGCCGGGTGTTAGCGAGATGTCGAACCTGAATGGTGGTCAGCAACTGGCGCTGAAATACTTTCTTGCGGCCGGCGTTCTTTTCGGCGCCCAGCTGCTGTTCGGACTGGTGGCCGGACTCCAGTATCTGCGGCCGGATTTTCTCTATGGCATCCTGGACTTCAGCGTCAACCGCATGGTTCACATCAACGCCATGGTGGTGTGGATGCTGTTCGGGTTCATCGGTTGCGCCTACTGGCTCATCGAGGACGAGAGCGGGATCCCTGTGGTCGGCCTGAAGCTGGGCAACCTGAACTTCTGGGTTTTCACGGCAGCGGTCGCGGTGGTGGTCGTCGTCTTCCTGGTGGTGCAGGTCGGCCCCGGGACGGACATGACGAGATGGTTTATCAACGAGGGCCGTGAATACATCGAGGCGCCGAGGTGGGCGGACATCGGTATCGTGGTGTGCGTACTCGTGTTTTTCTTCAATATCGCAGCCACGGCCCTGAAGGGAAGGATGACCGGTATCACCGGGGTGCTCGTCCTGGACCTGATTGCGCTGGCCGGCCTGTATCTGGCGGGCATGGTCT
Organism: Pseudomonadota bacterium; assembly: GCA_034722015.1. Classification (GTDB taxonomy): domain Bacteria; phylum Pseudomonadota; class Gammaproteobacteria; order JAJDOJ01; family JAJDOJ01; genus JAJDOJ01. The sequence goes on from JAYENI010000107.1 coordinate 14,325, forward strand.
ATTTCACCAACATCTCGATCGACCAGTATTGGTGGTGGTGGGTCATCCACCTCTGGGTGGAGGCGACCTGGGAGGTGCTGGTCGGCTGCATCATGGCCTGGGGCCTGATGACCACGCTCGGCGCGCGGCGAAAGATCGTGCAGACCTGGCTGTACATCGAGGTCGCCCTGATGTTCGGCTCGGGGATCCTCGGGCTCGGGCACCACTACTTCTGGATCGGCACGCCCGAGTACTGGTTCGGCATCGGCGGCTTTTTCTCCGCGCTGGAGCCCATCCCGCTCGTCGCCATGGTGGTGCACGCCATCTACGATTCCGGGACGCATCGCTTCAGAAACAGCAACCATCCGACCCTGGCCTGGCTGATCGCCCACGCTTTCGGCAACTTCATCGGCGCGGGTGTCTGGGGCTTCATGCACACGCTGCCGCAGATCAACCTCTATACCCACGGCACGCAATGGACCTCCTCGCACGGCCACCTCGCCTTTTTCGGGGCATACGCGACCATCAACATCGCCTTCTTCTACCTGGCGGCACAGAAACTGCGCGGCAACGTCTGGATGGCGGGGGGGCTGGCGGGCAACGGCTGGAAGTGGAAGTGGGCACTGGGCCTGCTGAATACAGGGGTCATCGGGATGACGATGGCGATGCTTGTCGCGGGTTACGAGCAGTCCTTCATCGAGCGTGCGATAGAAGGGTCCAGCTGGGCCGGTTACTTTGCCGCGCAGACTCACCCCTGGTTCGTTCAGGGCATGGTCTGGCGCATGATCTTCGGCTGGGTCACCCTGGCCGGATTCGTGCTGCTGGTCTGGGATCTGCTGACGATCGGTGTGGGTGATGCCCGCGCAGCGATCGTACCCGGCAGTGAGGGTGATACGGCGCCGGGAGGGGCTGCGGCGCCGGCGACCGCATAGACGCGGGGGGTGTCTCTGCCCGCCCTGTGCGCCAGATCCCACCCTGCCGCTGTGCAATGGCATGAAAACAGGAATCCGCGGGACCGGGTAGGGTGCTCGAGGCGGCATGCCCGGACACGCGGATGGGGGGCGGGCGAAAACTGCGCACACAAAAGGTAGAATGCCATCGTGCGTCCTGTTTTGGAATGGAGTCGCGGCGGCATGCGGGCGTGGCGCGTCAGCTGAGGTGTCCGGCCCTGCATTCGCCTTTTCAAGGCGGCGTACAAGGGCGATTCCGGCGTGAGGATCGTTCTGGTTATGGAAGCCGCCTCTCTGAAACAGGAGCATCTGCCATACCGGTAGAATCAACAAACGAAAAGGAGCAGGAAAGATGAAAAAGTCAATTATGGTATGTGCCGGGCTGGCCATCAGCCTTGTTGCGGGATCAGCGCTGGCCGCCGACGCGGCAGCCGGGAAGGCGAAAGCCGCGTCCTGCGGCGGCTGCCACGGAGCGGACGGCATCAGCACCAACCCGGCCTATCCTAGCCTGGCCGGGAAGGGCGCCGCGGCGATGGTAACCGCAATGAAGGAATACAAGAGCGGTGCGCGCCCCAACCCGCTCATGCAGAACATGGTGAAGCCGTTGTCTGACGCCGATATCGAGGATCTCGCCGCTTACTA
>JAYENI010000107.1:15995-35205 GCA_034722015.1 Pseudomonadota bacterium
GGAAGGGCGCCGCGGCGATGGTAACCGCAATGAAGGAATACAAGAGCGGTGCGCGCCCCAACCCGCTCATGCAGAACATGGTGAAGCCGTTGTCTGACGCCGATATCGAGGATCTCGCCGCTTACTACGCAAGCTTGCCGGGGAATTGATCTTGACCGTTACCCGGGCGGTCCAGCACCGCCCGGGTGTCGATGCGCTGCCGCGTCGGGAGGCGGGAAAGGCGAAATCGAGGCCGTGCGAAGGGTGTCATGGAGCGAATGGCTGAGGTCGAGCCCGATTTTTCGGGCAATCCATGACCTGAGGAAATGTCCCCTTCCGGTTCCCTGTGTTCCCCGGTGTCAGGGGCCATTGAAGGCCCCCTGCAAACAAACACGTGGTTCGGTTTTACTTCTTCGAGTAGTACGCGGATACCGCTTCGATCTCCCACTCGCTCATCGGGGACGACATGGCGTGCATCGCCGAGCTCTTTCGCTCTTCGTTCTGGTAGGCGTGCAGCGATGTCGAGAGATATTCGGCATGTTGTCCCGCCAGCCGGGGAATCGACGGGTCCTTTGAATAGCCGTCCGGGCCATGGCAACGGTCGCATCTCTCGGCCCACTCCGCAGCGGTGAGCGGTTTCGCGACCTCGGTTGCGGTGGGCGTCTGGGCGGTGTAGAAGATAGCCAGATTGGCGATTTCTGATTTGTCGAGCGCCCCAACCACGCTCGTCATCAGATCGTGCTTGCGCGCGCCGCTCTTGTATTCATCGATGGCCTTTGCCAGATAAAGCGCGTCCTGACCCGCCACACTCGGGGTGGCCGGATCGGCGCTGTTGCCGTCGGCCCCGTGGCAGCCTTCGCAGGCCTTGGCCGCGGCCTTGCCTGCCTCGCCGTCGCCTCCTGCGGCATTGTCTCTGGCGGTCGGCGTCTGCGCCGCGTAGAAGGTGGCGATGTGACCGATATCCTCAACCGGCAGGCCTGCCACGAACGCGTTCATCATGGGTTCCGCGCGGGCACTGGTCTTGTATGCCGTGATGGCCGAGACAAGATACTCCTCACTCAGGCCGGCGAGGCTCGGCGTGCCGTCCACGACGCTATTGCCGTCGGCGCCATGGCACCCGGCGCAAGAGTCCGATGCGGCCTGCCCGAGCGCGGCCGGGTCCTGAATAGTCTCCGTTTCGGTTGCCTCCGTTTCGCCTGCCGGCGCTCCGGCACCCACCGGGAGTTCCATCCCGGTATAGAACCCGGCCAGATTGCGGAGGTCATCCTCGCTGAGATTTTTCACCGCGGCCGCCATCGCCTCGTGCGTCCGGGCGCCGGAGGTGTAAGTCAGCATGGCCTCGACCAGATATTCGATATGCTGGCCGGCGATACTGGGTATCGTCGGGTCCTCGGCAAAACCGTTCGTTCCGTGGCAACCGGCGCAGGGTGGCGCCAGGCTTTCGCCGGCCGTCAGGTCAGGCGGAGACGGGGGTGGTGCTTCCGACGCCGGATCCTCCGGCTCCTGGTCCCTGGAGCAGGAGGCCAGCAGCAACATCATCGCGGCGATTATTACAGCGTGTCTCATCAGGAACACCCCCAATTTGTGCGGTTATGATGCTATTACTATACTACTGAAAAAAGGGGCGTGCGCCGGGTGACCCGCTTGCCATTCTGTGCCCCGTGTGTAGGATAACGCCGCATCGTCGGCACACCGGGCAGGCGCCTGGTCGCCGTGCCTCGCTGAACCGCGATGTCAGAACACCCTAGCTGAACCAGGAGTTCCCTGAATGCAAAAATTTTCCGGACCGAGATCCGATCACTTGCGGTCGAGTGTCCTTTGCGCGGCGGCGCTGATGTCACTGGTGTTCGTGATTTCCGGCTGCACCCCGGAACAGGTCCCGCCCAAGGTGACCTATGCCGACGATGTGAAGCCGATCATTGCGACGCGTTGTCAGGAGTGCCATACAGCGGGTCAACCAGGAGCGGAGGCCAGCGGATTCGTCGTCGATACCTATGCGGGCCTCATGAAGGGCACCCGGCACGGTGTCGTCATCGTCCCGGGCTCGGCCACGTCGAGTACACTGTTCCGCCTCGTTTCCGGCAAGGTCGATCCTTCGATACAGATGCCGCACGGCAAGGAGAAATTGTCCGACGACGAGATCGAGACCATCAGGGTCTGGATCGATCAGGGGGCCGCCGAGTATTGATCACGCATTGGGTCAACGGAGCGCCGCGTGATGACTGGTCCGCGCGCAGGGGGTGACGCGCGGCGGGATTTGCACGGCTTTAGTGTTTCGTGGTTTTGTCCATGACCTTCCGGATACAGGAAAGGTCGCAAGAACCCGCACCTTTATCTGGTGTATCCGTTCCGTACGGCCGTGGAAAGGTCCGTAATGTCTTTTAGCAACGTGGAGTCCGTGACCCATGCTTATCGCCCCCAATCTGCACTTTCAGAGACTGCCCCTCAGCGCGCGACTCACCTATACCATGACGCTCCTGGTGCTCGGTCTGGGGTACCTGTTCGCGAGCATCCACGTATTCAGTTCCCATGCGGGGCGCGACGGTAATCCGGGCCTGTCGGTCACCGATCTGATCATCGCCTACAGCGGCAGCAAGAGCGACACGCGACTCGAGGCCGCGCTGAAGGGGCCGATGCAGGGCATGCTGCCCGCCGGGGAACGCAATACGATCGTCGCCTGGGTGCGTCGGGAGGCCAGTCAGCAGGAGTACGAGGCCGATATCGCCCCGATCATCGAAAAGCGCTGCCTCGCCTGTCACAGCGGCGCGAACCCGCACGTACCGGATTTTTCCGCCTTTCAGGGCGTGGCGGACCTCGTCACCATGGATACGGGGATGGACATCTTCACCCTCGTGAGGGTGTCTCACATCCATCTGTTCGGGATCACGTTTATCTTCTTCATCACCAGCATAATCTTCAGCCACGCCTACGTCCGGCCGGTCTGGTTCAAGTGCGTGGTCATCGCCATTCCCTTTATCGGCATCATCTTTGATGTCGCGGCCTGGTATCTGACGAAAATCTATGGCGGGTTTGCGTGGTTCGTGCTTGGTGGCGGCGCGCTGATGGGGCTCTCCTTCGCCATCCAGTTTCTCGTATCGCTCTATCAGATGTGGTTTTACCGGGTTCCGGAGGATCTTGAACGTAGCGACGGCCGAGTGCCGTACTATGGTCAGGATCCCGACAAGGACGGATAAGGATCGTTTTGCCGGGCGCGGCCGCGCTTGCCGCGATGCCCCGAAAGGAAGGGATCTCACCGCCGACCCCATTGGGTAGGTGGTCTGTTCGGGAGCGAAGACGAAAGGGCCCGGTGCGATTCTCATTGAAAAGGCCTCGGATTCCTGTCCAACAAACTTCCCCTCCCTGCTGACGGCGCGCGGTCGGAGATATCCGATCGATGAAACTTGTCCGGCTCGCGGGCGTCAAACGCCATAGTGGCTGTTCGCGGTAATGTGCGCCCGTCCTTGATTCAGATCAGAGCATTTGTTTATGCTTCGATTAATACTTATTATGGTATTCGCGGACGGGATGCCCCCTCCAGACAGGACGCCATTACCTGAACAGGAGTCGATGTGACCAGCCAGAAATCCCCTCCTGAGATAACGAAAGCGACCAACCCGCTGACGGCCAACCCGGATGCCATGGACCGCTTCGTCCAGTGTTTCGAAAGGAGCGCGAGACGCTGGGAGATCGTCGTCTACCCGGCCATGTTCGCTTTCGTACTTCTGGCCGCCTACGGATTTTTTCTCATCTACAGCCTTGCCGACGACATGCGGACGATGGCCCAGTCCATCGATCCGAATATGTCGCGCAACATGCAGCTCATGGCGCAGAGTATCGAGAACATGAACCGGACCATGAAGCAGGTGTCGGGCAACATGGAATACATGAACGGCCACATGGCGGCGATGAACAAGAAGATGGACGCGATCGAGCCGATTCGTGTCCACATGGCGAACATGGACCAGTCGATGCGTACGATGGTCGTGTCCACCGATCACATGATGCGCTCGATGGGATCCATGACCCACCAGATCGGTCGACCCATGTCGATCATGAACAGTTTTATGCCGTGACGCGGAATATCACGCTCCCACGACCTGCCCAGCCTGCCGAATAACGCTGTCAGTCATGCCCTCCCTGTACGAACCGGCGACAGCGGGACCTGACGCCGTGTCGCCTCTATCGCCACTCCGTTCTTCGATCGTATAAGCTAAGGATCCCGTCCGACGAAAGGCGTCGCCGCTGACAACCGATCATCCGATGCCGCGCCACACGCCGTGGTATCCGCACCGATACGACTGACTCGGCACTGTTGCGGTGATTGCTGTTGGCTTGCTGGTGGTCGCCGACACCTGCCGAAGCCGGTGCGTTGAAAACATGGACGGATCGGCTATTGGTGGCGTTCGGGTTACACTCTCCCGCCATGTATCAGGCGATCAAGTTCCTTCATGTCGCGACGGTGATTGTCAGCGGGTCGCTGTTTCTGCTGCGCGGCCTCTGGATGACCGTCGAATCGCCACGATTCCTACGGCGCTGGGTGCGCATCGTGCCTCACGTTAACGACACCGTACTGCTCGTCAGTGCGATCGCCTTGTGCCTGCTGATCGACCAATACCCATTCGTCCAGGGCTGGCTGACCGCCAAGGTGTTGCTGCTCGTGCTCTACATCGGACTGGGCATGGTCGCGATGCGTTTTGGCAATACGCGTAAGGTCCGACTCACGGCCTGGTTGGCGGCGCTGCTGGTATTTACCTGCATCGTTCTCATCGCACTGACCAAACACGCAAACCCCTTGCCGTACCTGGTATGAACCGGGGGACACCCCGAGAGTGAGAGACGCCGAATGACACCTTCGCCGGAGTCCGCAGAGCGGCGGGCACAACGTTTCCAATCCGCCGTTCTTGCATTGGGTTTCAGGCCGTTTTTCCTGCTTGCCGGTCTGGGCGCGACAGCGCTGATGGTTCCCTGGCTCGTCGCCTATAGCGGGGGCGGGCTGCCCGATAACTACTACGGACCCTACGAGTGGCATCCCCACGAGATGCTGTTCGGGTACGCGATGGCCGTGGTGGCCGGGTTCCTGCTAACCGCGGTCCGCAACTGGACCAGCCTTCCCACGCCCGTCGGCGGGTCGCTGGCGGCGCTGGCGATTCTGTGGCTCGCCGGCAGGGTCATTCCTTTTCTGGACCCCGCGTTTCCCGGCGCGGTGATCGCGATCGTCGATTGTGCATTTATCCCGGCCTTGGCCTACGCGATCGGACGGCCGCTGATCGAGGCACGCCAGCACCGGAACCTGTTCGTGCTCGCGCTGCTCGCCGTGCTGCTGATCGCGAACCTCATGGTGCATCTGGAGCGCCAGGGTTTCCTGGAGATCGGCTACGGCAGGGCCAATATCCTCGCACTCGAGACGATCGTGATGTTGATGGTGGTGATGGGCGGGCGGGTGATTCCGTTTTTCACCACCGGGGCGCTCGGTGGTGAGGTCAGGCGCGTCGCCTGGATCGAACGCACGGCCGTACCGTTGGTCGGTGTCATGGCGGCGGTCGACCTGTTCTGGCCCGGGTCTCTGGCCGTCGGGGCCGTGGCCGGCGTGGCTGCCGTCATTCATGCCCTGCGCCTGGCGTCCTGGTATCAGCCGGGGACTCACAGGGCGCCCCTGCTGTGGGTACTGCATCTCGGTTACGCGTGGGTCGTTCTGGGTCTGGTGCTGCGTTCTCTGGCCGCTTTCGACCTAGCGCCGCTGATGCTCGCCTGGCACGCCTTTGCGGCGGGCGGTATCGGTGTGTTGACGCTGGGGATGATGTCGCGCGTGGCACTGGGCCATACGGGGCGAGCGCTACGGGTCGGCGGCGCCATGACGGCGGCATTCGTTCTGGTCAACCTTGCGGCGGTCATGCGTGTGTTGATACCCCTGATCCTGCCCGACACCCAGCGGGGCCTGATCGTGGCTTCGGGTCTGCTGTGGATCGCTGCATTTCTAGTTTTCGCGGCGGTCTACTGGCCGATCCTTACGCGGCCGAGGGTAGACGGTCGGCCCGGATGATATCGGGCAGGCGGGACGCACCGGACAGGCGAGGAGATTCAGGCGTAAATTGATTTCGATCAATTTGGCGCACTGTATTGGGGCGTATAAGAAGGGATGGCATCTTGGGTTCCGGGCTGGCAGTCTCCCGTAGGTCGAGCGGGGGTGTGCGTGCATGCTATATTGATCCTCCATGCACCATGGCAGATGTTTTTCCCGGCTCGTTCCCACCGAAAGGCTATCATTACGCAATGAATTATTCCGGATTACTCGTCGTATTTCCCCCGGAACGGACCGAAGCGGGAATCGCTGCCCTTAACGCCCTCGATGGCGTCGAGGTCCATCACTCCGATCCCGCCACAGGGCGCATCGTCGCCGTGCAGGAGTGCGAACGAATTCAGGACGAGGTGGACGGGCTGAAACGGATCAAGAAACTGCCCGGTATCATTCTCGCGGAGTTGGTGTATCACCACTTCGAGGAGGACCCGATGCATGTGACGGAGATTCCGGCGGATCTCGAGGACCCGCCTGGTGGTGTCCCCGGCTATCTAAAAGAACGGGCGTCCTGACGGTCGCCGAGATGTTTCGAACCTGACAACCAGAATCCCAGAGGAGGTCGAGATGGAATTGACACGCCGAGATTTTCTGAAGTCCAGTATCGCCGCCACCACCGCCGCCACCGTCGGCATGGAGATCGGCGCGACCGCCCAGGCTGCTGCCAGGGAGGTAGAAAAGGACTGGCAGTGGGACAAGGGGGTCTGCCGCTTCTGTGGCGTGGGTTGCGGCATCATGATCGCCACGAAGCAGGGCAGGATCGTCGCCACCAAGGGAGACCCGGACGCACCGGTCAATCGCGGCCTCAACTGCATCAAGGGGTACTTCAACGGTAAGATCCTGTACGGCAAGGACCGTCTGACGCAGCCGCTGATGCGCATGAAGGACGGAAAGTTCGACAAGAAGGGTGAATTCCAGCGGGTCAGTTGGGAACGCGCCTTCGACGAGATGGAGACCCAGCTCCGCAAGACCTACAATGAACTGGGGCCGACGGGAGTCGGCATCTTCGGTTCGGGGCAATACACCATCCAGGAGGGATACGCCTCTGCCAAGCTGATGAAGGCCGGATTTCGCAGCAACAACATCGACCCCAACGCGCGCCACTGCATGGCCTCCGCGGTGGCCGGGTTCATCCAGACCTTCGGGATCGACGAGCCCGCGGGCAACTACGACGATATCGAACACACCGACGCCGCCGTCGTATGGGGTGCGAACATGGCGGAGATGCACCCCATCCTCTGGGCGCGCGTGTCGGACCGCCGCCTGTCGAACGACAATGTCAAGGTGGTCAACCTGTCGACGTTCCGCAACCGTTGCTCGGACATCGCGGATATCGAGATCATCTTCAAGCCCAATACCGATCTTGCCATCCAGAACTATATTGCCCGGGAGATCGTCAAGCGCGATGCCGTCGACCACGATTTCGTCAAGGCGCACTGCGTGTTCGCCACGGGGCCCTACGACATCGGTTACGGGATGCGGCCCACGGACAAGTACGCCTTCGATGCCGAGAAGGATACGCAAGCCAAGCAGCTCAAGGTCACGCTCGACGAGTGGGAGGCCGTGGCGCAGCGCCGGAAACCCGGGGAGGTGGTGGAGCAGAAGAACGCCAAGACCGCCGGCAAGCACTGGCTGATCACATTCGAGGAGTTCAAGCGTGGCGTCGAGCCCTACACGCTGGATTTCGTCGCCGAACTTTCCAAGGGCGATCCGGACGAGTCGCTGGAAGACTACAAAAAGAAGCTGCAGCAGCTAGCCGATATCTACATCGATCCCAAGCGCAAGGTCGTGTCCTACTGGACCATGGGATTCAATCAGCACCAGCGCGGGACCTGGGTCAACGAACAGTGCTACATGAACCACCTGCTGCTCGGCAAGCAGTGCCAGCCGGGCAACGGTGCCTTCTCCCTGACCGGTCAGCCCTCGGCCTGCGGCACGGCGCGCGAGGTGGGTACCTTCTCCCACCGCCTGCCCGCGGACATGGTGGTATTCAACCCCAAGCACCGCGCATTCGCCGAGAAGACCTGGAACCTGCCCACCGGCACCGTCAACCCGAAGGTCGGCAGCCACATCACCAAGATCATGCGCGACCTGGAGGACGGCAAGATCAAGTGGGCCTGGGTGCAGGTGAACAATCCGTTTCAAGCTACGGCCAATGCCAATCACTGGATCCGTGCGGCGCGCGAACTCGATAATTTCATCATCGTCTCCGATGCCTACCCCGGTATCTCGGCCAAGGTCGCCGACCTGATCCTGCCGACGGCGATGATCTTCGAGAAGTGGGGCGGTTACGGCAATGCCGAGCGTCGCAGCCAGTTCTGGCGCGAGCAGGTGCCACCCCCCGGGCAGGCGAAGGCGGACATCTGGCAGGCGCTGGAGTTCTCGAAGCGTTTCAAGCTCAAGGATGTCTGGGGCGAGCAGGATGTCCCGGGTCTAAAGGCCGACGGGTTCGCCGACGGGAAGCTCCCGGACGTCAGCAAGGGAGCGAAGTCGATGGGGTACTCGGGCGACGAGACCCTCTACGAAGTCCTGTTCGCGACACCGACGAACCGCAAGGTCGCCTGGCCGGACCCGGTCTCGAAGGGTCACGACAACCACGTCGCCGATACACTGAAGGATGGCTGGTTCCCGGAAAAGGCGCTCTTCGAGGAATACGCGATCTTCGGGCGGGGTCACGCCCACGATCTCGCCGACTTCGACGTCTACTACCGGGACAGTGTTCGGGGGCTCAAGTGGCCGGTCATCAAGGACGAGAAATCGGGCGAGTGGAAGGAGACGCAGTGGCGTTTCAACGCCGAATACGACTCATACGTGAAGGAGGGTGACTTCCAGTTCTACGGTCCCGCGCTGAAAAAGCTGCCGAGCGGCGATCTGGACAAGATCACGGACAAGAACAAGACCAGCCTGGCCGGCAAGGCCAAGATCTTCTTCAGGCCCTATGCCGCGCCTGTCGAGCAGCCGGACAAGGAATACGATATGTGGTTGGCCACCGGGCGCGTGCTGGAACACTGGCACAGTGGCACCATGACGCGCCGCGTACCGGAACTGCATCGGGCGGTACCGGCCGCGCTGCTCTACATGCACCCGAAGGATGCGAAGGACCGCAGCCTGAAGCGTAACGACCTCGCCGCCATCGAGTCGCGGCGCGGAAAGATCCTGGCGCGCGTGGAGACCCAGGGCCGCAACGGGATGCCCCGCGGGACCATATTCGTCCCCTGGTTCGACGAAGGGGTGTTCATCAACAAGCTGACCCTGGATGCGACCTGTCCGATCTCCAAGCAGGAGGACTTCAAGAAGTGCGCCGTCAAGGTCATCAAGGCCTGACGGCCTGACGGCACGGGCCGGGCGCGCGGGACAGCCCGCGTGCGGCCCCGCTGCCGGGGATGCCAACAGTGGGTGACAAGGCGAATTCAGCGCGGCGGGCGTTTCTGACGAAATTGGCGCAGAGCGCGGCGATGGCGGCGACGGGTGGGCTCGTGTGGGGATACCTGCTCGAACAGCAGGCCCGGGCCGCCTACAACGTGATCCGTCCGCCCGGGGCCCGTGACGCCCCGGATTTCTACGCCAAGTGCATCAAGTGCGGCCAGTGCGTGCGCGATTGCCCCTACGACACTCTGAGCCTGGCCGAGGCCGGTGACCGGGTGCCCATCGGTACGCCGTATTTCACGCCCCGCGAGATTCCCTGTTACATGTGCCCGGACATCCCGTGCAAGGCCGCCTGCCCGACCGGGGCGTTGGATCCGGCGCTGGAAGATATCGATGAATCGCGCATGGGGCTGGCGGTCATCGACACCGAGAACTGTCTCTCCTGGCAGGGGCTGCGTTGCGAGATCTGCTTCAGGGAATGCCCCTTGCAGGGCAGCGCGATCGTCGTCGAGACGGTGCCGCGGCGGCTCAGCAAGCACGCCATGTTCGTGCCCGTCGTCAATAGCGAGCATTGCACGGGCTGCGGAGTCTGCGAGAAGGCCTGCCCCACCGGCAAGGCGGCGATCCGTGTGGTTTTGCCCGAGCTGGTACAGGGAGAGATCGGCAAACACTATCGCCTGGGCTGGCTACGCGAGGACAGTATCACCCAGGAGTACAAGCCCTGGCGGGGAGACGAGGAAGACGGCGTTGGTAGTGAGGAGGGTCCCGGCGGGCTGGACTACCTCAACCAGGGGAACGACCTGTGAGCGTCCCGGAGAAGACGGAAACACCCAGACTGGGTCCGAACGGAAGGCCGGTACGCCCGTTCGAGATGCCGCGCGGTCTCGGGGGCAAGCTCTCCGTTTGGCGTTACCTGATCCTTCGAAGGATTACCCAGGTGACCGTATTGCTGTTGTTCTTCGGCACGGCGCACTGGGGTTGGTCACTGCTGGGGCAACCGGTACTAAACGGTAATCTCAGCGCGTCCACGTTGTTGGGGACCGTCCCGCTGGCGGACCCGTTCGCGTCGCTGCAGATACTCGCTACCGGTCATTTACTGAGGTCGGAGGTCCTGATCGGCGCGGCCGTCATCGTGGTGTTCTACGCCCTTGTGGGAGGCCGGGTATGGTGTTCCTGGGTCTGCCCCGTCAACATGGTGACGGACCTGGCGGGGTGGTTGCGCAAGCGCCTGGGGATATCGAACGCGGTGACCTTCGCGCGCGGCATTCGCTATTGGGTGCTGGGCCTGGCGTTGGTGCTGTCCGCCCTGGCGGGTGTCGCGGCGTTCGAATGGGTGAGCCCCATCAGCATGTTCCATCGGGAACTGATTTTCGGTGTCGGTCTCGGCTGGATGGCGGTGCTGGGTGTCTTCGTCTTCGATCTGGTCGTCCTGAAGGACGGCTGGTGCGGTCATCTGTGTCCCCTGGGCGCCTTTTACGGCCTGCTGGGAAAGATGGCGCTCCTGCGGGTCGGTTTCGATACGCCGACCTGCACGCATTGCGGCGAATGCGCCAAGGTGTGTCCGGAGCCCCAGGTGTTGAATCTCAGAAAGGCCGGTGAGGCCGGGATGATCCGCTCGGGCGAGTGCACCAACTGTGGTCGCTGTATCCCGGTGTGTCCGGAAGACACGCTGAGGTTCGACTTGAGATATCGCATCAATCATCGCAGCGAGTTGTCCAACACCGCCGCAACCCAGAGGAGAAACCAATGAAGCTCGAAAAGACGTGGCTATACGTACTGGCCGGTGTGTCCCTGGTGTCGCTCAATCAGGCCGCCTGCAAGGGCATTCCCGCGAACGAAGGCATTCCCACGGACGGCATGGGTCTCAGCAAGACCAGCGTGTTCGCGGATCCCGCGCCCGAGGCCTACGTCTACCCGCAGGGCATGCCCGGGACGACGCCCGACCTGCCGGACGCCTACCCCGGGGCGCCACCCCAGATTCCACACAATATCGAGGCCTTCCTGCCCGTGACCGCGTCCAATAATCAGTGCAAGGGATGCCACGACAATCCCGCCGGATGGGGCGCGGACAGACAGGCGGGCGTGCCCCCTTCGATCCCGAAGACGCACTATATGGAACCGGCGTATGGCAAGGCCCAGGCCGGCCTGCCCGAGAAAACAGAGAAATCCCTCTCCTCGGCTCGCTTCAACTGTACGCAGTGTCATGTGCCGCAGGCCGAAACCAAGCCGCTGGTGAACAACACGTTCGGTACAGCCAAGTAGTCAGGGAGTCACGGATGGACGTCGCGCGACGCGGGTTCCTCAGCGGACGCTTTCTGACACGGGAGGGACGGGAGGATGTCGTCAGGCATACCAGAGCGCTGGGTCCGCCGCCCCCGTGGCACCAGGGCCTCCTGAGTCCACAGACGTGTCGCAACTGCAGCGCTCCCTGCCAGTCGGCCTGTACGGAAGACGTGATCCGGATACATGCACCGGACCATGCGCTCTCGGGCACTCCCTACCTTAACGTTAATGAGGCAGGGTGCACGTTCTGCGGGGATTGCGCCCGGGAATGCCCGATGGAAGGCCTGGAACCGGATTTGTCGGACCCGCCGCGAATTGGCTTCGCGCGTCTGGAGGTGGCGAGCTGTCTCGCGTGGAACAGTGTCGTATGCATGTCCTGTGGCCACACCTGCGGGATGCACGCCATTCAATTCGACCGGCGTGGCAGGCCTTCTATCGACGCGTCGCATTGCACGGGGTGCGGGCAGTGTGTTGGTATTTGTCCCAATAGGGCGATCAAGGTCGCATGGTCGGTCGCTGGTGAGCCTGGACGGCAGGAGCGCCCCGAGGAGTCCAGCCGACGATCCCAGGGTGCGATGTGATGGTCGGCTGTGGTGTTTCGCCGGACAGGTCATGTTTGTTCCCTGCGCAATCAGGGCCGCCGCGTGATACTCGATGTGGGGTCCGCACTCACCCAAAGTGGGTAGGTAAACACACCAATTGGCCGCGCCACGACGAATATCCATAATAATAGCCGATCATCCTCCTCCTGATTCCTCCGTGGTCCGGAAGGACCGCGGAGTCTTTTCTCTCTCCCTTGGGTCGACGCGTGGTTCCCGGCCCTGCGTTCTTTGCCGCAAGTTTGTACGGCAGGGTCTTGCGATCGCCGTGACCGCTGGATATCTGTAGTGGCTCTCTCGCGGGGGCGGGAAAAATTCCGTACTTGCTGCTGGAGGAAGGGTTTTGCCCAACCAACAATCCCCGGCGAACCCCGGAACTTGCGCGTTTTGGCCATGATGGGATCTTGAGTTGATTCAGATCAATTTACGCTGCGGGCCTTGTAGACAATAATATTAACGCTGGCTGATGGGCTGCCCGGCATCGCGAACTCGCAGTCGACTTGGTGGTGCGGGGGAGGTGTCACCCACGGCCGGGGTGTTTGTCGGTAAGGGCAATGGTATGCCCGCGATGATGGTGGCATTGCTTTTTTGTTTGAAAACAAATAAATGAGGTTAAACGTATGAAGAAGGTCTACAGCATGGTTGCGGCCGCGGCACTCGCCGGCTCCGCCGCGATGGCTCCCACCCAGGACGCTCAGGCGTGGTGGGGCAGCGGTTGGGGCGGTGGCCCCTGGTATGGCGGCGGTCCCTGGGGTGGTGGATATCCTGGCTATGGATGGGGTGGCTATCCTGGCTACGGCGGCTACGGCGGCTACGGCGGCTATCCTGGCTACGGCGGCTGGGGTGGATATCGCGGCTACGGTGGCTGGGGCGGCGGTCCCTGGGGTGGCTATCCTGGCTACGGCGGCTGGGGTGGATATCCTCAGTTCACTGCCCCCGTGGCACCTGCGACATCCTCTGCCAAGTAAAGGGGTGTCCGCGGGGACGCGGAGCGAACAGGAAGGGGCTGGCGATGCCTGCCCCTTCTTCGTTGCGCCCAAGTGGTTCAAAATCACTCCAATACTGCTGACCTGATCCCGGCTCTCAATCCGAGCGATCGTCCCGTTTCCGGGTGTGCCGATGTCAACCCTTCCGCTCTCGGTTCCTCTCCCACAGAATTCCAATGTTTTGCTCTATTCACCCATCAGCACCGAAACAAACCGTATTCCCCAATTCAATGCCATTGTGTCGTCAGTAGTGTGATTGATCACCAGGTTTACCTAATCAGATCGGGTACTTACCTTGACTCACCGGGATCCGGGCGTATTCTTGAAGCCATCCGGCAAAGTTGTTGATAATGGCCAGGTGATTCCGTTTCTGCTTTGAACAGCGAACGCATGCTTTTGAAGTAAAGGGAATTCCGGTTGCGGTCTCAAGAGTAATTCTTCGATACATTGGACGTTGGCATGCGGTTTACGCGGTTTGACATCAAGGCGGTTCTGCTGGCTCTGCTCCTGCTACCCGTTTTTTCCGGTTGTGGCGTCGTCGACAGTGCTGGTGAAGGTGTCAACAATCCGCCGGAAGTCGATTCGGCCCGTCAAGTGGCGGACGAAAAAACCGAGGTCATACTCCAGAGTGCGGTCTCCGACGACTTCGAGCAGATCCAGTCGTTCCTCTGGGAGCAACTCAGTGGACCCAATGTCGAATTGAGAGACACCGACAAGGAATTGGCGCGATTCAACGCGCCTGAATTGACTGTTCAGGAATCTCCTCTGGAATTCACGTTTCAACTCACCGTCACGGACAACTTCAACGAAACCGGTGTGGGGATCGTCTCGGTACTCGTCCGGGCCGTGAACGCATTGCCGGTTGTCCAGGGTGATACGGGAGACGCCTTGGAAGGCGGTAGTACGGATGTCGCGGTGCTCGAAAACGACAGCGACGGCGACGGCGAGATAGACAGGTCGACCGTCGAGGTCGCGTCGGCGCCGGCGCACGGCGAGGCGGTGCCGAATCCCGACGGCAGCATTTCCTACCGGCACGACGGTAGCGAGACCCTGGAGGACCGGTTTGCCTACACGGTTCGGGACAACGAAACCGGTGTTTCCGGGCCCGCCGAGGTCGTGATCCGGGTCGAACCTGTCAACGATGCGCCTATTGCCGTCGATGACCACGCGGAAACGAACGAGGACCAGGCGATTTCCATCGATGTGCTGGTCAATGACGCCGACGCAGACAGCGAGATCGACCCGGCGAGTTTGAGTGTGACCACAGCGCCATCCTTCGGTAGTTTCGTTGTCACCAACGGTCAGATTAACTATTCACCAGGCCTCAATTTTTTCGGGAAGGACACGCTGGCCTACCGCGTCGAAGATATTGAAGGTGTGACATCCGAATCCGGCCAGGTAACGATATCAGTACTCCCGATCAATGATGTTCCAGTAGCAAAAGATGATGTTTTGACGGTGGACGAGGACAGCGTCACCGTCATCAAGGTGCTGGAGAATGATACCGATGTCGAAAACGGGCTTAATCCGGCCTCCCTGACGATCATGCTGCCGCCGGCGCATGGTGCCGCGACGGTTGGTAACGGCACGATCACATACAAGCCGGAGCCGGAGTACGTCGGCCCCGATCAGATTCGGTACCAAGTGGCGGATGACGCGGGTGCCACCGCGTCGGCCAACGTTAACATTACGGTCAGGCAGGTAAACGATCCGCCAGTTGCGAAGGTGGGCTCCTTTATGACTGACGAAGACACGCCGTTGAATGGCAACCTGAGTGCCTTCGACGCCGACGGTGATCCGTTGACCTATTCCATCGTCAACGGTCCCTCTAAGGGAGTGGCAACAATCACGGACGACTCCAGCGGGGCCTTTCGCTACGTTCCCACCAGCGATACGAATGGCGCCGACAGTTTTACATTTCGAGTCTCGGACGGTGTGCTGACGTCCAATACCGCAACGGTTTCGATTTCGATCACAGCGGTCAACGACGCCCCGGTCGCGGAGGACCTGAGTGTCGACACGCAGGAGAACCAGACCGCCACGGGCACGCTAAAGGGCAGCGACGTCGAGGGTGACGCGCTTAGTTACCGTATCGTGTCGAACGGGAGCAAGGGAAACGCGATAGTCACCAATTCGGCCACGGGCGCCTTCAGCTATACCCCCAACACGGGCGTCAGCGGAATCGACAGTTTCACCTATCGCGTCAATGACGGCGCGGCGGATTCGAATGTCGCCACGGTCACGGTCAGCATCTCCGCGGTGAACGAAAAGCCACGTCTGGACAATACGATCCCGGACCAGAACGCATCTGAGGACACGGCGTTCAGCTTTACGTTCCCGGCGAATACCTTCAGCGATCCGGACGGGGACGCATTATCGTATACGGCTGCATTGACCAGCGGTGCCTCATTGCCGGGATGGCTGGGTTTCAGTGGCCCGTCGAGGACATTCAGTGGTACGCCCGACTCCGGCGACGCCGGATCCATCTCGGTCAGGGTGATGGCGAGAGACCCTTCCGGTGAGACGGTTTTCGATGATTTCAACGTTACGATCGCGTCGGTCAACGATGCACCCACCACCAGTGGTATCTCGGATGTCGATGTAGACGAAGGGCAGACGGAAACGACAGTAGACCTCGCCTCTTCATTCGACGACGAGGAGGATGGTCCGGGCGGGTTGACTTATAGTGTCCAGGCAAACTCGAACCGGGCCCTGTTTTCCAGCGTCGATGTCAGCGGCAGTTCCCTGACCCTAGGATATGCTCCCGGCGTGACGGGGGCCTCTGATCTGACCATCCGGGCTACCGACGGTGGCTCGCCGGGCCGCTCCGTGGAGACGGAGTTTACCGTGACAGTCAATCCGCCGGGCGGGGTGGCGAATCTGGCGTTTTCCCTCGAGGAACCGGGCCAGTGCTGGACCACGCCGCGTGACATCGTGCTGCGGGCAGTATTGTCCAACGGCCAGGATCCTCAGGGCGCGACCTATGCGCTCGTGACCGATGGCGCCAAGGGGTCAGTGACGATTACGGATGCCGATGCCGGTGCCTTCGACTACGTTCCGACACCCGGGGCGCTGCGGGGCGAGGACAGTTTCATTTATTCGATTGAAGACCCGGCGGGTAGTGTGGAGACACGCTCGGCAATCGTCATTGTCCATCAAACGATCATGGCGCTCGGTGACGAGATCACCGCGGGCGTTACGGATGGTGATGCCCAGCTGCCGACCGTCGAGCAGCGAGTCGGGTTTCGCGGTCCGCTTTCCACTGCGCTGTCACAGGCAGGTTACGAGGTGGATTTCGTGGGCACCCTCAGTGCCGGTGGCGCTGTCACCGGGGTGGATCCGGAACATGAGGGGCACCCGGTGGCGACCGCCTACGAACTGGCGTACGGGAACCCCGATACGGGTGGCGGCATTTATGGGTGGCTTGAGGCGAATCCGTCTGATGTTGTGTTGTTACACACCGGAACCCATGGTTTGAGCACGAGCCCGGCGGATGTCAGTGCCGTCCTGGACGAAATCGATCGTTGGGAGACCAGTGAGGGCGGGCACCCGGTCACCGTCCTGCTGGCGCGGATCATCGATCAGGTCCCCGCCCATCCGGATATCTCGGTGTTCAACGACAACGTGGCCGCGATGGCGGCTGCCAGGGCGACGGATCCGGCAAATCTGTCCTATCCGGACGAGGTAAGGGTCGTAGACTTGCACGCGGCCCTGGAATACCCGCAGGATCTTGAAGACGGAATACATCCCAACCAGACCGGTTATGGCAAGATTGCGGATGTATGGTTCGCTGTGCTGACCCAGGGGCAGGCGGCGGTACTTGAGAAGTGCCCCTGAAAAGGGCGACGGGTTTTAGAAGGAAACGCAGGCATCGACAGATTCCTGTGAAGTGAGGAAAACTCAAGGGACTGAGCTTAATTGGGGGAAGGATTCTCCCTCAAGGGGTGGGCTGTAAGATGGATGCAATGAGAGCGCTAGGCCTCGTTCGAGGTCTTTTATTCATATACATATTCTCCGCCGCGGGTTGCAGCGTTGTCGACGATGCGGGGGACGGGGTCAACCAGGCGCCGGAAATCGCCAGTCAGACGGCGCCAATTTCCGCGCGAGAACACGCCAGGGTCAACTTGACCAGCGACGTAACTGATGATTTCAACAATATCGTCAGTTACCGGTGGGTGCAGCTGGACGGCGTCGACAGTCGAATCGGGGGCGTGTCGGAAATTGATCCCCGGGGAATCAGGGTCGAACTGCAGGATGCCGACAAGCCGTCAGCATGGTTTATCGCCCCTGCCGTGGAAGCACCCACGATCCTCGAATTCCAGTTGACGGTTACCGACAATTTCGACAAGTCCCGGTCAGGCGTCACGAGGGTACTCATCGAATCCACCGCGTTGGCGGATGAGTTTTCGGTGCAGGAAGACAGTGCCGGTGACCTGCTGGAAGTTCTCAAGAACGATCTCGAGGCGACCCCGGGCGCGTCGTACGAGATCATCGAAGTTGGAACGCCGGACCACGACGGCGAGGTCAGCATTTCGGGGGCTGGACCGGGGAATGCACTGACCTATCGCCCGGTGCCGGATTTCGAGGGGACGGAATCATTCACCTACACGCTGCTGACCGGGCAGGGCCTGAACGACACCGCGACGGTCCGGGTGAAGGTCACCCATGTCAACGATCCCCCCTCACTGACCCACCCGGGCAACCAGGGTGCGACTCTGAGACACGCGATCGTACCGGTCATCCTCAAGGCGACCGATCCGGACCCTGGTCAGGCGCTGATTTTCTCCGCGACCGGCCTGCCTCCGGGACTGGCTATTGATTCCGGGACGGGCACGATCTCCGGCGTTCCCTCGCTGCAAGGGGAGTTCCCCGTAGTCGCGCAGGTGACTGACAGCGAAGGGATTTCCGACGTCAGGTCATTTTCCTGGAAGGTCGGCGTCAATGCGCCGATCGCCGGTCCGGACAGCAACGCTATTACGGAGGATGGACCGGTTTTGTCGGTCTCGGGCAATCTGGTTCTCAACGATACCGACGTCGAAGATCCGCCTAGCCGACTGACCATTGCGGAAGTGGGTGGTGTGTCCGCGCCCGGGTCAGTGGCAGGGATCTACGGTGATCTGCAGTGGGCGGCCAACGGTGAATACGTCTACAGCATCGACAACGACCGCTCGGCGACCCACTCGCTCGCCCAGGGCGCCCAGGTCCAGGAAGAATTTCCCTACCTGGTAATTGATACCGACGGGGCGTCGGGAAGTGCAACGCTGACGATCACCGTGACCGGCGCCAATGACCGTCCCGATGCCCGGGACGACACGTTTACCGTCGCAGAAGACGGCAAGGAAGCCCTGGACGTACTGAACAATGACAGGGATCCCGATGACGGCGATAGCCCACGGATCTTGAGCTTTGACGATCGCACCGAAAAAGGGGGCAGTGTCGACCGTTCGGGTAGTGGCACGTCAGCGAAACTCGTCTACCGGCCCAAGGGGGGGTTCCATGGCACCGATACCTTTCGTTACTCGGTTCAGGACGAGTCGGGTGAGAGCGACTCGGCCAGGGTGACCGTCAAGGTGTTCGAGGTCAACGATCCTCCGCGCATCACCAGCAAGGCGCCGACGTCTGCGCAAGTCGGCAAATCCTACCAGTACAAGATTTCCGCAACGGATCCGGACGGAGACAAATTGAGCTTTTCCGCGCCGAAGAAACCGAACTGGTTGACCCTGAGCAAGGCGACCCTTTCCGGTACGCCGGGAGCGGGAGACGTCGGGTCGCACAGCGTCAGCGTCAAGGTTTCCGACGGAGAGGATTCGGACACCCAACGCTTTACCATCAAGGTGTCGCCAGCGCCCAAGCCGGAACCCAAGCCGGAACCCAAGCCGGAACCCAAGCCGGAACCCAAGCCGCAACCGCAGCCGCAGCCGCAA
>JAYENI010000108.1:0-2369 GCA_034722015.1 Pseudomonadota bacterium
GCGCCGTCGATCTTCGTGTGGGCCTTCCAGCTGTCAGGGGCATCGGAGGCCACGATCGGGCGCTGCCCCCGGTCCTCCAGTGTGTCGGGATCGAGTTCGAAAGGCTCGCCCACCTCGTCCAGCGCGAACAGCCTGTCATGGTGTACCACGGGCGTGATACCGGCCTGCGATTCGGTCGGATACCCCGGCAGGTTGTTGTGCCATTGCGGCGCCAGCGTCGTCCAGGTTGGTTCGAGAAACCGCCCGGCAGCCTCTTCGGCAAGGTATTTGGGCGTGCGCACGAAGTGGTTGCGATACCTTGCCCCTTCGGGCCCGATATCGAAGGCCTGAATCATTCCATCGCCATCGAGCAGGTGCTGCTTGCCGTAGCCGTTGCGTTCGAACAGGCCCGGCCCGTTGCGGTAGAGCGTCCCGCGAAGTGAATCGGGGATCCGCCCCGTCACCTCGGGACGGTAGTCGTGACCGTCCCCGAGGCCCTGTCCCAGCAGCGACAACCAGGAAGACGCTTTCGGACCGGGGATGACTCGCGGGTCGGTCGCCATGGCGCGAGGGCCGGCTGCCAGCGTCAGACCGGCAGCGGCGGATGCCTGAAGAAATTCGCGACGATTCATGTGTGCCTCCAAACTTTACGGCGTTAAGTTGACAACGTTTAGTTTAATCCTCATCTGATAGATGTCAAGATTGGGTCGAACAAACTGTTTTGTCGATCGTCCGGAGGCGCGATGACGACCGGAAAATCGGGGAACTACCACCATGGCGACCTCAGGGAGGCCCTGGTGACGGCGGCGCTGAAGTTGCTGGAGTCCGGGGGGGTGGAAAAGCTCAGCCTGCGCGCCCTGGCGCGCGACGCAGGGGTTTCTCAGACCGCGCCCTACGGCCACTTCAGGGACAAGACGGCCGTGCTTGCAGCGGTGGCGGTGAGGGGATTTGCCCGGTTGCGGGCGATGCTCGACGCCGGGGTTGCCTCGCGTGGGGCCGTGGAACCTGAGGTCCGGATGCAGGCGCTCGCGCTGGGTTACGTGCGGTTTGCCCTCGCGAACCCGGACCTGTTCCGTCTGATGTTCAGCGACTCGCTGTGCGAGGCGTTCGAGCAGGACCCGGATCTGGCGCAGGCGGGGGCGGCCAGTTTTGAGCCCATCCGGGAGGCGGTGGGGGAGCGCCTGAGCCGGTGCGCCGAGCCGGCCGTCACGCCGGCCGAAGGGGCGGCCGGCACCTGGGCTCTGGTCCATGGCCTGTCCAACCTGCTGATCGACGGAAAACTCTCTCCGGAGTCTGTGGGTGCCCCGGACATCGATACGCTTGTCGAACGTACGGCCGGGATGGTGATCCGCGGACTCGATGCCGGTCATGGCGGTATCATGCAAAGGTAGCCGGGCAATTCTATCGGTGTTGAACGCCTGGGGATCGCTATCGAAACGGGGCGGGAGAAATTCCCGGGAGGATTGTCAACGTGAGATCGGGAGGAACCAGCGGGCCGAGGCGTCAAACGTCTGTTTCTGTCCGGATAACCTGTGCGGCGCTGTTATCAGGAATATCTGCGTCGAGCGCCCTCGCCGACAACGGCGAAGCTTCAGGGACCGGGGCGGAAGGATCCGGCGCGGAGATCGTGGTAGTGCACTCGCCAGTGGAGATCATGACGGTACAGAAGCTGCCGAATTTCGTCGGTATCTCGGGTGACACGGTGGGAGCAAAGGGCCTGTCGATGAACATCGTGGTGATCCCGCCGGGCGCCTCGGCGGAGCCCCATCGCCACAAGGGATACGAGAGCGCCGTCTACCTGATGGAGGGCCGGGTGGAGACGCGTTACGGCGAGGGGCTGAAGCAATCGGTGATCAATGGTCCCGGCGATTTCATCTTCATCCCGCCGGACGTTCCGCACCAGCCGGTCAACCTCAGCGACACCGAACCGGCACGCGCGATTGTCGTCCGTAACGACCCGAACGAGCAGGAACACGTGGTGATCTACGATCCGGCGTCGGATAACGAAGAATCAGGGCGCTGAGCCCGGGTTCGCGACAGGAAGCGAATCCGCTCAGCGACGCATCATCCACTAGCACCCCACCGCCGCGACTCGAAGCCGAATTCAGTGTAGACAGAACCGCGCCAGTTCCAGGTCCAGAACCAATCAAGGAGAGAAGACATGACGAGTTGCATCGGTACACTGGATCTCGGATTGATTCACCCGCGAGCGACTCCTCGCACACGGCGCGAAGAGGGAAGGCAACGGCGTGAAACCGTGCCACTGGAAGCCCACGCGGAGTTGTCCGGAGAGGCCGGGCGTCCTGATCCTCTGACAATCCTGGCGCAACAGGACACGACCAGAGTCCCGAGGCTCGTCCCGATCCGCTACGGGCGAATGAGCCGCACAC
>JAYENI010000109.1:0-34945 GCA_034722015.1 Pseudomonadota bacterium
GCGTCATCGTCCTTACTCCTCATCAAAGAACCAACATCGGTCCTCTCCGAGTCTGGACGACACGCTCGTCACACGCGTAAATCAGGGATGGGAAAAAGCTGCCGCGAAGCGGTTTAGTTCAACATTGAATGGGCGACAAAATGGGGTGATGTTTTACCCCAATCTGTCGTATATCACCCCACCGCTAGACGGCTGAACGCAATAAGTGTAGGTCAGCACTTTCCAGTCTGCACCCACCCTTTGAATGTCCGGCACTCGACCCGGCGCACCCTGGCCATGGGGCACTCGTCACAGGGACATCCGGAGACCACCTTCATGAACTGCTCGACGGCGTCGGGATTTGCCTTCAACCGGGCGCGGCCCTGGTCATCGATATCGGTGAGGTCGTAATCTGGTAGGGGCATTGTGGGACTCCGAGGGTTGTAGAATCCGGAGTGTAGCGGTGCCCGAGCGTATAGGTAAGCGTATAGGTGCGGGATAGTAGCCGCCGACGGTGGCATGTAACCTCTTGGAATATTTAGATTTTCCGAACGGTGCGGCCAGACTCAAAATCTGGTTTTCGCAAGAAAGTGCGGGTTCGATTCCCGCCCCCGGTACCACGCGATGCACTTCGCCTTCCCTGATCCATGCTACGCTATTCCGCGCTCCGTCCGATCGCTTCGACGGTTCGAATGGTTGATGAGATGAAGTTGTGCACTGCAAGCATTAATTCGAGTGTCCAGCACCCGTTTCGCTGTAATCAGCCTGATTCGTCTCACCAGAAAATCCGGGCCCGCGATCTCGGGGATCCGCTATTCCTAAGTGGCTCCCGAGAACGGTGGTCCCGTGTTCATTGCAGACCCGGCGATCACGGGCGAGCGAAGCTTTCTGAAACTCTCGGCAGACTGGCTGCCAAATCCGGGGTAGCCCCCGCTATCTGTATCTGAGGTGGCTACAGATCACTTGCGCCAGAAAGGGATCGTTGGTCCAGCCGCGCTGGGGTAACACCCGCTTGCTCCCTACCCTTGTTTTCGGATAGCGTGTGGGCCAGTGACCAACTCCTGTCCAGCTATGATCCGGCGCCCCGACGATTTATCTGAAACCGTTTGCATTCCGCAATGTTGTCTTCAGGAACCTGAGTGAACCTGTCCCGTTTCCGCCCCGCGCAACGATGGAAACGTTCACTGGATCCGGATGACTATCGCCTGATCATCTGGCTGTTTCCTCGTCTCCTTGCCCTGATCTACCTGGCGGCGTTTGCTTCTCTCGGGTTCCAGATCGTGGGATTGGTGGGTGAGAACGGGATTCTCCCCCTGCAGGAGAAGCTGGCTTTCCTGTCGGACCGTTCCGCGCTGGAACGATTTCTCAAACTTCCCACCCTGTTCTGGATCAACGCGGGCGACGGCGCGCTGCGGGCGGCATGCGTGGCGGGTTGTGTTTTTTCTCTGCTGCTCTTCTTCGGCGTCTGGATCAGGGCCTCCCTGATCGCGCTGTTCGTCCTTTTCCTCTCCGTATTTCACGCCGGCCAGATCTTCCTCAACTTCCAGTGGGATTATCTGCTCCTCGAGGCCGGATTCCTTGCCATCTTTCTGGATAACGGGTCGCGCGCCGTGATCTGGATGTACCGTTGGCTGCTGTTCCGGCTTCGACTTCTGTCCGGATTGTCCAAGGTCATGTCGGGCGACGAATCCTGGTCGGACCTCACGGCACTAAATTACTATTTCGAGGTCCAGCCACTGCCTCATTCGCTGTCCTGGTACGCTCACCAGTTGCCGGACAGCCTCCTGAAATTCGCCACCGGATCCGTGCTGTTCATCGAGATTGTCGTGCCTTTCATGATGTTACTGCCACGGGGTCCCCGGCTCGTCGCCGCCTGGCTCACCCTCGGCCACCAGGGCCTCATCCTGTTGACCAGCAACCACAGTTACGTCAATCCACTGGTCATCCTGCTATGCCTGTTTCTTTTCGACGACCGTGCCGTGCGCCGTGCAATCCCGGAGTTTGTGTTACGGCGCATCGAGTCGAGCGACCGGTTCCGCACCGAGCCGGGGTGGTTGAATCTCCGATTCGCGGGCGGGGTGTCCCTGTTGATTTTTTTCGTCTCCACCGCGCAGTCGTGGGAGATGATCTACGGGCGCCGAAACCCGGAACCGGTTGCCTGGCTCACGGAAAACATCCGGCCTTTTCGACTGACCAGCCGCTACCACGTATTCCCCACCATGAAGACGGACCGGATCGAGATCCTGATAGAAGGGTCGATCGACGGGGAGATATGGAGACCCTACCGGTTTCGTTACAAACCGGAGGACCCGGACCGTGCCCCGCGGTTTATCGTCCCCCACCAGCCGCGGCTCGACTGGATGATGTGGTTCGTCCCGATGCACCCGGTGTTCCTGCAGTTGCTCGAGCCATTCCTGCGCAGATTGCAGGAGAACTCGGGCGAGGTGGTCGGCTTGCTGGAGGAGAACCCTTTTCCAGAGACCGGGCCACGTTACTTGCGCATCAACGCTTACCAGTACCGATTTACGGACCCGGAGACACGGAAGCGGACGGGGCTTTGGTGGGAACGTGAGGACCTGGGTCCTTTCTGGATGATGCCCCGGTACGAAGGGCCGATAGACAGCAAGGATTCCCCTCAACCGCCCGCCAATCGGCCGAAGATCCTGAAACCCGCGACATAGGTCCCGATCGCGGACCCCAGGGTGCTGAGCATGAACACCGCCAGGGTGCGCGCGACACGATTGTGACGCCATCCCGCCAGGTGCGCGGTATCCTCACGAAGGCGCGCGAAGTCGCCCACCTCCGGCTTGCGCAGGAACATCTCTGCCCCGGCCGTGACCATACCGGCGCCGATGGTGGGATTCAGGGAGGTCAGCGGCGCGGCCAGGAATGCCGTGACGACGGTCAGCGGATGCGCCGCGGCGATCAACGCACCCAGTGCCGACAAACCCCCGTTGATCAATACCCAGTCGAGCACCAGTCGCCATCCGAGATCAGGGCTTCGCGAAAATCCGATACCGAACCCGAGGAGCACCAGGGCAACGATCACCCAGGGGATATATCGCGGCCAACGGGCGCCCGCCGGCACCACGTCGAGCGACTCGATGATGGCACGGGGATTCTCCACGCCGCGCTCGAGGTGTTCTTCGATACCCTTGAGATGGCCGGCACCAACCACCGCAAGGATCCGGTGCCCCTGTTTGTCCACCAGTGCATCCTCCAGACCGGCCGCCATGTAGTGATCCCGCTCGGCGATCAAGGGGTCGTACAGTTCCCGTGCCTGGTCCGCGAACTGTCCAAAGGTCGTCTCCAGGATGTCGCCTTCCTTGAGTCGCTCGATTTCCTCCTCACTGACCTCCTCCGAAGAGATCACACTGGCGAGCAGCCCCGACAACAGGGCAAAGCGCCGCCACCAGGGGACATTCCGGTAGACCCGCTTCAGCGTCACACCGATTTCCCGGTCGATCAGCAGGACGGGTAATCCCGCCCCGTTGGCAAGTTCAATCGCGACCCGCATCTCCTCGCCGGGACGGATGCCGAACTGATCGGCCAGGCGCTGCTGGTAGGCCCCCAGCGCCAGGCTGGCCGTGACCATCATGGCCTTCCCCTCGCGAAATACCTTGAACAGATCCATGCGGGCCAGGGCATCAGGATCGATGACGGCGTTGTAGCGGCTCGGGCACAGTTCCACCGCGACGGAATCGAACTCGCCCGTTGCCAGCAGTTCTCTCACCTTGTCGGCGCTCGCGCGTGAGACGTGCGCCGTACCCAGGAGCGTGACCAGGCCGCCGTCGTGCCTCACCTCGACGATCGGCTGGGCGACACCGTCGCCATCACCGCTCACGTTCCGATCGGGTGTTTCATTCATCTCGATAGCCGGTTCGGGGTGCTCGCCGGCTCATCCGGCCCGTCACGAAGCACTTTCCTGTTAAAAACATCCACGATACGACAGGATCGCCACACCGGTTCACTACGTACAGCCGGCGCGAATCAGGCCACTGTGTCCGCCATATCGGTCGTCTCTGGAGTGTATTCGCGGCGCCAACGTGCGAGCGTCGCGTTCGCAGGCGCGTGCGTTCAATACCGGTTGTACTTGCGGGCGCTGCCCCTGACCTTGTCCGCGGGATACTTCTCGGCATTGATGCGCATCTTTTCCGACACCGCCTCCAGCAGGTCGACATCAAGACGGTCCGCGAGTCGAACCAGGTAAACGAGTACATCCGCCAACTCGTGGGACACCTCACGCCGGGTTTCCGCATCGAGGTTCGCCGATTCCCCACCCTCGAGCCATTGAAAATGCTCGGCAAGCTCGGCCGCCTCGACCATCAGCGCCATGGAGAGATTCTTGGGGGAATGGAACCGCTCCCACTCGCGCTCCCGGACGAACTCTCGCAGTGCGGCACCCAGCGCTTCGAGCGTCGCGTATTCAGTCATCGTCCAATCGGCCCGGTTCGCGCCCCTCTTTCTCACCCTGGTACGCGTCCAGGGAGGTGACCTCATTCTGCGAGTCTTCCGATATCGCCATCTCCTTGACCGTGAGTCCGTTCAGCGATACATCGACGGCCGTATCGATCCGGCGGAAGACCGCGTCCACCGCCTCTGCATCCGGGTCCGTCACCGTTCCCGTAACGAGGTTTTCATTGGCGCTGCGCACGGCTTCCAGGACATCCCTCACCTTCGTCTGCTCCAGGGGTTGCCCGGGCACATAGGTGGTTGGATACCGGTCGGTGCGCAGCAGCAGCCCTCGTCCCTCCAGGGCGTCGAGCAGTCCCGAGACGGACTGGGCGGAAATATTCAGCCGCTGCGCGAGCCGGTCCAGCGTCCAGCCCGGGCCGCCCCCGTAGAAATCCCTTGCGATCAGGTTCATCAACCGCAAACCGAAGCGCTCCCTGAGCCGGATACTCAGGTCGGTCTGATGACTGCCTACCGCGAGGTACTCAGGGTGCTGCTGGTAGAAAGCCACGCTGGCGCCGACCAGCATGATGAGCCAGCTCAGGTAGACCCATATCATGAAAAGCAGCACGATCGCGAATCCGGAATAGATCGCGGTGTACTTGGCGGACTGGACCATGAAGGTGGCGAAGAGCTTGCCCGTTACGTTCCACAGGATGCCGGCCGTGAGCCCTCCCGTCAGTGCGGCAGAGGGGTTGACCTTTGTGTTGGGGATCAGGATGTAGGTGATCGTGAATGCGATACCGACCAGCAGGTAGGGTACGGTCAGGGTCGTTGCGCGGTAGATATAGCCGAAGGGCTCGATCGCCACCATCGCCTTCACGACCTCGGAGTCCATCAGCGAGGCCGTGACGCCGATCGCCGTGAAGATGAGTACCGGGCCGATCAGAATAACCGTCAGATAGTTGCTCAACCGCGACGTAAACGAGCGGTTGCGGCGTACGCGCCAGGTATAGTTGAAGGCCGATTCGACCTTCTGCACCAGGGAGATCACGGTATAGAACAGCAGCCCGATCCCGAGAGATCCGAGGACGCCGACCTTGATGTTGTCGACGAACCCGATGATGTCATTGGCAAACTCCACGCCCTGCACACCCAGCGGCTCCAGGACACTGAGCAGCATGGGTTCGACCTGATTGTGGACGCCGAAGGCCTTGAGCACGGAAAAGCTTACCGCGATCAAGGGTACGAAAGAGATCAGTGTCGTGTAGACCAGGCTCATGGCGCGCAGCGATAGCTGACCGTCGGTCATGTCGCGGACCATTGCGTACACGGCGCGGGCCACCCACACCAGGGAAGCCTTCCACCAGGGAAGCTTCGAAATATCCTGGTGCCAGACGGCCGCATTCAGCGAATCGACTGCGTATTCCAGTTTCTGGCTCATCCCGGCGATTCTGCCCGACGACCCCGATAACGGCAAACCGGTTCAGGCATCTCGCTATTTGCGTTTCCAGGCGCCCTTTGCGTCCTGGTACCAGGTGCCGGACGGGGACTCCTGAACCCAGACACGGGCGAACGTCTCGCGAATGTCCTTCTCCCATTCGGGGTGGCCATTGCCACTGGCGATCTCACGGTACAGGGCGTTTCGGTCATTGTTCTCGTCCGCGACGAGCTTTCGCACCGCGTTGCGGTCCTTGAGGGGTATCACCCCCTGATCGCGAACGGCGAGCAGTCCGTTACGCGTCAGACCGACCGCGCCGCTGCGGACATAGGGATTCAAACGGGGCTGCCGCTGTCTCAGTCTCGCACGGATCGAGGAGATTGCCGGTGTATTGATCTTGAGATCGGCCTCGGCCCGGGCGGGCGTCACCACGAAATCGAGCATCAGGGCTCCCGCACCCGCGATCCACGTTATCCCACCCGCGTTCGCTTCTCCGTCGCGCTTTGTCGCGTCTCCGTCTTCCGGCGCCGGTGTCTCACCGAGCACATCCCGCACGATCGTCTTGGCGGCGTCGTCTGCCGCCGCTGCAGGGAAGTAAACGTTGATGGTGACGCAGGAAACCGTCACCAGACCCATAAACATCGCGGTCATCACTCTAGTGTATGGCATGGCTTTGATCCTTTCGCGGAGTCGGAACTTTCTAAACTCTAGCAGACACCGGCGTCAGGGTCGCACCGGGATTCGGGACACACCCCTATTCGATGACAGGCTGGTTCTCGAGATTCAGATTGACGAGGCGATCCACGAGGTCCTGCCAGTCGACGTCGTGCGAATGCCCGATGACGTCGATCCTGGGCAGCCATTTGCCCTTGACGATGTAGTATCCCCCGCCCTTCGCGGGAGCCACACCCCCCATGGCACACACGCCGCCTCGCAGGCGGCAGTTCAACCCGATGCGATCATAGGCAAAGCTTTTGAACAGGCTGAGAAATCCGGTCGAAAGGACGCCCGTCGCACCGCCGCCGATGCTCGTGATGCTTTCGACGGCTTTCTGACTGATTCGGTGCCGCGACCTGTCGTCGGCGGGTGTCCCGATCCAGGCGTCGAACCGCGATGCGGCCCAGTTTGACATCTCCAGTCCCAGGACATGTCCGTCCAGTCGGCCCGTCATTCGACCAAACGAGAAACGCCGGGTGAGCGCGTCCAGATCAATGTCGCCCAGTCGTACATCGGCGTTCAGGTGTGGCGCCACACCGAAAGGATTCCTCAGCACCAGGTGGCTGATCGAGACGGTGCCTTCGAACACTCGCATCAGCAGGGCGCCGCCGAACGTCAGGGTCCCGTCGGCATAGCGCACATCCGGCACCATACCGGACAGTTTCCCCGACATGGACGGCCAGCCGATGGCATCGGTGACCGACTCCATCGACACCGGGGTCAGTGCGCCGTCGAACCGCCAGCCGGACAGCGGATCCGAGACGTCGTCCAGTTCGAACGTCTCCACCAGCAGTTCCCCGTCGAGTACCGGGATGCGGGTCGGACGCGACAGTGCGAGCGACTTGCCCGTCGCATCCAGAAATACTTCGCCCGCACCGATGCCAACGCGGTAAATTTCCCCGGACGAAAACGCGATCCGGGATCGCGCCGGGCGGCCGTCGTCACGCCAGACGAAACGGCCGTCCAGTCCCCCGAGCGCAAACCGGCCCAGGGTATCGTTGGCGGACAGCGCCCGGGGCCTGAGGGTCAGCCAGTTGACCGCACCGTTGTGGTAGCGGACCTCTCCCGACAGTGTCCCGGATGTCTCCAGACTGTCAAGCGCCGAACCGATCAGCAGTGGCTGCAGATAGGTGTCATAGACGTCTGGAAATACCGCCTCGTCCAGTGTGAATTGGAGGGACTTCGGTTCGGAGGCGCCGGAGGTCGCAACGATGCCACTGAGTCTGGCCCGCATCACGCCCGGGTGAGAAAAGTCGACTTGCGTGAGACGAATCTCGCCCGCGGCCACGTCCCACTTTCCCCGTCCATAGACCTGGATACCGTCGTTGGGGACCTCGACAAACACCGGGTCCAGATACAATTGCCCGCGGTCCACGCCGATTTTTCCGTCAACGACCCACGATGTGTCCTTGCGTTCCGCGTGCAGCTCGAATCGCGTCGCCAAAGTCTCCCCGACGGCGGTGCTGTCGCTGTTACTGAAATCGAGGCCGTCGGCCACGCCTCGCAACGTCACTGACATCGGTCCGGAACCATCGCCGTGTACCAGTACGCGAGCGTCGATCGTGCCGTCCAGCGTCAGCGCTTCCCGGGAAAGCCAGTGCTCGACAATTTCCAGCCCGAGTCCCGCTATCCGGACGTCGACTTTCCAGGCGCCCCCCGTGTAGGTCACGGTGCCGGATATTTCCCCGACGCGGGCAGGCAATCCGTCGAACGACACCTTGATTGCGCCGTCATGCGCTACCGATAGCCGCACATGAAATGCGATCGGACGAAGGACCGGGTGTTCCAGCCTCAGCCAGGCAGACTCGCATGACACACCGGCGCGGGAAATCGAGAGGCGTCCACAGTCGAACCGCAGGTTCCTGAACGTTTCTCCGGCCGTCGGCAGATCGATCGCGTCAGCGGTCACCGTGATCGCGATACCGCCGTCGGGCGTCAGCCGCGAGCGCGTGTCGAGCCCCGATACACGCCAGCCTGCGGCTTCTGCCTTCCGGATGACGAGACCCATTTCCGCCGGCAGGTCTCCGAAGGCGTCGCGGGTCCCGGCCATGAATGTGACAAGCAGCAACCCGCCCGCGAGCGCCGCCCTCACGGCACGCAATCGTTGCCTCGCGGCATAGGGCATCCTGGATATCAAGGTGGGTTCGGACAGATCCATGGGCCGTGAATACCCCGAGGGGCGGTTGGTATCGGGGACCCGAAAACGGTCGCGCGGGGTACGTCGTCCGCCGGGCCCTACCTTAGGCGATTTCTGTCAATTGACATACCATCTTGCTTGTCCTTTCGTCAGTCCCCAGTGTTGCGACAATAGTTGCATCGTTCGACGATGCGCCTGTTGTCGCGCCTTGATGACGAACGAAAATCCGGCGCAAGATGGTATGTCATTTTCCGGCAATCGCGTTACAGCACCACAACACTCGCTGGGCGGACGGCGATGCATCCGGCCGACCCGGCGATACATAGTCTCAAGCCCCTCCCGACAAGGGAATCCGCGGGCCCGTCGAGAAGAGATACAGCGTCAATTCCCGGCGCGGACCATGGTAATTCAGTCCCTATTAACTTTATTAATTACTTATATTATAATTGGCCGGCATCCAAGGAAGAGCCTGGATGACCATCATGAGATAAGGATACCGATTCGATGCGCAGCGATTCCTGCAATTGCCCCTTCAAGTCACCGGGAAAACGGCTGTTCATGCTGCTGGCCGCAAGCACACTCCTGTTGACCCTCAACGCCTATATCATCGTCTCGGGTCTGGGCGCATCACTGGTCTCGACCCTGAACTGACTTCATGGACTGGGGACTGTCCATGCGGTGTGTTCAGGACACTCAGATGATGGAACACGGGGGGCTCGCGGTAGCGAATCCCCTTCACACTACGGCGGAATCACCAATCACCATGGATATTCGCCACTCGATGGCCTCCGAGGTGTCGAATATCCACTCCCGCTCGGTTTGTAACGCCCCCCTGCTCGACCCGGGTTTCTTGATGTAGGGAATTCCCTGCTTGAGCCAGACATCCACCATGACCGTGTCCACACCGAATATGTGGGCCAGATCGGATTTGCTTACACGTATACCTGCCATTTTGCGTTTTCCTGTCGCTTGCTGTCGGGTTCAGGACAAGGTCGACAACGGGTGTCCTCGCGCAACCTCGGCACAATCCCGCGGGATTGCATCCGGGTCCCGGGCGAAATCCCGCAAATCGTCCGATGATGAAACCCTGACAAATGAACCTGTTGATCCTGTGCTTGATTCCCGCCGGTTTTCGGGCTTTACTGATCGCCCGGTCACTGACCTCGCGGAAAGGGACCCATTAGTCTTGACCGACGCGGTAACGCCTGTCGCGTAACATAAGCGTACGCGCCATGCCCGAAGACCGCGATAAACGCGCCCTGTGTCACCGGCCTTCCAGACGAATCTGGCAAGGCAGCGTCGGGTCCGTTTCCATTGCGGCTATTTTTATGAATTTTCGACACCGGTAAAGCTCGATTTCGACGGATGAGCAGGTTATGCGGATGAATGGGCCGACCCATACGGCGAGGCATGACGCTTCGCTCAATTGCCATTCGATTAGCCCCGCAGCTCTCACACTGGTAGCGAGCCTCCTGGCTCCGGCGACGCTTCTCGCACTCGGTCTCGGCGAACTCTCGGTTTCAAGTCGCCTCAACGAGCCGCTTGTCGCGGAAATTCGCCTGCTGGCCGTGGAACCCGGCGACCTGGAAACGCTTGAAACGCGGATCGCTCCCCCTTCCGATTTCGCCTGGGAGGGGATTGGGAGAACACCTTTCATCGCCCGTCTGGAAACTCGTCCTGCGCTCAACGCCGGAGGCGAACCCGTGCTGCGGATCACCTCTGACGAACCACTTACCGAACCAACGCTCGACCTGCTCGTCGAGGTCGAGGGAACAGGCGGCCGCCTGCTGCGGGAAGTGAATATCTCGGTGGGCCCTGCCCCGCCGCCGTCGATAGTGGGTGATCAACCGCGTGTCTCGGGCGAACGGCCCCGGAGTCCGGTGAAACACCCGCCAGCTGCGGTCATAACCGGCGAGTCCGTGCCCGCAGGTCCACCCTATCCGGTGAGGCACAATGTCGTCGTGCCCGCCGCACCGCCACTGACGGGTACGCACTACCTTGCGCGGCCCGGGGATACGCTGTTCGGGATCGCAAGCCGGTATCGACCCGGTTCCCGGGATGCGGTCGAACAGCTCACCCTTGAGATTTTCGAGTCGAACCCCGATGCCTTCATCAATGGCAATATCGATCTGTTGATGGCGGACGCCGTCCTGAGGATTCCTGTTCCGGGCGAGTTGACTCCGGAGGACGTCCGGGAGCCACCGTTTCCTCCAGCGCTGCTCTCGCCTGCGGCGGTTGTCGCGCCCCCGGCGCCGACAGCCGACAGTACGCCTGATCTGCCGGTTTCGGAGAACCCGGTGGCCGTCGAAGAAACCCCGGCACCGGCAGAGGTCGTGTCAACGGCAGAGCCTGCCGCAGAAGGTTCTGCCGACGCACCTTTGCTGAATACGCGACAGCCGGATCCCGATATCGGTGAGGAAGGGGAGACATCCCCGGATGCCCGGCTTGCCATCATGTCCAGAGAGGGCGAGAAAGTCGAAGCCGGGGCATACACCATCGCCTCTTCCCAGTACGTCGCCAACCTCGAACAGACCGTGTCGCTGGCAAGGGAACTGGCGGAATCACGGGGACGGCAGGTCGAAACGCTGCAGGCGCAGCAGGGCCGGATGGATGGCGTAATCGACAAGCAGCAGCGCCTGATCGACCTGCAGGCCGGAAAGATCGCCGAACTCCAGGACGGTCTCGCCAAGGCGCGGACAGCGGCGGCGGGCGAGCGTCCATTCGGTACGCTACTGACGATCATTGTCCTGTTGACCATTACCCTCGTCGTGCTGCTGGCCACGGGAATTTACCTGCTGCGCGGCGAGCGGCAGCGACACGTCACGGAGCAGGCCGACCCGGATATCACAAGACAAGTCTTTACCAACGCCGCCTGATCGCCGGGGAAATCACTTGAAAAAAATCTGGCTTGACCACTACCCGTCCGGGATTCCGGCAACCATTGATGCGTCGAGATTCGAATCGGTTGTCGAGGTGTTTTCCGAGACCTGCGAACGATACAGTGACCGTCCGGCCTTCTCGAACATGGGCACCACCATTGACTATCGCCAACTCGATGCGCTGAGTCTCCGGTTCGCGGCTTATTTGCAGCAGGGCCTCGGACTCGAGCCGGGCGATCGCGTCGCGCTGATGATGCCCAATCTGCTGCAGTACCCCGTATGTCTGTTCGGCATCCTGAGAGCGGGACTCATCGCGGTACCGGTCAATCCCCTGTACACGGCTAGCGAATTGCGCCATCAACTGCATGACAGCGGTGCCATCGCGATCGTGGTACTCGAGAATCATGCGGCCGTGCTCGCCGAGGCCCTTCCGCATACCCGGGTGCGACACGTCATCATTTCCCGCATCGGCGACCTGCTGGGTTTTCCGAAGGGACTTGTCACCGACCTGGTCGTCAGGCACGTGAAAAAACTCGTTCGTGACTACCGGGTTCCCGGTGCGCTCAGCCTGCGACAAGCCCTTTCGAAAAGTCGTCGGTACTCGCTCGAGGCACCGGAGATCGGTCCTGACGATCTGTGTTTTCTGCAGTACACCGGTGGCACGACCGGTGTCGCCAAGGGCGCGATGCTCACGCACGGGAATATGGTGGCCAATATGCTGCAGGTCAGCACGTGGTTTTCCCGGTACATGATACCCGGCGAGGAAATCATCGTCAGTCCCCTGCCGCTCTATCACATCTTCTGCCTGTCCGTGAACTGTCTCAGCTACATGAGTCTCGGCGGGTTGAACGTGCTGATCACCAATCCGAGAGACATTCCGGCCTTCGTCACCGAACTTTCGAGATGGAAATTCACCGCGATCACCGGTGTCAACACGCTCTACAACGTACTGCTGCACGACGACGCCTTCACGAGGCTCGACTTTTCCAGGCTGAAACTTGCGGTCGGCGGCGGCATGGCCGTTCAGAAGGCGGTCGCGGACCGCTGGCAGGCGGTAACCGGCGTCGCCATCCTGGAGGGTTACGGGCTCACGGAAACCGCGCCGGTCGTGACGGCGAACCCTCCCGGAATCACAGAATTCAGCGGCTCGATTGGATTGCCGATCCCCTCGACCGAAATTTCGGTTCGCGATGACGACGGGACGGAAGTGTCAATGGGCGAACCCGGCGAACTCTGGGTTCGCGGGCCTCAGGTCATGAAGGGCTACTGGCAGCAGGAGGAAGAGACCGCGAAGGCGTTCGCCGACGGTGACTGGTTCCGGACCGGCGACATCGCCACGGTGGACGAGACGGGCCGGGTTCGCATCGTGGACCGGATCAAGGACATGATCCTGGTATCCGGATTCAACGTCTATCCGAACGAGATCGAGGAGACGCTGGCCGCGCACCCCGCCGTCCTGGAGTCGGCCTGCGTCGGTGTGGCGGACGAGAAATCGGGCGAAGCGGTGCGCGCGTTCATTGTGCTGCGCCCGGGACACGAAGTCAGTGAGGATGCGTTGCGAGCACATTGCAGGAAGACCCTGGCCGCCTACAAAATACCGCGAGATTGCGTATTCCGCGATGCATTGCCAAAAACGAACGTCGGCAAGATTTTACGTCGCGGATTGCGAGAGGGCGGCGGCCGTGAATAATTAAAATGCAATGCGCTATCCGCCCCCTTCGGCGGACCGGTTCGCGTGACCGGCGGTGTTGCGGGATATCGGATTAGCGCCTATGCTCCTGTTCCATGAACAGATTTCTCCCCCTGACGCTCCTGCTCCTCTCCCTGCCGCTCGCGGCGCAACAGATCTACCGCTACGTTGACGAACAGGGCAATGTCACCTTTACCGGCGAACCACCACCCGGGGTAAGCGCCGAACCCGTCAGCATATCTCCCGTCAACTCCGTGGGTTCCGGGGGCATCGCGCCACAGCTGCCCCGGTCCGCGGTCACCGATAGCGGTTCGGCGCCAAAACCGGAAACGGGGTACAAGACATTTGAGATTACCTCTCCCGAAGAAGGAGCGGCCGTACGATCCAACAACGGCGATATCACGATCTCGCTGACACTGGATCCCGCCCTGCGCGAGACCGATACCGTTTATCTCTACATGGACGGCGCCAAGATCGCGGAAGGCGACTACATCAGCTTCTTCCTTCAGAACGTCAACCGGGGAACGCACCTGGCCCACGCCGAGGTCCGGGATCGCAGTTCCGGCACCACGTTGAAGAAGACCCGCCCGGTCAGCTTCACCATTCAACGCGTTCATACCGGCGGCTGAACGACGCCGGTTCGTTCCCGTGGCGGCGACGCCACCCTGACCACCCTATCCGAATCCCACTTCCCGCAACTGGCCGTCGTGCCGGGCGGGAAACGCCCACGCCTCTGTTACACCTGGCAAGCCACGCCATTCGCGTGGCATCATAGGCGCCCCCGGTTCATTCGAAGCCGTCCACGGTGCCCCATGTCAGAACTTCTGTTTCAATACGGTCTCTTCCTCCTGAAAGCTGCTACCCTGGTCGTGGCTTTCGGCTTTCTCATTTCCGTCGTATTCAGCATGTCCAAGCGGGCCCGGGCAACGGACCGGCTGGAAGTCAACAACCTGAATGACAAATACGACAACATGGCCCGTGTCATGCAGCATGCCGTGCTGCCGAAAAAGGCGTTCAAAAAGGCCGCCCGCAAGGAAAAGGCCAGAAAGAAAAAACGCCACAAACACACCGTCGAACCCGATCAACCGAGGCGTAGACTGTTCGTCGTCAATTTCCACGGTGATATCAAGGCAACCGCCGTAGCGGCGATGCGCGAAGAGATTACAGCGATCCTCACCATGGCTACGGAGAACGACGAAGTCCTGGTGCGACTGGAGAACTACGGGGGACTCGTACACGAGCACGGTCTTGCCGCTTCGCAACTCAAGCGGTTCAGGGATCGCAACATTCCCCTTACCGTCTCCGTGGACAAGGTCGCAGCCAGCGGCGGCTATATGATGGCGTGCGTCGCCGACCGTATCATTGCGGCGCCCTTCGCGGTCATCGGTTCCATCGGCGTGCTCGCGCAACTGCCCAATTTCCACCGGATGCTCGATCGTCATGGAATCGAATTCGAGCAAATCAAGGCCGGGGACCTCAAGCGCACCCTGACGATGTTCGGCGTCAACACGGACGAGGACCGGGAACACTTCAGCCAGCAACTGGAGGACACCCACCAGTTGTTCAAGCAGTTCGTCGCCGAACATCGCAGCTCGATCGACATCGATGCGGTGTCGACGGGGGAACACTGGTACGGCATCCGGGCCCTTGAACAGAAACTGATCGACGGGATCCGCACCAGCGACGATCATCTTATCCGCGCGGCTCGCGACGCCGACCTCTTCGAGGTGATTTACACGCCCGGAAAGACTGTCAGTGAAAAACTGGCGTCCGTCATTCAGGGCTCCGTGGAGCGGCTGTTTTTCTCCTGGATCGATCGTGGCCGACAGGACAGATACGTCCTGTAACCCGACCGCCGATCCAGACGGCGGTTTGGCTCCCCGTTTCCGGGTTGCGGGAAACCGTGTTCACCAGCCCCGATCCAGACGCCGGGGGGGACTCAGGCGATTGCCGGAAAATGACATACCAGATTGCGCAGGATTATCGTTCGTCTTCAAGGCGCGGTAACGGGCGCATAGTCGTTCTATGCAACCGTTGCCGCAACGCCGAAGACGGACGAAAAGACAAGCAGGATGGTATGTCATTTTCCAGAAATCGCCTCAGGTACCCTCATCGAGCCGGACAATACCGCGGCAATCTGTTCGACCCAGCAGATCGTGAACCGTCCCCAGTCCCGGGACCACGATATCCACGCCCAGGTCTGCGAGGGGACACAACACAAAACACCTTTTGTGTAAACCAGGATGCGGTAGCGTCAGTTCCGCGGTATCGAGCTCCAGCTTCCCGTAGACGAGCAGGTCGAGATCAAGGGTGCGGGGCCCCCAGCGCACCGGCCCCCGGACGCGGCCATGCCGATCCTCTATTACCTGCAGACGTGAGAGCAGCTTGCCTGGTGCAAGCGAGGTCTCGATTGCGGCTGCCGAATTGATATAGTCGGGCTGGTCCTTCGGACCCATTGGCGCACTCGCGTAAAGCGCCGACCGCGCGACCAGACGGCAACTCGGAATCGCCGCCAGTTCACGGTACGCCGAGAGGACCTGCTTTCGCGGGTCTCCGAGATTACTGCCGATGCCGATGTAAGCGGAGACGGTTGGCGCCACACGCGACAGGGCGGGACGTCGTTTGACGGTCAGCCCGGGACATCCGTGACCTTGCCCCCGGGCCGGCGACCGCGACGACGTTTGCGCGGTTGCCTTATCCTGGCGGCGCGCGTTTCGGGGTCGAGTTCCTGGATTTGCGTCCACCACTCGCAACTACCCTCGAGGTCCTCGCCCGCCGCCTCTCTCAGGCACATGAAATCGTACGCCGCGCGGAACCGCGGATGGTCGAGCAGGCGCATCGGCCGTTTGCCGGTGCGGGTCCGGAAGCGCGGCTGCAGTTGCCAGATCTCGCGCATCGGGATCGAGAACCGCTTGGGCAGCGACGTGTGAGCGATCTGCCGTGAAACGACCTCGCGGCTGGCGGTCTGCAATGCCTCGAGATCGCCCATGCCCTCTTCCTGAAACCTCCGGGCAAGGTGCCTGACCGGTTCCCACAGCAGGGCGGCGTAGAGGAATGCGGGAGTCACAGGCTTACCCTCACGGATCCGCTTGTCCGTATTCTGCAGGGCGCGTGACACAAAGGTGATGGGAAACCCCTCCTCTTCCCTGGAGAGGCTCTCCTCGGTATCGGGAAAAAGCCGTTCGAACAGACCGTAGTGGCGCAACACCTCGAAGGTGTCCAGCGCGAAACCGCCCTGGAACAATTTCAGCACCTCGTCGAAAAGCCTTGCGGGGGCGATGTCTTCGAGAAGGGGCCCCAGTTCCCGCAGTGGCCGCTCCGATTCAGGATCGATCCTGAATCCCAGTTTGGCGGCGAATCGTACCGCTCTCAACATGCGAACGGGGTCCTCGCGGTAACGCGTGTCCGGGTCCCCGATCAGGCGGATCAGACCGTGCTTCAGGTCCTCTCCTCCCCCGGCGTAGTCCAGGACCGTGTTGTCGCGGATATTGTAATAGAGTGCATTGATGGTGAAGTCACGCCGCAGGGCATCCTCGTCGATCGTCCCGTAGGCGTTGTCCCGGATGATGCGCCCTTCCCGAAGCAGCGACTCGCCGCCGTCGGACCCCGGCGCCGCGCGGAACGTGGCGACCTCGACGATATTTCGCCCGAAGTAGACGTGGGCAAGGCGGAATCGCCGACCTATCAGCCGGGAGTTGCGGAACAGCTTGCGTACCTGTTCGGGGCGGGCATCGGTGACAACATCGAAGTCCTTGGGCTCGCGCCCGAGCAGCAAATCCCTGACGCCACCACCTACGAGATAGGCCTCGTATCCCGCGCCATTCAGTCCTTGCAGGACTTTCAGCGACTGCTCGCTGATGCTGGCGCGAGTAATTCCATGCTCCCTCTGGGAAGTCGACACGACTCCCCCGTTCTGTCCTGTTTCCTGTACGCCTTCCACTATCGATATTGGTGATTAATAATTGGGCCGCTATAATACCAGCCTCCGAACCGGTTTGTTGCCCGGTAACGGCACCATGATTCTCATGTTATGCGCTTTATGCGCTCATAAGCATGTTTGATCGTGTCAAAGTGATTTTTCTCTAAAATCCAGAACGTTGCTCCCTTCGTCTAGTGGCCCAGGACACCGGCCTCTCACGCCGGTAACAGGGGTTCGATTCCCCTAGGGAGCGCCAATTCCAGCTCGACGGCACACCAGAATTCCGAAACCCAGGAGCAGTCATATGGCAACCAAGGCAGACCTCGAGTCACGAGAAGCGGATTGCAAGTCCGTCGGGGACTTTATCAACCTGGCCGGTGAGGCCATGACGGATCCGGCCGACGCGGACTACGCGAAGGAACTCCTGGCGAAGGCGGAGATGCAGTGCCAGATGCCGCTTGACTACGTTGCCGCCGGAGATGCCGCGGTCGCGATGGGCGACAGGGACTACGCCCGCGAACTCTATGAGCAGGCCGAGGACATGCTGTTCGAGGTGCCCGAATTCACGGCGTTTGCGCACAGCATAGCCGCTAACCTGGACGACAAGGACAAGGCGCGCGAGTTTCTCGAAAAGGCCGCCGACGGGGCCGGCAAGATCGAGGAATTTCTCTCCATTTCTCGGGTTGCCGGAGAGGATCTCGGTGACGAGGAGCTCGCCAGGTCACTGCTTTCAAAGGTGGAGGAGAAGGCCAAGGGGTTCGACGACTTTGTGGATCTGGCCGCGAAAGTCAAGGAAACGGGTAACGAGAACACCGCCCGGACGTTTCTGGACAAGGCCGCTCGATTCTGCGACGAGATTCCCGACACCGTGAATTTCGCCGGACGTTACATCACGCTGTTCGGGGACAGGGACAAGGCCCGAAGCCTGCTTGACGAGGCCGAAACCGATTGCCAGTTCACCAAACAGTTCGTGCAGTTGGCCAGCGGCTACAAGGACCTGTTCGAGGACGAGGAAAAGGTCGGGGAACTGATGGATCAGGCCGCGGAATTCTGCATCAGCGGCGAGGAGCATATCGACCTGGCGGAAGGTTACTGGACGCTTCGCGCAGACAAGGAGAAGGCATCACAAAACTACGAGCAGGCGCTCGGAGAAATAACCGACAAGGATCAGCTACTCGGACTCGCCGCAAAGGCCGCGACCGACCTCGAGAACGCGGACCTCGCCAAGACCATTTATGCCAGGGCGGAGGGCCGTATGTCATCGGCGTCGGACCTCGCCAAACTGGCACAGGCGGTGCTGTCGGATCTCAAGGACAACGCCTATGCGGCGGAGGTCTACGAGCGCGCGGCCGAAAAGCTCGTCGCGCCCAACGATTTGATCAGTCTTGCCGGCGAGATCTTCACGCGGCTCGGCGACGGCGAACGCGCAGGCAGCGTCTATCGCAAGGCGCTCGACAATGCGGGAGACTACAAGCAGCTGCTCAAGTTGCTTGACCAGTCACACGAACAATTGAAAGACGAGGGCTTCTCCACGTCGGTACTCGAGCGAGCAGAGGGACTCGCGCAGAGATCCCCAGAGATGGTGGAGATATCGCTGAAGGCCCTCGACACCACGGGAGACCGGGAATTCGCGACCCGGTTGCTGCAGGCTGCCGAAGAGTGCGTCACGAGCCTGGGCGAACTGAAATCGGTTACCAAAGCGGTCAAGACGAATTTCGCCGACGATGCCAAATGGAGCGCGCGGATCGACGAAAAGCTGGAGAAACGCGAGGCCAACCAGGCGAAGTACGAAGCGTTTCAGAAAAAGGAAAACAAGGCAACGACCCTCCTGGACAACCTGCGCATCACCGACGAGGTCATGGACGATCTCGACGACAAGTTCTACGCCCGAAAACTACTCTCGACGGCCGAGCAGCAATACCGGGAATCAGGCGGAGACTTCAACCAGGCCCGGCTGTTACTCAGGGCCGTGGACACGCATCTCGGCGACCAGGACTGGGTCAAACGACTCCTCGACGATGCTGCCGAGAACGCACGAAATTTCGTTGGCCTGAACAGCATTGTCCGCACGGCGGTCAGGGAGTTGACCCACAAGAAGACGCTGGCGAAAGGCTATCTGAAGGAATGGGAGAAACAACTCGGCGAAGCCGGTGACGACGCTGCCTACGGATACGCCAAACTGGCGAAAGTCGTGGCGGAAGACATTCACGATAAAAAATGGGCCGCCAGGATCCTCAACAAGGCCGCCAAGGCCGGGGGAGATCACTATCTCTTCGCGAAACTGGGCGCGATCGCGGCCGCCATGAATGACAACAAGAAAGCGAATGAAATGTACAGGCATGCCGTCGAAGCGTGCGACGACCCCGTCAAACTGCGTCAACTCTCGATGCGCCTGAAGCAACAGGGCGTCGACAGCGAGACCTTGCGCGGCCTGTACGAGGCGGCCAAACCCGGCGCGGACGAACCGCGCCGACGCCTCGACTGGGCCGAGGGGATCGTCGATATCTTCCGTGACAACGAGTGGGCGTCCCGTGAATACGACGAACTCGCCGGGGCCCTCGAGGGTAACGACGCCGCGCGATACCGGGCCAGCCGACAGTCCAGACTTCGACAGGGGCTGTGGTAACGACGCAGCGCCGGTAAAGACGGTTTTTTGTCCTCGCTACCGGTGCAAAATCACCGCCGCACGACACCAACGGTATCCTCACAGCAACCGGAGACGGCCAGGACAGGCCGCTCCGGTGTATCCGCCGCCCCCTGAAGTGCCATCGGGATCCGGCGGCCCCGTTGCACGCCTTCCCGCCCCCGGTCTCTGCGTTCGGAGTAAGGCGATTTCTGTCAAATCACATACCATCTTGCTTGTCTTTTCGTCCGTCTTCCGCGTTGCGGAAACAGTTGCATAGTTCGACTATGCGCCCGTTACCATGCCTTGAAGACGAACGAAAACCCGGCGCGATCTGGTATGTCATTTTCCGGCAATCGCCTAAGTCCCCGGCCTGGCGCAGCCCGGGACTCTTGTTTTGTCTCACCCTGGCCTCCCTGGCCTGGGGATGTTCTCACACATCGAAACAAGGCCTGCCACCCGAATCGGTTGTGCAGGGCGTCGATGGCCAGCAGGAGGCCGTGGTGCTCACCCGCCCGGCAAAGGCGGTCGATGCCTTCCTCCTCGGTGAGGATCTTTTTTTCTCCTACCTCGAGGGTGAGCTTGTCCGGTACGGCCATTCCAATGCCGACGCCAGGGAGAATCTCTCCCTGCACCAGGAGTGGATTCCGGTGTATCAGGTCCACCCCGTCGATGCCGGCGCCTTTGGAAGCAAGGCGACCGGTGCGCAATCGGTCACCACGGTTGGCAGCGAGCACTGGGAACAGTTCCTGACGAATCTGGAGGAGACCCTTGTCCCGGACGAACCGCGCCAGGGCGCACTGATCCAGGTACGGGACCACGAGTTCTTCTACTACAGGGATACGCAGGGAAATCTTCACTGGAACGAGAAGCTGAGTCTGAGGCCACCCGACGTCCCGCTGGTCTACAACTACCGGCTGGAGGACCTGGAGGCCGTGATGGGCGCGTCGCTCCACGACTATCTCTCCGATGCCGGCGTCGATCTGGACGTCACACTCGTGCTGATTGATACCGGCGAGACCGGCAATGCCGCGCGCCCCTTCGTGTTTTTTGCCCCCGAACAGCGCAAGCTGGGATTTCTTTCCCTCCAGCCCAGTACCTTCGGGAGCATGCCGACTGCCTACGCGACGGACACGGGCAAGCTCGGCTGGCACCTGACTCGCAGCCACCTGTTCGAACTTTTCAACCGGCCGGTCTCCTTTCTCTCCAGGGGGATGTTCTTTGTCGTTGACACGATTACCGACGCAACCCGCGGGGTGGTCATTCGTACATTCCGGTTTCCCGCACTCGATGAGAAAACGATTCCCCCGCTGAACGAGGGACCGGGGATGGATCTCGAGGAATGGGAACGGGAACTGGACAAGAAGATCGGTCCCAACAC
Organism: Pseudomonadota bacterium; assembly: GCA_034722015.1. Lineage (GTDB taxonomy): Bacteria > Pseudomonadota > Gammaproteobacteria > JAJDOJ01 > JAJDOJ01 > JAJDOJ01. The sequence goes on from JAYENI010000109.1 coordinate 21,159, forward strand.
CCTGACCGGCAAGATGGAACTGCTCGTCGGGGGCGATGCATTTTTCCCCCGTTACATCGATGCGGTCACGCAGGCAAGAAGTTCGATCAAGATACGGACCTACATCTTCGATCGCGACGACTTTGCAACCGAGTTCGCGGATCTCCTGAAGCGGCGTTCACAGGAAACCGAGGTCCGGATCATGCTGGACGGACTCGGAACGCTGATGGCGCAACGCAAGTCCGCCGGCACCATGCCTTCGGACTACGAAGCGCCACTCGGGATCACCCTTTACCTGACCGAAGATTCCAGCATCGAACTGCGAAGTCTTACCAATCCCTGGTTTGCCGGGGACCATACGAAGACATCCATCATCGACGGCGAACGCGCCTTTATCGGGGGCATGAACATCGGGCGGGAATACCGTTGGGAATGGCACGACATGATGATGGAAGTCAGCGGACCGATCGTAAAATTTATCGATCGGGAGTTCGACAAGACCTGGGCCCATGCGCAGGTGCTCGGAGACTTCGTCTACTCGGGGTACATGATCGCAAACCCGGAACCGGACTACACCGGCGACGGCTACCCGATCCGCCCCCTGCTGACGCTGCCGCGCAAATCGCAGATTTACCGCGCCCAGCTCGAGGCGCTGAAACACAGCAAACGCCGTGTTGTCGTCGAGAACGCCTATCTCTCGGACACAGAGATAATCTACGAACTGGCGCGCGCGCGACTGCGCGGGGTGGACGTGCGGGTCATCGTCCCCCTCGAGGGAAACCACGGCATCATGAACGCGTCGAACGTGATCGCCGTCAACACGCTGCTGCGCTACGGCGCGCGCGTATTCACCTACCCGGGAATGTCGCACATCAAGGCGGCCAACTACGATGGATGGGTGTGTCTGGGCTCGGCAAATTTCGACAAGTTGAGCTTCAGGGTCAACAAGGAGATGAACCTCGCCACTTCCCATCCGGAATTCGTCCGCCAGCTCGACGAGACCGTATTCGACGCGGACATGGAGGCGGCCGTGGAGATCGTCGAGCCCCTCCCCGAGGGCTGGGGAAACAGCTTCGCGTCTCTCATCGCAACCCAACTCTGAGCGTGGGGTAAACCATCGCAGTATCCGGTTCGTCAGATCGCCCGGGGCCGGGATTTTCCCCGCATGCGCGATGCACGGAACCGATTCCCCGGTCCCAATTGAGCGGTGGCAACCCGCACCCCTTGGTAGCTCATGTTTAGGCGATCGCCGGTGATTCACACCGCGTCTGCCGAGTTCGGATCAAGTTGCAGTTGGGCTATACTGAATCCCGGATAACACTTCCTGATTCCCTGTCCACTTTCTCCCGGAGATTCCACTGATGAAGCAGCGCATCCCTGTCATTGCCACCCTCGTGACCACACTCTTTCTCGGCACCCAGCTTGTCGCATGCGGCGGCGGTGGTGCAGAGGTCAAGACGACCGGCAAGACCCAGGGGCAGGAGTTGCTGGATCTGGACAAGGCCTACAAGGAAGGCATCATCACGGAGAGTCAGTACAACAAGGCCAAGAAAGAGATTCTACAGCGCAAATACTAAGGCGATTTCTGTCAAATGCGGGTCCTGATCATTCGACTCATAGTCAACCTGGATAGCGCTACGGCCTGTTGACCGTCAGGACATAGCGGTAGGACTTACCCTTATCACTGTTGCGCTGACCGTCGAAACGCATGTTACCAGTCATACCGGCCCAGCGCCCTGCACCGCCGACCAGCGTCGCGTTGGCGCCGTCTCCGGTGTCTGACCCCTTCAGATCCAAGGCATGCTCGCTATCTTCCTCACGGAAGGTGCAATAGAAATCAGAGCGGCTCTCGCTGTGATCTCCCACCAGTCCCATGGCGAAGCAAACGGTGTTGAAGACGATCTGCGGCTCGGTCTCCAATGTTGCGACGCCGTCGCTCCGTGCGACCACGACCTTGTCCCCATTGGACAGGTTCATCACCATCTCCTGCCCCTGACTGTGTCCCTCTCCCTTGTAGACAAGGGATTCCCCGCTTGCACCGCCGGAGGCAAGGAGGCACACGACGATCAACACGAGGGCTTTGCGCCGGATTCCGGACCTGTCCGTCATTTCGGGGTCTCCCGCCGTTGAGCGGTTGCATCGGATAATCACATTTACTTCCGACCGTTGGCGAAAACGCCGATTCCGTTCAATTCCGCCCTTGCCCGGGTTTCGACGTATCGGGCAATGAATCGACGGAACGTGTATTTCGGTTGATGGGATCTCATAAGGCGATTTCTGTCAAATTATCTACCACCTCACTTGTCTTTTCGCCCCTCTTCGGCGTTGCGGCAACCGTTGCATAGTTCGTACTATGCGCCCGTTACCGCGCCTTGAAGACGAACGAAAATCCGGCGTGATCCGGTAGATTATTTTCCGGCAATCGCCTGAGACCCCGAAGAGGAACACATGCAAACCAGATCATGGGCGCACGGAACGTCTGATCCCGGGGTAACGGTTGAAACCGGGACACCGACCCGGCCCGGAATTCAAACTGGCTTGGCCACCATGATGTACAGGTTCGCCATTGGCAGCAGGGTCGCGATGATACCGAAAACCGCCCAGATGCGCCCTAACGTCCAATAGCGATTCGGAATCGCGCCGCCATCGGAAAATGTCTCGGCCAGTTGGGATTGCATAATCTGTAACGGAATCAGGATAAATACCCAGATCGCGGCCGATCCGATCAACAGGTACCAGCCCCACCGGATCCACGTGATATCGGCAACGGCCCCGAAACGGGCCGCCATGAAATGCCCGGTAACGACGAGAATGGCCGCTCCGACGACCGTAAAAAAGTAGTCGGTTACCGAGATCAGGCGCTGACCGAAGGCAACCACGGCCGGTTGCCCTGATCGGTCCGCCATCAGCTTCCAGACCGCCGACACCATGATATTCCCAAGAAAGATCATCGCACCGAAGATGTGCGCCACCTTCAGCAGCAGGAAGTTCTCATCCATTATTCAGCCATCCCGTCCCTGACCGCCCGCGTATGCCACGCCAGGCAGATCGATTTTTTGATGATAACCGACTCCGGATCAGGCGTCGGACAGATGCAGTTCGGTATCGAATGGATGTTCGTCCTTTTCGTAAATACGCGACGCGGGTCCCACAATCCTCGGGTCCGCCTCGCCAATGACGCCTACGTCCTTATCCGGATAATCCAGTCTGGAAAGAAAATGGCACATGCAATTGATTCTAGCTCGTTTTTTGTCGTCTGACTTGATGACAGTCCAAGGGGCGTCAGCCGTGTCAGTATAGAAAAACATGGACTCCTTCGCCTTGGTGTAGTCTTCCCACTTGGCAAGGGATTCGATGTCGATCGGGCTGAGTTTCCACTGCTTCAACGGGTCGAGCTTTCTGGAGTGAAACCGCCTGAGCTGTTCGTACCGGCTGACCGAGAACCAGTATTTAAACAGCGTGATCCCACTGTTCACCAGCATCCTTTCAAGCTGCGGCGTCTGCCGGAGAAACTCGAGATACTCGGTGGGCGAGCAGAATCCCATCACGCGCTCAACGCCCGTACGGTTATACCAGGAGCGGTCGAAAAACACGATTTCCCCGCGGGTCGGGAGACTATTGATATAGCGCTGAAAATACCACTGTCCCTGCTCCCGTTCGTTTGGCTTCTCGAGCGCAACGACGTGGGCGGCGCGGGGATTCAGGTGTTCCATGAACCGCTTGATGGTACCGCCCTTGCCCGCGGCATCACGACCTTCGAATATTCCAACGATTCGCTGGCCCGACATCTTTACCCAGTTCTGGACCTTTAGCAGCTCGGCCTGCAGGGCAGCCTTCAGGTCCATGTACTCCTTCGTACCCATTTTGGCGGGGTACGGATAGTCGCCGTTGTCATAACTGATCTTCAGTGAGTCCGAGTTGGACATCACCCTGTTGGTTTTCATGACTTCATGCGGATCCAGGCTCTTGTCTGCCAGTCGCTCCCGCTTCGTCGACTTGCCCTTTGCCGGCGGCTTGTCGACACTGGCCCGAGACCGGCTTTTGGCGCTTGCGCCGTCGGCTCGGGCTTTTACCACGGTTTCCCCGGCGGGGTCCTGGCCCGATTCGGCCGGTTGCTTCTGCTTTGCAATCGTATCCACTGCGGCTCTCCTGATCGTCAGTCCCATCGACCGGCAACATACCCCGGCCCGCTACCGGCTAATTCGACCACATCATTGACCGTCAATCTACCCTGCTCCATGACTCGGATCAAAATCGTTCGCATTCTGCCTGCCGTCTTGCCCGGCGAATCGCCGGGCAATCAAGTCCACCGGTCACTGTATCGATACCGGCTGTCAGGAAACGGAACCTGTTTCGGAGGTCGCTGTCATACTTCCGAACCCGAACTCAAGAAGAAAAATTCATGCGTTCAACAACGTCTGGCATCACTTTCCGGCTGGCGCCGGCTGCGGCACTGCTACTGGTAACGGGCTGCGTCTCGGTACCGGAAGATCTCGCGGTCCGCTCCGAGTCCGGCGAATCCCGTGCGCTGTCCATGACCAGTCCGGGATGTCCGGATCGGGATTCAGAAGGTTCCGGTCGTCCTGAATCGACGGCCAGCACGGGAAGGCCGGATTCCCTTGGCGAGCAGTTCACACTGATCAACTGGAATATGCTGAAGGGGCGAAGGGGCGGCTGGGCCGACGACCTGGTGACCCACAGGGGCGACGGCGACCTGATCGTGCTTCAGGAGGCCTACCTGACGGACGAGCTGCGGGAATTGCTCGGGCGCGACAATTATCGCTGGAAACTCGCCACCGCATTTCGCCTGAAAGAAGTTGACGCCGGTGTCATGACCGCATCGAAGGTGGCGCCGTCGGGGACATGCGCCCAGCGCTCGCGAGAGCCGATACTGAAACTGCCAAAATCCATGCTGATTACGGAATATCGGGTGGGTGACGGTTCCCGGACACTTCTTGTCGCCAATATTCATTCCATCAACTTCAGCCTGGGCACCACCGCGTTCAGCGAGCAGTTACGCCAGCTGGCCCGGAATCTCAGTACCCACCGCGGGCCCGTCGTGGTCTCCGGTGACTTCAACACCTGGAGCAAGGCCCGGCAACGCGCACTCGATGCCGCGCTGGCCGACGCTGCCCTTTTCCGGATAGTATTCGATCAGGACAAGTTGAAAACGGTATTCGGCAAGCCCCTGGACCACGTGTACTACCGAGACCTGGATCTGATGGAATTCAAGGCGATACCGGTCGCCAGTTCCGACCACAATCCGATGCGGGTCACCTTCCGCTTACACCCTGCAGGGCCCCAATGAGATGCTGAACTCCCGACCCTTGATACTCGCACTGGCGCTTGCCCTGCCCGGGACATCGGCGCTGGCGGCGGACCCCCGCACCGAGGACGAGATTCGTCACCTGCTGGCGTTCATCGAAACGTCGGGATGCACATTCATACGCAACGGCAACGAGTATCCGTCGGACGAGGCCCGCGACCACATAGCAATGAAATACGGCTACGTCCGCAAAAAGGCCGAATCCAGCGAGGACGTGATCCGCTATGTCGCAACAAAAAGCAGCATGACGGGCAGGATCTACACAGTTCGATGCGACGGCGGGGAAATTCCCAGCGCGCAGTGGCTCACGCAGGAGCTGAAAACCTACCGGACTTCAGGTTTGGCGAGCGGCGTCGGCCCAAACCAGACGCCTCACTGAGCTTCCCGGGGTCGGCTGGAAGATAAGGCGTCGCCCGAACCAGCCGGTCGCACCTCCCTGAGCGTCGCCTTCGCTATTGAATCTTGACGCTGACCGGTATCCAGCGGTCAATCACCGCCTGCAGTTCGCCACTCGCCCTCAGCGCCGAGAGCGTATCGTCCAGCTCCTGTCGCAGTTTCACGTCGGACTTGCGCACCGCCCAGGCCAGCGACTCGTTGGTGAGCGGACGATACAGACCCATCAATTCCTGTTCTGACGGATCATTGCCCATGCGCCATATCGTCGGGGCATCATGAATGTACATATCGATCTTTCCCGAGCGCAACGCAGCGATAGCCGGCTCCACGCCGTGGAACGATATCGGTACCGCCTGACTCAGATTGGCGCGTACAAACTGTTCCCCCGTGGTGCCGGACTCGAATCCGACCCGCAAGCCCTCCGCGTAGATCGCCAGCGGGTTTGCCATGCGCCCGATGTCCGCTGCCCGGATCAGCGGCATCTGACCCACGTCCAGATAGGACTGGGTAAACGCGACGACTTCCTTCCGGTCATCAGTAATGGTCATACCGGCCATGATGACGTCGATCTCGCCGTCGAGCAACGCGGGGATCAGCTGGTCGAACGGTTTCTCGACCAGGGTGACTTGCCTGTCGACACGTTCCGCCAATCGGTTCGAGAGATCCACCTCCACACCCTTGATGACGCCTTCCTCCCTGAACGCCAGCGGCGGATAGTTCGTGGAGATCCCGACACGCAGGGGCACCGCTGTTCGTTCCGTCCCGCCGCCACCCGGCTGTGATTCTGGCGCAGTGGCGCAAGTGGCCAGCGCCAGTGCGCAGCACAGGGCAAGCAAGGCATTGAGATACCGGGCGTATCGGTTCATGGTCGGTGTGTTCTCCCGTTGATCTGGCTGTAAAACGTTAGCAGGTTCGAGCATCATTACAAGACCGCAGACCGCCGCGAGCGGAACCCGCAGCGCTTCGGTGTGACTCAGTGAAAGTGATTTTGCATGTAGTGAAAGGCCTTGCTGACGGGAAGTCTGACACTCGACGGCCCACTGCGTATATAGAAAGACTCGTCGTTCTTCGCGGTCAGGAACACCGGCTCCCGGGACCGTTCGCATTCCACCGCGGCAATCTTCCTGCCACTGATGTTCAGTATCTCGAATCGAAGATAATGAGAGTTCTCCAGACCAACATGCTGGTTGACCACGTTCTTGAAATGAAGTCGGCACTTGTCGTCGTTTTCGAACCCGTCCACCTCCATTCCCAGGATCTCCCCCGCATCGTCGACGCCGAGCAGGACGATGCCGCCCTCCGTATTCATGAAGGCCACTACGGTCTTCAGCCAGGCGAGTTCGATCTCCTTGCCGGGCCTTCCGGCCTTCAGATTCATGCGCATGGTCGATTTGAACTCCAGGGTGGGACTCTCTCCGGAGCGGATCAACGCGTAGACCTCGGCCTCACCGTCATCCCTGTCGATCGACGTCTTGGGAAGGTCCTTCAGCTGGCGGCTGTACCGTGAAACGAAAAGCATCGCCAGACCGATCCCTGCCGAGAGGACCACCAATACCAGCAACGCGAACAGGACCCAGTGCCGCTGAATGACCCCGAACAGATCGCTTTGCGGTACGACGACAGCGAGCCAGAGGGCGTTTTTATCCGCGTACAGTCGTACAAATCGCCCCCACCAACGTTCACCACCGCTGCCGAAACGCACGGAGCCGTTATCGGGTTTTCCGGCATCGAGCCAGGCGCCAACGGCGTCGAATACCTCGTTTCCCCCGGAATTCCGCTGCACGGGAAAGAAAGTCCGCTTCGCCGGCAGAGGCCCCGAGGCCGCATCCCTGTCCGTGTCGGGAATAAATACCGCCCCGTTAGCGTCGAACAGGAAGGCCATGCCCTGATCGCCGATCCTGAGTTTCGACAGGAAAGACTCGATCTCGCTCAGCAGTACGTCCACCCCGGCGACGGTCACCTTTTCCGCATCACCATTCGCGCGCCACCCGAATGACGCCGTGGCACCCGGTACCTGCAGTGCCTCGAAGATATAGGGCGACGTCCAGAAGATGTCATCGTCACCCAACTGGTTCAATGCGCCGGTGTACCAGGGACGCGTGCGGGGGTCGTACCCCGAGGTGTCCTTCCAGTCCCTGATCATTTTTCCGAATCCGTCCCACTGGACCCAGTGCAGCTGCGCATCACCCGCTGCCGACTGCGTCGTGGTGCGCGTCAGCCACTGCTCGTCCTCATGGATCAGGAGATACTCGCTGCCGTCGCTGTCCGCCAGGATGACTCCCGAGATCTGCGGCATCTCCTCCATGGTCGGGATCAGTCTCTTGGTCAGTGCAGCGGTGTTGCCGATATCCAGATGTCCCGTCTCGCCCCACCCGCGAAGGATACGTATCGTTCGCTCCGCCGGGAGCATCAACTGATCGAGCGATCGGGTCGCGTTGACCGTGTTCCGCTCGATCTGGTCGGTCGCAATGTTTTTCCGGATCTGCGATCCGAGCAGCAAGGTCAGTGCAATGAGCGACCCGACGATGACGAGCACCAGAAGTATGAGGTCCCTGCGTAGCCTTTCGCGGATGTCGTAGGTCCTGACGTTCAACCGGCGGGCGAACCGCGATAACAGTCTCATTCTCACTCCATTGAACCGGCGGCGCCGTCTGCTTTAGGCGATTGCCGGAAAATAAAATACCGGATCGCGCCGGATTTTCGTTTGTCATCAAGGCGCGACAACAGGCGCATCGTCGAACGATGTAACGGTTGCCGCAACGCCGAAGACGGGCGAAAAGACAAGTGAGCCGGTAGACTATTTGACAGAAATCGCCTTAGTGCCTGGAATTCGGGAGGACCCGGCGTCGCCGGACGCGCCGGTTCGGGGTCTAATCGTTGGCCACACCGTGAGGGACGTGACCGGTTGCGACGTGATTGGCGGCGGACTCGCAATGCTTGCGCTGATCGTCGAAAAAGATATCAGCACCGAATGCCGCAAGAAATTCCCCTTTCGGCAGCCCGCCGAGAAAAAAGGCCTCGTCGATGCGAATCTTCCACGCACGAAGTGTCCTGATGACCCGTTCGTGAGCGGGCGCCGCCCGCGCCGTCACCAGCGCCGTGCGGATTGGCGAGGCGTCCGGCGGATACTCGGACTGGATTCGATGCAGTGCCGCCAGCAGGTCTCTGAATGGCCCGCCGGGCAAGGGGTCGTTGGCGGCGAATCGCTCACTGTGCGCGAACGCCTCCAGCCCTTGCTCCTGATAGACGCGCTCGGAATCGTCTGAAAACAGGACCGCGTCCCCGTCGAAGGCGATTTTCAGGGTATCCGACGGGTTTCCCGTCGCCTGCGAGGGAATGATGGTCGCGGCGGCATAACCCGCCTCCAGTGCCGCGCGTACGTCCCCGGCGTCCGAGGACAGAAACAGATGCGCGGCGAAGGCCCGGATGTAGCGATAGGGGCGTTCGCCTGACGTGAACGCGGCCCGTGTGACCTCCAGTCCGTGGTGCTGAATCGAATTGAACACCCGTAACCCGGTGTCTGCACTGTTTCTCGACAGCAATATGACCTCGACCAGCGATTCCCCGCTGGTCTGGTGCCTCAGCGACAGCAATTTCCTGACCAGCCCATAGGCCACACCCGGCTCGAGCACCGAGTCCTCGTGCTCGATCTGGTATCGGGAGTAGGCATCCACGCCCTCGTCGGAGTAGACGGAGTGGCTTTGCTCGAGGTCGAAAAGCGCCCGCGAGGAGATCGCAACGACGAGTTTTCCGTCAAATTCACTTCGCGTCATCCGTCACTCCGTCATTCAGGCCCTCCCACACGAATATTAGTCGAAACTCACCCGTCGCGCCTCACGCAAGGACTGCTGTCAACAGGCACTGCCTCACCGCTCCCACGGCCGGGGGGACCACGGAATACCCCTACTTTCAGTGCCTTGTAAATTGCGAACCCTGAACTACAGTCAGGGATGTAACCGCGTTCCCCTCACCTCGTTCGGGAGGACACCTCCATGTTGCACCGTATCTCGACCTGCGACCCGATCACTGGACACGAAATCGACGACCTGGAGGGAAAACCCTTCATCGTGGAATCCGGGGTCTCCGAGGATCTGGTGATCTATTTCGAATCCGACGCCACCAAGAGGGAATTCCTGAACATTCCTGTCGAGCACCCGATCGACCATCACGTCAATCTGGACAATCCGACCGACATCATGATCGACGAGGGATAGGCCCAGGAACAATCGGTCTGAATGATTTCGAAAAGGCCCCCGCCGGGGCCTTTTTTTTGGAGCGGGAATAGCACCTTGCCATGACTGCGGGAGTCGGTCCTGCTCCAAAGGGACTCCCGGCATGCGCATCAATGAGCTGCGGACCATGCTCAGGAGCGAGCAGCGAGCGGCAGGGTCGACTCGTGGCGAAGTCCGTCAAAATACAAAAAGGCCCCTCGAAAGGGGCCTCTTACTGATTTGGCGGAGAGGGTGGGATTCGAACCCACGTGCCCCTGACGGGACCAACGGATTTCGAGTCCGCGCCGTTATGACCGCTTCGGTACCTCTCCAATACTCATGCTATTCAAGTTGTTGTAGTTATTTTCTAACATAATACAATAGGTTTTTCCAGACCTCTTCAAGGCTTTGATTTCAGATGCTTCCGGGGCTTTGGTAATCATTATATTTATTGTCTTGCGGCATCAGCAACATACGCGAATGCCGCGAATTGAAACTAGACTCGGAATGTCACCGCGAATTCCCGCGGCGATCAGACACCATCCGGGGTCCCGCCACCTGCAGGCGAAGCGCCCTAGGAGCCTGTCCGAGAATGGAAGTGCTACTGCGGAAAAGGCTGGCTGACCCGCGAAACGCCCGACATCAGGGAAAGAGAATGAATGGCTTGCAGTCAGATACCGGTCGGGACGTATCCGGACCCGGCAGTAAACTCCATGGGGCGCCGCCATCAACGAGGCGGGTGTCGTTAAAAAACCGGAAAACCGTCCGATGTCCCGCGCGGGAAACATGTGCCCTCCCCTTGCGCCGTGGGCATTCTAACCAAGTTCGGCCCGGTTGGATATCCTGCCGCAACAGCGCCGGATATTGAGGTCGACCCGATGGATCGACAGCTGAAAGCACATTGTCTGGTGGTCGTCATGTTTCTGCTGACGATTGTCGTCCGACTGGCAGAGTCCGAACCCCGGCCCACCTTGCTGGACAATATCCGGTCCGCGGACAAGCTCGGTGTCGTGATGCTCGCCGACCCGTCGGGATTCGCCGATCCACCGCGCGGTGTACACGGCTTCGAGTTCGATCTGGTGCACGCCTTTGCCCGCGACCTCGGGGTCGAACTGGAGGTCGTGGCGGTAGATGACCCAAGCGCCGCCCTGGAATGGGTGGCGCGTGGCGATACCCATTTCGCGGCAGGGGGTCTTTCGCCGAACGCGATGTTTGCAAGCAGCATCCGGTTTGGTCCCGCCTACTTCGAGTTCACGCCGCAGCTCGTCTATCGCACCGGAGACGTCGCGCCACTCTCGCTCGAAGACCTGGACGCCGCAGCGGTCGCGGTGGGCAATTATCCCGCCTGGTCGGATATTCCCGGCAAGCTGCTGGCGCGATACCCAAAGCTGGAATGGCGAAAGACGGGCGGTGACAGCGTATTCGAGCAGGTCTGGAGCGGCAGCGCGAAATACGCCGTCGCCGGTTCTCACGACGTGCTCTACAGTCGCCGGTTTTTCCCGGGTCTGCGGGTTGCGTTCGACATTTCCGAACCGTCACCGCTAGCCTGGGCGTTTCCGAGAACCATTGACGACAGCATTTACCAGGCCGCGTCGGCGTTTCTGGAAACGGCCTCGAAAGATGGCAGCATGCAAATCCTGATCGACCGGCATTTCGACCACGCGCAGGGGTTCGGGGACGCCAACTCCCTGACGTTTCTTCAGCGACTCGAGGAACGCCTGCCCCGACACCGCCCCTTGTTCGAAAGCGTGGCTGAATCGACCGGCATGGACTGGCGCCTGCTGGCGGCAATGGCCTACCAGGAGTCGCACTGGGACCCCGAGGCGACCTCACCGACCGGAGTTCGCGGACTGATGATGTTGACACGGGCGGCAGCGAATGATCTCGGCATCGCGGACCGGCTGGATCCGGAGAAAAGCGTACACGGCGGGGCGGAATATTTTCTTCTGACCAGGCATCGCATCCCGCCCGGCGTCTCCGAACCTGACCGCACCTGGATGGCGCTGGCCGCTTACAACGTTGGCATCGGGCACCTGGGAGACGCGCGGCGCATCACACAACTTCTGGGAGGCAATCCCGACCTGTGGCGCGACGTCCGCAAGTATTTGCCGCTGTTGTCGGAACCGGATGTCTACCGCCGTACCCGTTACGGTTTCGCCCGGGGGGCCGAGCCCGTGAACTACGTACGCAATATCCGTAACTACCTCGATATCCTGCTGTGGAAGACGCGCCCGACTTCCGGAATGGTATTCACCAACCCGATCGAAACGCTGGATTTCGGGACAGTCGATGCGCGTATCGATGAGCCGAGTCTGCTTCCCCTGGGCAGTTGATCAGCACGGGCACGATCCCGACCTGGTTTTCCGGCGGGTTGCCTGTCACCTCTCAGGACCTGCGCTCCCTGAAGAATCGTCTCAGCAGGTCACCGCATTCCCGTTCCAGCACACCGCCGATAACCTCGATCCGGTGATTGAGCCGCGGGGAATCCGCGAGTGAAAAGACACTGCCGGCCGCACCGCTCTTCGGGTCGAAGGCACCGAAGACGAGCCGTTGAACACGTGCATGGATCATCGCGCCGATGCACATCGGACAGGGTTCCAGCGTAACGTACAGGGTGCATTCCGGCAGACGGTAGTTACCTGCCACGTTGCCGGCGTCGCGCAGTGCCAGGACTTCCGCATGGGCCGTGGGGTCATGCAGCGCAACCGGGTGGTTCCAGCCTTCGCCAATCCGCTTTCCGTCCCTGACCACGACGGCCCCGACGGGCACCTCCCCCTCGGACGCCGCATGCCCGGCCAGTGCCAATGCCTGCCGCATCCAGTCTTCGTGCGTCATCGCGGACTCCGGGCCTCGGGCGCCGTTCACGACGGCCATCTGCGTTACGCTGCGTTCCGGGGCATGTCCGCATGACGTCGAAGCGTCGGGATTACTCCCACTCGACTATCAATGAGTCGATAAAAGCCGGTTGTGGCGCGGGTTTCCCAGAGGTCACAAGTCTCGATACCATGTTCAATAGTTTTATGTAGTCACACATACGAAATCCTCAAATCACTTACGATCCTTCACCACCAGCCGTGGGCAGATGCATCAGACGTTTGCTGCGCCAGACGCGGACGATCCTCACCCACAGGATATCTCGCCGTTACACGATGCGAAATGGCGGATGGATGAGTTCGCGCAGGAAGGGTTGATCGAATTCGGGCACCACCCGGCCCATATCCGGATGGTCGGCCAGGGCCTCGACACGCTGGAATATTTCATCCACCAGTCTCGCACCAACCTCGGGCACCCCTTGCTCCACGTACCAAGCCTGCACCTCCTCAAGATCGCGGAGCGCGGATTCAGCGAAGCTTATTGCCATCCGGGGCATGGCAGCGCTATTTCAGGCCTAGCCGCGTCCGGGCTTCGTCGAGTGACACCTCGCGTCCCGCCTCCAGATCCGCCAGGCCCGCGACCACCGCGCGCATGAAGTCACGCTCTTCCTCGGCCTTTTCGTAATCGCCCACCGACTGGACGACCGCTACACCTCGGCCGCGACTGGTGAGTAACACTGGGCGGTGTGCCTCGGTTGTGTGCTTCACCACACGACCCGGGTTCACCTTCAGGTCGGTGAGAGGAACCAGATCTTCGGAAAATTTAATGGACATGCGCAGCTTCTCAGAGAGATTTAATCGGCACCTATAATAGCATCGGCTTTATGTCCTATATAGAGGTCTTTTGGAGTGGCATCCGGTAGAAAGTTTCAGTAACTACTCAGCCCAGAGAGAAGATATTTCTTAGCGCGGGATAAAAGGAGCGCCGCCAAATGCGTTGGCCAGAGCACCGACAACATTCTGGGATTGTTTTCTGGCAGTGGAAATATAGCTTCGAATCCG
>JAYENI010000110.1:0-11713 GCA_034722015.1 Pseudomonadota bacterium
AGTTGGATCTTGCAGGGACACTTAGATCCAACTAACCGGTAAAGGAGTAGTTATCGCGATCCGCAGCTTTCTGTCGATGACTAATCCTTATTCATCCATTTATTCCGAAAGCGACTCGGTATATTCTTGATATATTTTTTTATTGTCGCTATATGACTTGTTACGGGCATAATGAAAACACTATTTGCGAGAACCGAAGGTTCACCACTGAATCTGCCGCCAGGGTCAGAACTCGTAAATCAGAACTCGTAAACAAGATGGCAAGCCGTGTGACAAATGCCCCCAACAATGCATAGCCAATAACGACTTACACAATCAGTAACGCATGGCCGATAGTGCTCAAGGGGGCGGCAGACATATCACCATATCCGAGTGTTGTCATCGTGACGACTGAGAAATATAGAGATCGAACTAATAAGAGTAGCCACCCCACAGTTTGAGGATCCTCTACCTTTGGCACCAAATTATCTATGACACCGGAACCTAGAAGTTCGGCGAAGAAGTATATTAGAGAAAAACTTATAGCGACCATCCCGAAACTTATGGCTAGCCTCGCAGTGGACCTGCCATAGTCCGTAATCCACATAAAAAGAAAAGCTGGCAACATTATCAATTGGTATATAGATTTCGGTCGTAAGAATTTTCGTGGATTGGTGCCAATATCGGTTCCCCCGCGTGCCTTGAATCCTTCAGGTTGGCTCCACCAGTACCAATTTTTCTTTCGGACATTATACTCGAGTAAAGAACGTAACCCAGGGCTAAAACGCATAGACCCTAGTTAGCGGCGGCAAACGGAGTTTGCAAGAGTAAGTCCGGCAAAACTCCGGCACTGGTTGTACTAAAACGAAAAGCAGCGACCGCAGATGCGGTAACTGCTTAGTTTTAAAAGGGTAAATGGCGCGCCCGGAGAGATTCGAACTCCCGACCGCCTGGTTCAGCGCTAGATACTTGGCGTGCTGTTCCCGGTCCCGGCGCGCGAGGTCGCGGATATACTCGCTGTCGTTCGTGTACTCACCGCTGGCGATTCGCGCTTTGATCCATTCGTCCTGCGCATCCGTGAGAGTGATGGTCTTTCGGATGGTTGCCATGTTCCCCTCCTGAATACAGGAATACTCATACTATTGGTGCAATCTAGCGCGGTTTGGCATATCCAGGGAGCCATAATCCAGGCTCTCAGCAAGAAAACGCCAAAGAAAGAAGGAGTAAGGCGAAAGGCGGCGGCAGGAAGAGAAGTCGACGACCAGTTTCAAGCGGGCATTTCCTTTTTCCCCGGAAGAAACCCGCTGCAGATCGCCGCGGCGCGCAAGCGTATCGCTGCCCTCCATGAGGCGACATCTATCCTGACAGCAAGCAAATACTGAACGAAACGCTCAATTATCTCGGCGAAATGGCACGTCCATCTCTTGCAAACTTTGCACAAGGCCACAGGAGGCCCGGCCCCATGCAAACGACAAGGAGATACGACATGCGCATGACACTCGACCTGACGAAACGCCAGTTGCTCACGCTGGCGGTGATACTGACCGTGATCGCCGTAGCCTTCCCGCTGGCGGTATCGGCAGGCACCGCCGCCACTGAATTCGACAATATCTGGGCGACCATGACCGATTGGACCCAGGGGACGCTCGGCCGCATCGTGGCCGGCGCGATGATCCTGGTCGGCCTCATCGGCGGCATCGCCCGTCAATCCCTGATGGCATTCGCCGTCGGCATCGGTGGCGGGTTGGGTCTCTTTTACAGCACCGACATCCTGAACGGGATATTCACCGCGACGTTGCCGGTGTTGTAGTCATCCGCAACGCCATCCTCCTTTCCGGAGTCACATGCCACCCCGCCTCGCGCGGGGTTTTTTGCGTGGCCACGAACGGCGAATGTTGAACGAAACGCGCATCTATCACAGCACCACACGGATGCCGGAGTCGTCACAATGCCGGCAGATCAGGATACAGGGACGACCCCTCATGCAGACACGACACACCGCGAACCGGGCGCGACGCGCCGTCACTCCATCACTGGTGATCCAGACGATCACCGTGTTCGCGGTCATCGCGCTCGGTTACCAGCAATTCAACCTGGGTCGGCGTGTCGACGCGGCCAACGGGGATGCGCTCGTCGACTCGATCGTCGAGGCGCCGCGGATGGAGCGGGTCCTGCGCGAGCAGATCGACCAGTACGTCGAACGGCGCGTGCAGGACCGGAAAGCGGAACGAAACGCACCCGAGCGGTTCACCTCCCGCACAGTCGACGTTGACTCTATAGGAGTCCAGCCGCACGAGCCGGTGTACGGCAGTCCCGATGCGCCGATAACGATGATCGTGTACTCGGACTACGAATGCCCGTATTGCAAACAGTTCTACGGGACGCCGCAGCAGGTGGCCGACGAGAGCGAAGGGGAGATCAATGTCGTCTATCGTCACCTGCCATTGAAGATGCACGGTCAGGCGGCGCGGCTGGAAACGGTGGCCGCTGAATGCGTCGCGGCCAGGGGCGGGGACTACTGGGGATTCTCACGTGAGATCTACCAGCTGACCCGCGGCAACGGCGCGGGGCTGGAAGCACCGATCGCAACCGTCATGGCGAGAGCGGGGATCGGCAAGGCGCAGTTGCAGGCATGCATCGGGGACGCGTCCATCGTGGAGCGGATACAACGACACCTCGAGAGCGCGCAACGGCTTGGCGTCACCGCCACCCCCACCACGCTGGTCGTCGACAATCGTACGGGGGCGTATCGAACGGTCGGCGGGAAGAGTACTGCGGAGCACCTGCGGCGCATCGTCGCGCGGTTCGGGAGCGCGTCGTGAAGCCGGTACGGATCCCCCGTTACGTCGATGATCCGCCGCACTTCCTTTTGTGGAGTGCCGACGAGATGGCGCCGATCGGTCTCGGCCTGGTGGTCGGGATGTTTCTCGGCTATCCGCTCCTGTTCGCCGCGGTCGGTGTCGGCATGACCTACGTCTACCGACGGTTCCGCGACGGTACGCCGGACGGATACTTTCTGCACATGCTGTACTGGATCGGACTGGTCCCCGCCAGGGGCAAATCGGTACGCAACCCCTACGAGAGGAGATACCTGCCATGAACATGAATGAATTCCTGCGGACCTGGCGCGGAACGCAGGCCGAGAACAGATGGATGCGGATCTTCACCCTGATCCTGATACTCGCCAACGTCATGCTGGTGGTGCAGGCCAATCAGCAGCGCGCCATCGTCGTGCTGCAACCGCCGACGCTGTCCGACGAGGCGAGGATCAACCCCAACGGCGCCTCGGCCGAATACATGAATGCCTGGGGCATGTATCTGGCGATGCTGCTCGGCAACGCGAATCCCGGCAATACCGGACTGATCAAGGAGGTAGTCGAGCCGATGCTCGCCCCGTCGATCTATCAGCTGGTGCTCAACGCCATCGACACCCAGGTCGACGGATTGCGCGAAGAGCGCGCCTCGCTGTCCTTCAGTCCACGGCAGATCGAATACGAGACCGAATCTGGCAAGGTGTTCGTCACCGGCGTCTCCAGTATCCACGGTCCGTCCGGTGAGCCGCGGACCCGAAACGTCGTCTACGAGTTCAAGCTGGGGATCAGGAACTATCGACCGTACCTGGAAGACATCGACATGTACAAGGGGCGCCCCAGGACCCTCCAGGTACTACGGCAGGAGCAGGGCAAAGAAGGCGCGACGTCATGAGACGGAAAGGGATGTGGTTGCTGGCGGTCGCCGGCATGTTGATGTCCGGCGCGGGACTTGGCCAGGCCTCGGCCGAAGGCGCGGTGGCGCTGCCCGTGGTGCCGGTCTCGGTGGTGCGGCCGGGCAGCGACGCGGTCTCCGCGCCGAAGACGGGTACGCTCGGGAACGCACCCCGGGTGCTGCACATGGTCCCCGGCGTCAACGAAATCGTGCCGATCTCGCTGGGGCACACCAACCGCCTGGTCACGCCCTTCGTCAACCCCGACGTACACACGACCGTGAGCGATGCGGCGATCGACGTGCAGCACAACATCGTGTACATCGCCACCGACAAGACCCTGCCGGTGACGATGTACATCACCCCGCACAAGGACGAGTCGGTCGCGCTGTCGCTGACGCTGGCCCCGCGCAAGATCCCGCCGGTGCAGATCGAGTTGAAGATGGACGCCGGTTACGGGGCCACGCCGGGGAGCGAGACCGCGAGGCGATGGGAGGAATCCAAACCCTACATCGAGTCGATCCGGGACGTCATGCGCGGTATCGCGCTCGGCGAGATCCCCCAGGGGTACGTTTTTCGCGAGACCGGCGCGAAGGACATCCTGCCCAACTGCGCCCAGCCCGCCGTTGGATACGACTTCGAGAACGGGCAGGTCCTGGAAGGCTACAACTTCGTCGTCTTCGTCGGCACGGCCACGAACCGCGGCGGTTCGAACGTAGAGATCGAGGAGCGTCAATGCGCGACGCGCAGTACCGCGGCGGTGGCCGTGTGGCCGGCCTACGTACTCGGTCCCGGCCAGTCCACCGAGATCTACGTCGTCCGACGACGCGGTGAGACCACACGACGCCCGCGCTCCAGCAGACCCTCGCTGGTCAGCGCCAACCGTTGGTGATCGACATGGAAGCACTGAAAGCAAAATGGTCCTCACTCAACGCCGCCACGCAACGGATGATCGTGATCGGCGGGATCGGGCTGGGGATGGTCAGCCTGATCGCCCTGGCATCACCCGCCCCGGACGGCGATGGCTCAGGACCGCGCGGGAGCCATCGCGGGGACACCATCAAGCACGTATTGACCGACACCGACCCGCGCGAGGTCGGCATCGACTCGATCAACGCCAACGTCAAGGCCTTGCGGGAAAAGAACCGGATGCTCGAGACCCGGATCGAGGAGATCAGGATGCATCTCGGCCGCGCCGAGCAGATGGCGGACAAGAATCTGAAGACCCAGGTCGCGAGCCTCAGCAGACAGCTCGACGACGCCAGGGCGCAGCAGGGCGATCTGCGGCGCGAACTGCGTGATCGCAAACCGTTCGTGGTGGCGAGCGCCGACGCGACGGAGCCCCCGTCCGAAGAGGCCGAGCGGATCCGCCGCCGGGAGGCCGCCGAGTTGTTCGAGTCGGCCCCCGTGCCGTCATTGTTCGATCGCGGCGGTCCCGGTGATCCGGGCCCCAACGGCGCGCCCGGGTCCCGGCAGAACACGCTGTCGCTGCGCGTGATCTCCGCGGCGCCGAAAGTGGGCGCCGAGGACACGACGCCGGACGACGTACCGTACCTGCCGTCGGGATCGATCATCACCGGTACGTTGCTGACCGGACTCGACGCCCCGACCCGCCAGGGCGGTTCCTCGGACCCGACGCCGGCGCTGCTGCGCGTCGAGAAGGAGGCGATCCTGCCGAACCGTTACACCTCGGACATTCGGGAATGCTTCATCGTCATGTCGGGGTACGGCGACTTGAGCGCCGAGCGGGCTTATCTGCGAGGCGAGACGCTGAGCTGCGTCACCGACGACGAGCAGGTGATCGAGACCCCGCTCAAATCCTACGCCGCCGGCGAGGACGGCAAGGCGGGCATTCGCGGGCGGGTGGTCTCCAAGCAGGGCACCTTGCTGGCCCGGGCGATGATCGCCGGGTTCGCCGACGGTTTCGCGAAGATGTTCAGCGTGACCCCGGTCCCGGTCCTGCAGACCGGTCAGCCCGGAGAGAGCGTCAACTTCCAGAACTACCTGAGCCCGCAGGTCGTGCAGGGCGCCGCCATCAATGGCGCGAGCCAGGCGCTCAACCGGCTGTCGGACTACTACATGGACATGGCCGAGCAGCTGTATCCGATCATCGAGATCGACTCGGGACGCACCATCGACGTGATCGTCACCCGGGGCGCGGCGATGCCGGTCGTCCAGCGCGCGATGAGCGCGAGCAACACGAATTAGAGGGTGAAAAGAATGGAATGGAAATCGCCAGTAAGGATTGCGATCGCGCTGGGCCTGGGCGGTGCATTGGTCGGCTGCGCCACGTTCGGCGAGGACGACTACGGCTGCGGGGGTCTTCCCGAGGGGGTCTCGTGCAAGTCGGCGCGGGAGGTCTACGAGATGCGCACCGGCCACGACGCGGAGATGGCCGACGAGATGTGGCGCGAGTGGGTTGCGGACCAGACCGGGACGCCGCCCGCCGGCATCCCGCCGCGCCCGGACCCGGACGCGAAAAGGAAAGCGTCGAAGACCGAGGTCGATCCGGTACTGGAGGACGATGACGATTCCACCGCGCTGTCGTACCGGGTGGTGAATTCCACTGACGACACCGCCGGGAAGAAAGCCAGGACAACGGATACGGTGGTGGAGGTGCCGCCGATGCCGCGGGTGGAGTCCCCCGCCGGCCGCTGGCGGTCGCCCGCGCTGCCCGAGGGGTCGGTCCCGGTCCGCTCGCCTGCCCGCGTGATGCGGATCTGGGTCGCGGCCTGGGAGGACACCCGGGGCGACCTGATCGTGCCGGGTTACCTGTACACCGAGATCGAGCCCCGGCGCTGGGAGATCGGGCTGCCGTCCACGCGCACTGCAGCGCGGCGCGTGTTCACGCCGACGGCGGTGCGCAGCGATACGGACGCCGCGCTACCGGCCGCCACCTCCGTCGTGCACGGCAGATAGGTGAAATGGAACGGGCGCACGCCCACACACTCACCTGGCTCCGCGAAAATTCGGAACTGGATTCTCGTTGAAGTGAAGCAGCGGCAATGACCTGGACCCTCTACTCGATCGGCGATTCGGCCTACCTGGAACAAATCCTCAACGCCGTCGCGATGATCGTCGGCACCGGCGAGTTCGTCGTGATCGCCAAGATCGGATTCGTACTCGGCATCCTGCTGGTGATCTTCCAGGCGATCACGACGGGAGGACGCGGCATCGACCTTGGCAAGATCCTGGTCGCCTGGATCGTCTTCTCGATGATCTATGGCGCCAGTGCGCGGGTGGCGATCGAGGACGCCTACACGGGTAACGTTCGTGTAGTGGACAACGTGCCGATCGGGGTCGCCGCGGCCGGGTCGATCATCTCCCGGATCGGGTATCGGATGACAAAGATATTCGAGACCGCGTTCTCCACCCCCGCGATGACCGAATACGGGTTTGTCGGCACACTGGGCAAACTGAAGACCGTGCGCGACGCCGCCCGCGACCTCATCGGCATCGGCGACGCCAACTCACCGGTAGCGGGCAGCGACTTCGAACAGTCCTGGTACAACTACGCGAAGGAGTGCACGCTGGTCGGTGTCCGGCTGGGGTTCCTGCGCTCTCCCGACATCATGAAGTCGCAAGACCCCGTGCAGGCCCTGCGCTTCGACTCGAAGGTCTACCACACCGAGATCCTGGTGGGTGGCGATCACCAGGTCCTGAACTGCTCCCTGGCGCACGACAGGCTCGTCGACTTCTCGAACACCCGGTTTCTGCCCGCCTTCAAGAAAGACCTCGGTGCGTTGCTGCGCGAATCGACCGACGCGCCCGGGTTGAGCGCCGCCGAGGTCGATGCGGCGATCGGTACGGCGTTGAACCAGCTCGGCCAGTCGGCGTCGGACGCGTCGAAATATATGATGGCGGCGACGTTGTTGCCGATCTACCAGCAGGCCGTGATCGGCATGGAGGTCGATTCGTTGCAGGGCGAGTACGCCGTGATGCTCTCCCAGGCCATGCTCCAGCGCGACACGCAGTGGGCCGCTCAGGAGTCCCTGTTCCAGCAGTACGTGCGTCCGTTGATGACCTTCATCGAGGGATTCGTCTTCGCGGTCACGCCGCTGATGGGGTTTCTCGTCGCGTTGGGGACATTCGGCATTCGGCTGGCGGGCAGGTACGTCCTGATGCTGCTATGGATCCAGCTGTGGCTACCGCTGCTGGCGGTGATCAACCTCTACATCCTGATGTCGGCCGGGGGGGACCTTGACGCGTTGCAGGCGATGGGTACGGCGGTGGCGAACAGCCTTGCGGGCTCGCAGCGACTCTATGGGGTGATCCAGCATTACCTGGCCACCGGCGGAATGCTCGCCTCGTCGATTCCCGCCATCGCCCTGATGCTGGTCTACGGCTCGGCGATCACCGCCACCCACCTGGCGGGCCGTTTGCAGGCGGCGGACAACATCGACCACAAGCTGCCTACCCCGGACGTGGCCAGGCAGCAGCCCGCGTTCGTCAACCAGTCGGCGTACCAGCAGACACCGCTGGGGGGGACGCACAT
This sequence comes from Pseudomonadota bacterium, assembly GCA_034722015.1. Lineage (GTDB taxonomy): Bacteria > Pseudomonadota > Gammaproteobacteria > JAJDOJ01 > JAJDOJ01 > JAJDOJ01. The sequence continues at coordinate 8,178 of JAYENI010000110.1, forward strand.
GAACGGGTCCGACGAACTGATGGCGTCGGTGGCTACCGATGCTTCGTTGTCTCAAATGGTGTCGTCGAGCGGAAGGAAGATGCGTCAGGCGAGCCAGTCGTTCCAGACGCAACTCGGCACCCGCCTGTCCGACTCGTACAAGGAGGGCATGTCCTACGACGAAATGGAATCGCTCGGCAGATCGCTCGCCTCGGGCAGTACCCAAACGGCCGTGTTCGTCGAGCAGGCGGCCGAGAGTTTCCGCCAGGACTATGGCATTTCGAACGGCAAGGAGTATGCGATGGCGTCGATCGTGACGGGCATGGCATCGGGATCCCTGAGAATCGATAGCGGATCGATCGTGAATGCCTTCGGCAAGACCGTCGACAGGATCGAAGGAATCAAGGACAAGATCATGCACCCCTTCGCCGGTGGCGATGGACGAGCGACCGCCGACGGAAGTACGGAAGATCAAAACGGCAGGAAGGGTGAGAAGGGGACTGGAATGGGTGTCGGAATCGAGATCAAGGGGGGAGGAAGATATACGAACACCGACAAGGATGCGTCGCAAACGAGCAAGGTGTTCGACATCCTCGACAAAGCCGGCAAGGACGAGGGCATGCGCGCGGAACTCCAGCAGCGCATGTCGCGAGACCTGAGCGACGGTCATCGCGAGGGATTCGAGGAGGCGTTGACGCAAGACAATTACGAGATGCTCTCCAACAGCGCCAGCGACGTGCGGTCCGCCGCCGAAGAGTACGCCATCGCCGATCAGGCCGCGAACCGTTTCCAGATGGGCACGAGTGCCGGCGGAACCGTGGCGACCCAACGGATCGCCGCGAACGACGCGGCGTACACGGCGCTCGATCGAGCCGTGCGGACGAACCCCGATGCCAGTAGCCTGAAACAGGACCTGCTTCCGCAGATGAAGGTGCTCCTGCCGGGTAACGAGCGCGGCGCAAATGTAGCCGCGAACATGCTTTCCCTGCAGCGGACCGGACACCAGGATGCGGCGCTCTCGGCGCTGGGGAACGCCTTCGGATTCACCAAAGGCGTGGAGGGGATCAATCCGTTCTCCAACCGGCATCTGGAGAATGGCGCGCCGGTCTACGGTGAGGCAGGGAATGCGCCCGGCATGGATAGTGTCGGGCAGGGGGCGCATCAGGCGGGCCGTGTCGAAGGCGATTTTGGCGCTGCCCGGGCGAATTTCGAGCAAGGAAGTTTCCGGGCACCCGGCAACATTACGGGAGACCACGACTCCTGGAGAAGGGACGTGAACGACGCCTATGGAGCAAGCGTCGCCGAAGTCCGGGTTGGGGCCTCCGGTCACTACCGCGACGCGATCATGAGGGCGGATTCGACGCCTTCCGCGGCTGCGATGGGAGTCGGCGGGGTTGGCGGGTTCCTCGAGCAGGTAACGCTGCAGGGCAGGGCGCTGGCGGGGGATGTCGAGGAGGTCATGAGATCCGGCGCCGTGGAAAACTTTGGTTTCGGCGCCGACAAGGGAACGCTCGCCGCGAATGAGGAATGGATCTACACGCAGTCCTATGGCGTTGCGGAGGGCATGGGTTTGACCCCCATCCAGTCGCGGGTATACGCCCGGGCCGTGGTGGAAAGCACGTCGGGGAGGATCGTCGCCGGACTGGGAGTCGAATCGGACACGATGCTTCAGTTGAAGGAAGCGATGCGTGGGGAGTACGGCGGCGACGACGAACTGTCGGACAAGATTTTCAGTATGGTTGCCAACAGCGCTCTCGCGAATCCCGCGTGGGCCCGGAGCACGCTCAACTCCGTGCGTAGCTATAATGAAACGTCCGGCGCCACGAAGTAAGGGATTTCAACGTAATCAGGCCATGAAGAACCTGGACAAGCAACGGATCGTCGAGGCCACCGATGCCTTGAAACGGCAATTGGGCGACCGGCTGGGACGCCAGGTGGTAAACCTGGCCGACCTGGTGGCGGATTGGAACATCGATGTCCGCAAGCGAAGGGCCATCGAAAATCTTGCCGTGTGTCTGGGCAGGATCCAGGAAAAGGACACTGTGTCCAAAGCGGACACGCGAAGGTTCGCGAAGGCCCATCGCGCCGTCGTGCAAAAGTTCGGGTTGCTGGATGCGACGTCGTCATCGGGACGGAGTCTTTCCGCATGGGAGGAGGAGAGCGCGTATTGGCGCTACATGACCAGGATTGCCATTTACGCCGGCATTCTCACCGGCGCGGTTGCGGTCCTTGCGGCCATTCCGTTGGCACACTCGAGCAATGATCCATGGATCGAAGTGATTTTCGCGGCCGCGCGGGCGATCTTCTACTCTACCGTATTCGTGTATTGCATGGCGTTGGCCATTCGCGTCGTGGTGGCGATCATTCGCGTCGCGGCGTCGGTAGTGGGGTTGAAGACCCCGGGAGTCTTGCCACTCACCAAGACGCTGTTCTGGTTTGCTCTCTCGGCGGGTATCGTCTTAGGGATTGCAGTTGGTCCAGCCATCGAATTGTTACTCATCCTTTCCTTTCTGGGCTATTCCCTGTATGCAATTCGTCGAAGCCGACACCCCTGCATGAACGGAACCCTCGTGGTGGCGCCTGTCGCTGAATCCACACTGGAATGGGATAAAGGTGAGGACGATGAAGAAGACTATTTCTTCGACGACAGTTCCTTAAGCGTTAATCCCGCATCCGGGCTTCCCATGGTAGATAAGTTTTTCGATTCGGCCGGAAATGCGTTTGGGACCAATGACACGGATTAGGTGCGTCAACGATTCGGCAGACCAGGGATGGCAAACCAACGATTCCTGATCCGAACCCATCTCCCCATCGAGCGCATGGAGAACATGGGTCCCGTCATCGTGACGGGATCCATCGTGGCTTCGCTGATTCTTTTTCTTATCGGCGAATTTCCTTGGCCGCTCGCGCTGGTGGTTCTCGTGCTTGCAGTCTTCATGGGATCAAGAGCACCATCCTGGCGGGCCGATCCCGCACGACTCTCCGGCGTGCTGGGGGAACAGCGTGTGAACACCGCGCTTCTGGCGTTGCCGGACACCTATACGTTGTTCAATCGCCTTCGCGTACCCAATCCGTATTCGAGTACGGGTACGACGGAGATCGATCTGGTGGTCATCGGCCCCAACGGGGTGTTCACGGTCGAGGTGAAGAACAACAAGGGCGTGGTCGTCGGCGCCGGGCACGAGCTGGAGTGGCAAGTCGTCAAGACCGGACGCTCGGGGGGCAAGTACCGCTCGACTATGCGCAACCCCGTGCGCCAGGCCAAACGTCAGGCATTGTCGCTACGCGATTATCTTCGCGAGGCCGGGATACACGCTCGTGTGCAATCCGCGGTCGTGTTCTCCAACGACGAGTGCAGGGTCGAGCCAGCCGGAAGACTCCCGGTGCCGATCGTACCGTTGCGGCGACTCGCGCGGGCGATCGAGACCCATCGGCCGAAGCGACCCTTCACCAGTCAGGAACCGGTGGTGGCGCTACTGGCGCTACTCGCGGATTTGGTGGAACCTGTGATCGACCCGAAGGGAGCCTGGGATTTTCAAGGCTACACCAGGGGTATT
>JAYENI010000111.1:0-11656 GCA_034722015.1 Pseudomonadota bacterium
CAGTCACATTGTCGCTCCAGATGATTTGTTCGGAATTCAGTTTTCCCCGGCTTGTCGTTCCTCCGGTCTTTTCGTCGTGTTCGAATCGGGACACCCTCGCCGTGTTGCTCGAAGCGTGGACGTAGTACACGTAGAAATAGTTGTTGTTCTCGAAGTCAGGGTCCAGTGTGACGTCCAGCAAACCCCTTTCGTCGTTGGAATTGACATCCGTGATCACCATGTAGTCCACGCGATCTAGAGGCGGGTTCTTCGAAGGATCAAATATGTGGGTCTATCCGGTTTTGCGAAATGCGAGCATTCGACCATCGGGAAGGAATTCAAGGCCGATCATTCTGGCCTGTTCCTGGAACAGGTCCTCTTCGACGAAATCAGCCGGTAGCGCGTACGCGGCGCCGGACGCAATGCATAATACCAATACGCTGAGCCAGCGGATTGAGGGAGGGGAGCATGTGTACAGGGAGTGAAAAACAGCGAACATCTTGAAAGTCCCTTTTTGATTGATGGCTGCCGCCCTGGCGACCAAATAGATTATCAGTCTATAAATAGCCCCTGGGGATTTTTGGAGCAATCATTGAAGTCGGATTAGTTGATGGACGTCAAGCAATTCACCAGGGGGTTGCGGTTGGGAGCCACGTTGAGACTTGTTTCGGATTTTAACCGGGTTGCATGCGGCATTGGGTTCGGGGTTGTTTTTTCACCTTTATATTCGCTCGCCCAGCCCTGAGATGGGATCATTTGGTCGCGCGTCAAGCCATTGCCTCGTCGAGCAATTCGATCCAGTGTTTGACAGGAACGTCGCTTGTGCCGGCCAGATGCATCTGGCAACCGATGTTCGCGGTGGCGATCAGTTCGGGGCGATCGGATTGCAGCGCCTGAAGTTTGTTCTCGCGCAGTTTCCCGGAGAGTTTTGGTTGCAGAATTGAGTAGGTACCCGCCGAGCCGCAGCACAGATGGTCATCCGGGACATCGGTCAGCGTGAATCCTGCTCGCTTCAAAATACTTTCAACGATACCATTCAATTGCTGGCCATGCTGCAGTGTGCAGGGGCTGTGAAACGCCACACGCCGCCCGGTTGAGAACGTTATTTGATCCACCACGCCTTCGTCACTCAGGACCTCACCGATATCCCGGGAAAGCTCGCTGATGCGTTTCGCCTTTTCCCGATAGTCGGGGTCATGTTCCAGCAGGGCGCCGTAATCGTTTACGACGGTTCCACATCCGCTTGCGGTGATGACGATCGCCTCGACACCCTGTTCCACATGAGGCCACCAGGCATCGATATTGCGACGGAAGAACGCCAGGGCCTCGTCAGTCGCGGACAGGTGGTGACTGACGGCACCGCAACAGCCGGCATCCTTCGAGACGATGAGCTGTATCCCGATACCGTCCAGGACGCGGGCCGCAGCCGCGTTGGTTCGTGGCGTCGCGACACTTTGAACGCAACCCTCCAGAACCAGCATGCGCCGGGGTCGAGTGTCCGCGGGCCATTCGAGAACGGACTGTTCTTTGGGTACCTGTTTCCGCAATCCGGACGGTAGCGCTGGCGCCACCATCCGGGCCAGCCGCAACAAGGGCGCTACCAGGGCAGGGTAGGGAAACACTTTCCGCAGCAGAAATCGTTGCAGTCGGGACAGTGGGGCGCGCGGCGCCGCTGCTTCGACGCGTTCCCGACCCAGGTCCAGGAGACGACCGTACCGGACTCCCGAGGGGCACGTGGTCTCGCAGGACCGGCAGGTGAGACACCGATCGAGATGCAGGCGAGTCTTGCCAGTGACCGGTTGCCCCTCGAACATCTGTTTGATCAGGTATATGCGTCCCCTTGGACCGTCGAGTTCGTCGCCGAGCAACTGATAGGTAGGACAGGTCGCGGTGCAAAAGCCGCAGTGTACGCAGGAGCGGAGGATAGCGTCTGCCTCCCGGCCTTCGGGCGTATCACGGAAAGAAGGTGTGATTTGCGTCTGCATGGCTTAGAGATCCGGGTACATGCGCCCGGGATTGAATATTCCCGCCGGGTCGAAGGCCCGTTTCAGTCTGCGATGAACCTTCGTCAAACCGCCATTCAGGGGGTGAAACACCTGGTCCCGGTCCGGCGAGTTCCGGAAAAGCGTGGCGTGCCCTCCGGCGGCGGCCGCCGCTTCCCGCAACTGACTGATCGGGACGTCCGCTGAAAGCCAGCGCAAGGCACCGTTCCATTCGTAGACCCAATTGCCTTCCAGGTCCGCGGGAGGGGAATCCGGGGCAACCGAGAGACGCCACAGCGGCAGGGCGTTTGAAAGCTCCACCAGGCGATGTTCTCTCAATGCCTCCCAGAAAGCGTCTGCCTGATCGGCCGACTCACCGCCGATCTGCTTGCGGGCGGCTGCGACGGCATCGCCCGTTCCCGAGAGCCTCGCGTAAAGGCTGTTATTCACTTGGCAGGTGGCCGATACCGGCAGCGCCCGCCGTCCCCAGGCCTTCATTCTGTCCAGCGCCTGCACAGGGGTGGCTTCAAGTCGCATGGTCTCCTCGGTTTCGGGTTTCGGCAGGACCTTGAGAGACATCTCGAGCAGTACGCCGAGGGTTCCCAGCGCGCCGCACATCAGCCGGGAAACATCGTATCCCGCGACATTCTTCATCACCTGACCGCCGAAACGAAGCACCTCGCCGGTTCCGTTGATCAGCCCGCAACCCAGGATGAAGTCCCTAGCGGCGCCGGCCTGCGCCCTGCGAGGGCCGGAAAGGTTGCAGGCTATGGTCCCACCGATCGTGGCCCCCTCTCCAAAATGCGGGGGGTCGAATGGCAGAATCTGGTTCTCCGCAGCCAGGGCCGCCTCGATCTCGTTCAGGGTGGTACCGCTGCGCGCCGTGATGACGAGTTCCGTCGGTTCGTAGTCGACGATGCCGGTGTGCCCCCGGACATCGACGGGTTCCCCCACCGGGATGCGCCCGTAAAACGCCTTGGTATTACCACCACGGATACACAGTGGATATCCAATACGGAGCGCAGATCGCACCCGCGACTCGAGCTTTTCGGTATTGTCGCCTGTGTCCATATCTCGGGCGTCAGAAACGTTCCAGATCGGGAAACGGCAGTTCCCCGCGGTGAACATGCATGGCGCCGAATTCCGCGCAGCGGTGCAGAGTGGGTACTGCCTTGCCGGGATTGAGTAGGCCCGCCGGATCGAAGGCGTCTTTTACCGCATGAAACTGATTGAGTTCGGTGGAGGCAAACTGCACGCACATCTGGTTGATCTTCTCCATGCCAACACCGTGCTCCCCGGTGATCGTGCCACCCACCGCAACGCACAGTTCCAGTATTTTTCCGCCGAATTCCTCCGTGCGCTCGAGTTCCCCCGGTTTGTTGGCGTCGTACAGTATCAACGGGTGCAGATTGCCGTCGCCGGCATGGAAGACGTTGGCCACCGGCAGGTCGTATGACCTGGAAAGATCGGAAATTGCCTCGAGCACCTCCGGCAACCGCCTGCGCGGAATGGTGCCGTCCATGCAATAGTAGTCGGGTGAGATACGTCCGACGGCGGGGAAGGCCGCCTTTCTGCCCTTCCAGAATGTCAGCCTCTCGGCCTCGTCGCGCGCCGTGCGTACCTCGGTGGCGCCGGCTGAATTCAGGATATCGCGCACACGCATGATCTGCGCGGACACCTCCGCGTTGGAGCCGTCGAGCTCGCAGAGCAGTATCGCACTGGCATCCGTGGGATAGCCGGCGTGCACGAAGTCCTCGGCGGCGCGGATCGCGAGCGTGTCCATCATCTCCAGACCCGCCGGAATTATGCCCGCGGCGATAACATCGCCGACCGCCGTGCCCGCCTTGACGACGTTGTCGAAGGCTGCAAGGATTACCTGGGCGCGTTCGGGTTTTGGCAGTAACCTGACGGTGACTTCGACGATGATGCCGAGCATGCCTTCGGAGCCCGTCATCAGGGCGAGCAGGTCGTAACCCGGCGCGTCGAGCCCGGCGCCTCCTATTGTCAGGCATTCGCCATCGACCATAACCACTTTAAGTTGCTGGATATTGTGTACCGTCAGGCCGTACTTGAGGCAGTGCACGCCGCCGGAGTTCTCCGCCACGTTTCCGCCGATGGTGCAGGCGATCTGCGAGGAAGGATCGGGCGCGTAATACAGTCCGAACTTGTCGACGGCCTGGGAGATGGCCAGGTTGCGCACGCCCGGCTGGACACGAGCGGTGCGTCTGGCGGGATCGATCTCCACAATTTCAGTAAATCTCGCCAGGCTGAGAAGCAGACCGTGTTCGTGGGGCAGGGCGCCTCCGGAGAGTCCGGTGCCGGCACCCCGCGCGACCACCGGAATCGCCAGCTGGTCGCACAGACGCATGGTCTCCTGCACCTGCTCCACGGAGTCCGGCATCGCGACGACCATCGGTAGCCTGCGATAGGCCGAGAGGCCGTCGCACTCGTAAGGCCTCAGGTCTTCGGGTTCGTACAGGACCGATTTGGCCGGCAGGATCGCCTGCAGCCCTTCGATCAGTCTGCTGCGTTCAATTGTGTACGTTTGAGGTGTATCCACTATGGGTAATTAACGGTGCCAGGTTTCTGAGGGCCGACATTTTACCGCAGTGCCGGAACTGTTGGGGCGCGCCAATTCCGCCTGGATTAATTCGATCACCATTGTTAGGCGATTGCCGGAAAACGACATACCAGATTGCGCCGGATTGTCGTTCGTCATCAAGGCGCGACAACAGGCGCATCGTCGAACGATGTAACGGTTGTCGCAACACAGAGGACGGATGAAAAGACAAGCAGGATGGTATGTCATTTGACAGAAATCGCCTTATTTCGACGGTCGAGCACGCCTCGCGAGAAAAACTATGGCCAGCAGGACAACGCTTGTGACAAGGATGACATCGATCCGGGAAAGGAACTCGACGACTCTCTGACCGTCGCTGATCCCCGCCCGGTCAGCCAGCCAGATCGGCAGGATCGACGCGAGTACGGCGAGGCATCCACGAATGAGAATGGAGAAAAAAATCTTCAGGAGAGAAAGCGATGCCCTTTGCATCGCTTTCTCCCGATCCAGATCGTCCAGCGCCTTGTCGCCCAGGGTCTCGAGTGCACCGCGCGACGCTGATATTGCACTCGTGGCCAATGGCACAATTCGCAGCAGCCACAGGGCCGCGACGAAAACCAGGATTGAAACACAGGCAGTGAAAGCGACCATCAGGACTCGATGTCATCCGTTGTGGTTTCCCGTTTCTGCGGTGTGGCGGGGGATTCCCCGTGCGGCGATTCGGTCGCAGATTGACCGGTTTTCTTCCTCGAAAGCAGGCGCTTGACGGGGTACCAGATAAAACCGATCAGCGCCAGCAATATTGCGCCAATCAGTGCGATGACCGTGCCGATCGCGGTCAGACCGGCGCCTGGGCCGACGTAGGCGTGCGCACTGCCGGACACAAGGGCCAACAGCAAGAAAACCAGCACTATCACTGTCTTTGATGTCCGCATTTCGATTCCCTATTGAGTGTTCTGAATTCCTTCGCATGACCAGTCCGACACCTCGAAATACGATGATGGATAGACGCGAGCCTCGGTCAGCTCGGCAACCTCGTCCTCGTCGTATCGATTGATGTACTCCCAGATGATCCGGCCATTCGCATCCGTTTCCAGCACGCGCCCCCCTTCGAACTCCGTGATCAGCAAACCGCCGTGCGGCTGGCGCTCGTGCTTGCCCCTGATGACGCTCAGCAGTTCCTGGTCCGCTCGTCCGCCATAGACGATTTCGAACTCGCCGGACGCAGGGTCGAATTCGATGATGTTGGAGATCCGCGGAATATCGAGGCTGGATATCATACCGTTTCCCGGCCCGAAGGATGTTCTGAACCGGTTGTTGTTGAACACGATGATGTGTCCGCCCGGGACGAATTCCGGATCGTGCTGCCGTAACCACGGTCCGGCCTTCCACCATTTGATCACCCTCGATTCCGGGTCGATTACCAGTACCATATTGTACTGGCGCAGCGAGAGCATGAGATCACCGGCTTCGAACTGTGGGAAATCACCCGCCATTTCACGCTTGAGTTCTGCGATCTTGTTCAGGTGGACAATTTCGTTGTCCCATTTCTTGTCTACCTTTACGGATTCCCCCGATGCCGTCAAAAGGGCTTCGAGATGGTTGTCGTAGAACAATTGCGGTACGGAGATTTCATCCTGCACGACACCGTTACCGGAAACTCTCATGATCGTGTCTTCCCTGAAGGGGGTGTTGAAGGGAGGAAAGGGAGACGAATCGCCCGAGCGATGGACGCGTTGTCCCGGCACCCAGAATCCACCGTCTTCGGCGAGTTCCACGGAATGATGCGACGGCTCGGCGAGCGTCCAGACGACGCTCCCGCATCGGTCCAGTTTAACCAGTCCGCCATAGTCGAAATTAAACACGACGGAGCCGTCCGGCAGCGCCAGCGCGCCGTGGAGGTCAATGTTCCATTCGGTCTCCGGCGGCTCGAACATATGGGTGGTATCCGGAAAAAGCTCCGGGAATTTCACGGTCCATCGGGCAACAATATCGCCGGACCGTCGCACCAGTCGCAACTCGTTGTTGTTGTCAAAAAAGCCCGATAGCAGCACCAGGGAATCGGCCCGATCACCCGCCTTGTCGATTGTGACTCCGGACCCTGCGTAACGCGCCGGTTGCAGAAAGTCTTTTGGCCGGGTCTTCGACAGGTTTGGGATCTCCTCGAAGACAAGTTTGACGTCGGCCTTGACCGCTTGCACCGCATCGTAGACACGGTTCTTTCTCGCGCCGGAATACAGACCGAAAAGAAATGCGATACAGAGGGCCACGGTGATGACTGTGGCAAAGAAGAACAGCCTGGAGAGGTCCGGTTTTTTCACCATTGGCGGGGGCAAGGTGAGCCGGATTGCAATGCCCGGAAAGTCACCCCGTAACTCCGGCGGCTCACTCGACCCAGTGAAGCACGTTTCGAATGATGGACCATCTCGGCTTTTTGACGCGTGAACTCTTGCCCAGGATCCAGGCCTCGTAGAGGGTATCGAGCGTCGTGTCGGCTTGTTTCAGTTCCAGCCAGCCGTTGACAAAGTCGAGCAACTCCCGGTCGCCCTTCACCATGGCGAAGCTCATCGGTGCCTTGCGGTGCGGTGTCGGAATCACAACGGCAAATTGAGGGTAGAGCACGGTCCAGGCAGAACCTGCCTCTGCGCTGATGACGATAGCGTCCACGTCATTGCGCTTTCCGTTGAGGAAGTCCATGTAGTCTCCGATCTGCGTCACGTCGCTACCGACCAGGGACAGGGCGATCTCCCTGGCGCGCGAGGTCCCGGTGACGCCGATACGAATGTCCGACTGCGCATCGACCTGATCCCAGGTGGCGAATTCATTTCTCAGGTGGTCCGGCACGACGAGTGACGAGGTGATCGTCATGTAGGGACTCGACAGGGCCACCTTTGCCAGACGGTCCGTGGTCACCGTGATGCCACCGATCAGAAGGTCGAAATCGCCCTGTCCAAGCTGTTCGTAAACTGTTTCGTAGTTCCACGGGACGAGTTCGAGCTTGAGACCGAGTTCCCTGGCGAGGATGGAAACGAGTTCCACGTCGAATCCAACGAGCCGCCCCTCGCTGTTGAAGAAGGTGAAGGGCAGGTTGCCGGGGTTGTACCCGACGCGCAGCGTGCCCCTTTTCAGGATCTGCGACAGCCGTGATGTCCCGGGACCGGGGAGAGGGACCGGACCCGGACTCTTCAGATGGACCACTGTGGGAACCGGGTCGGAAATCTCCATCTGCATCAGGGTATTGCGCTGTGCCTCCGTATCCGAAGGCATCTGCGAAAGACCCAATCGGGTGAGGGCAATCGCCGCGCCCAGGATGAGCACGCTCAATATCGCGAAACGTAACAGACGTGGGCCGTCTATCTTCAATCCGCAGGTCGCCGCGCAGGCAGCCACCAGTGTGAACGCATACAGATTCATCACCGCGATCAGGGTGGCAAACCAGCTGTTGGCTACCCCGGTCACCACATAGAGCTGATAAAGGTCGGATGGAATCCTAAGCTGGTCCAGGAGGAAAGGAATGGCAAGATCCACGCCGCCAAACAGGGTAAAAAGACCCAGAATGGAGAACATGGGGTAGTCCCCGACGGGCAGTGTCGTCCCCGTGTACCAGCCGGCGAACATCACGAAGATCAGTGTCAGCAACTTGCCGATGTTCGGGAAGTTGAATGAGGTGGGCACCAGCACCTCGATGTAGCTCTGGGTGTCTTCCGACGAGAGCAGCCTCTCCTCGAACAGCCGTTTCGCATTTTCAATGAGCAGCGGCAGGACGATGAACAGGTTGCCGGTCGCGAATCCGGTCACCAGGGCGGTGCGTGCCGTGCGCATGACGTCGCGATAGGTAAACGGGGTCAGGACGGTCACCAGCCCGGGCAGGACCCAAAAGGTCAGCACGAGTGTGGCGACGATGAAACTGACGACGTAGGTCTGCAGGCGACCGATGTCCTCGATCGTCATGGTCCCGGCGGCGTTGGCCGCGATGGCGAAGACGCCAATCGGTGTGAGTCTGACGATGAGCATGGCGACACGGGTCAGGGCCTGCGACAGCGCATCCAGCACGTCCAGCAGGGGCTGTTTCTTTTCTACCCCGATCAGTGCGATACCCAATGCCACACTGAAAACTGCCGCTGCGGGGACCACGGTGCGTGCGAGGGAACTGAAGGGATTCATCGGGATGTAGAGATCAATAAAATCCACGTCCGCGATCTCGACAAGACTCGGGCTGAAGAACGAACCCGCCTCCGTGTTCGGGAACGCCAGGGGCATGAGGAAGACAACGACGAACGCGATGACCCAGGAACCGACCAGGATCAGGCCACCGGTTACCGCCAGTCTGGCGGCCTTCTCGTAACTGAGCGAACCGATCCCCCCGATCAGGGACACGACCATATAGGGCAGGATGGACATCTGCAGCAGCCCGATATACGCCTGCCCGACAATTTTCAGCCGGCCGGCGGTCTCACCGAAGAACAATCCGGTGAAGACCCCCAGTACAAGACCGATGAGAATCAGCTTCGTCAGCCCGCTCCCGGGGCGGTCCGATCGTTTGTCCCCGGTGGTCATTGGGGGATCTCCTCGCTCTTGTTTATCGCTCCGTCGGCAAGTTCCTCAATGCGCTTCGCGATATAGGCATGAAACGGGTTGTAACGAAGGCGCATGAAATAATTGTCAGGAAAAAGCAACAGACCGCGCTCGCCACGGACGTCCATGCGGCCGAGTGAAATCCAGGGATGCCCGTCCTCCTCGGATTCCGCGCCGTAGATCGGGTCGTCGGGAGGGAAGGGGAGCGCGACGTGCGACAGGGAGAAAACCTGTTCGGGCCAGGACAGGTCCAGCGGCGTATCGGTGACCGTGTCCGAGCCGGCAGGCAAATGCCGCGTCTTGACGCGATCGGTATCGGCCGCGGCATTTGTGACAACGGTGAGATCGAATGTCTGATGCGACGCCTTCAACGAGCGCTCGACCTGCGCGGCGAAATCCGGCTTCATCAGTGCTTCGGACTCGGTGTTGCGATTCACGTCGAACAGCACGAGTTCGTGCCCTTCCGGGGCAAGGCGCGACAGCAGGTTGTCGATCAGGCTGTGCGGGGGAATGGTTGCGTCCACCACGGAGGCAAACGCCAGCAATCGCGGAAAGTCAGTTAACCCATCCCCGGTGGCGAGCGCGCCGAGTCGCTCGGATATATTGCCTGTCAGGCGATAGATCTGGTCGCCGGCGTTGACGGCAAACGAGTTGTACTTGTAGGGGTCGAACTCGGCCTGTATATCGTTCCATTGCAGTTTCTCCAGCCCTGCCAGGTGACCGATACGCGATTGCCAGATGGCTAGCGCTGCGATGCCCGTGACGCCGACTGCCGGTGAAAACAATACCAGCGCGTCGGGCCTTGCCAGGTCTTCGCCTTCGAGCACTGCCAGCGCGTACTCGACAGCCAGCGCCGCGCCGTTGGAGTATCCGAACAGGTAGAACGGCTTGTTCTGCCCGATGCGCGCCTCGATATGACTTGCCGCGACCCGCACGGCCGCGGCCCAGTCCTGCCATTTGACGGTTACCAGTCCAGACGGAGACGTGCCATGACCGGGAAGCCGCAGACCGACGACGTAGTACCCGAGTTCGTAGAGTTTTTTCCCCCAGGATCTGAGGCTGTAAGGGGAATCGGACAGCCCGTGCAGCAACAGGACGCCACCGACGGGATGCTCGGGAATCAATTCAAAGGTTCGGTTCCAGTTCTGCGGATAGCTCGTGGGGTCCATACGGCTGCCGCGGTGATACCGGTTGACGAGGGTCTGGTCCGCGTTGTCAATCTGCTGGTAGACCTGCTTGTCGAGCTGCTCGAACAAACGGTCTTCCAGCCGGCGATAATCCCCGAGGTCTCGAATCGTATCGATTTGCGCAGCAGTAAACTCTTCATCGAGCTCGGCGTGATGCCAGATCTTGAGGTCCGGGCGTGACTCCAGCAGGTACGCGTATCCACCGATCCCGACAAGGAGGCAGCCGAGCAGTCCGTAGACTACGGCGTAACCGGCGTGCCAGAGTATTCTCGTCTTTTTGATGACTTGCGGTCCCCCGAAAAGGAGTCGAGTGGCGGAACCGGCCGGAATGCGGGGTGCATGCCATTGCGGTATCCGGCGGAATCCCTTAATTGATGTGGATTTTTGGCGGGGCTTTGGTCGCGCCGACGCGACGCGACCAAGTTAATTTTATTTAATATAGCAAGTTATACAGCATAGTTAATCCTAATTCTTCCTGTCTCAGGCAGCGTATCTCTCGTCACCACGAATCTCACGCACCAGCGGGTAAAGTTTCTCGGTTTCGTCCTGGATTCGCGCCAGGACCATGTCGAATACCGTCTGGGTATCTTCCACGAATTCCTGGTGGTCCCTGATGTTGAGTTCGTGCTTACCCTTGTTGCACCAGCGTTTCATGTACTTGGAAATGATTTTCTTGAGTTCCTGTTCACCTGACATGAACAGATTGGCGGTATTGTTGACTTCCTTGCGACTGTCTGAAAGCAGCCCGTGGTACAGGTGGTCGACGTCGGCCAGGTGCTGATCCACCTTGCCCATGAGGTTGAAAAACAGGTCACAGGTTGTTTCTGAATCGCACATGCTGCGATCCTGGAACAGATAGACCAGGACATTCGACAGTTCGGTGATCTTGTGGTTTTGCTGGTTCAGATCGTCGTAGGTCAACATGATGCAAGCTCCGTAGGGTGTGGAAACCGGTCAACTGCCATTGGAACCGGTTATCGGTGTGTCGAGTTCTTCCGCATAGAATATCCATGGTTTCGCGAGTGAGCAAATAAACACTGGCCATCGTGGCTGCCGCGTATCCGCGCCTGACACGTCGGCCCCACAGCATGTTGAAATTGAGCTGCGGCTGCCCCCCTGAAAGGTTCGCATAATAGATATTATGTTAAATACTAAATAGGCCAGCTCTGGTCGGCTTCCGGAAGTGTCGCCACAGGCGTCTAGCCCATCAGCAACGCCGTGTCCTGACGAAAATACTTGTCGATGGTCGCTTCCAGCGCCTGCCGCGCGTACTCGTCGTCACCCTGACCGAATTCATCATACAGCGTCCGGGCGATCTCTCCGAACTCCTCCAGGACATCCGGGTCGAAATGGCTCCCGCTGCCTTCCTGCAG
>JAYENI010000112.1:0-11642 GCA_034722015.1 Pseudomonadota bacterium
CGCCGGATTTTCGTTCGTCATCAAGGCGCGACAACAGGCGCATAGTCGAACGATGGAACGGTTGTCGCAACACAGAGGACGGACGAAAAGACAAGCAGGATGGTATGTCATTTGACAGAAATCGCCTAAGACAGGCGAACCGTGGACCAGAGCGTGGCAACGCCCGAAACCGGCAGTCACTCGCTGGCGCGATCCCGGTAACCCGTCTACAGTCGACTGCACGCTCGTCGATTCAGTATATTGTTGACAACAAGAATGATCGGACTGGAAATGACGTGAATGAAGGTACCGACACAGACCTGGCCGGAATGCTCAGGACCCGCTTTCGGCAACTCTGGCACCGGCTGACGTCACCCGGCCCGCACAGCGATGCCATTCCCGTATGGGATCTTCTCGAACGCCGGTACGGGGAACCCCGTCGCAGGTACCATACCCTGCGGCACATCGGGCACTGCCTCGATGAGATGGACCCGGTCATCTCCGAACTGCAGTCACCGGACGTCGTCGAGCTTGCCGTCTGGTTTCATGATGTGATCCATGAGCCTGGGGCGACGGACAACGAGGCGCGCAGCGCGGAACTGCTGCGCCAGGTTGCCGGCAAACACATGGCGCCCGGGCGGATCGAGCGGGTCGGGGAACTGATTCTGGCGACAACGCATCTCGAGACACCCCGGCGACATGACGCCAGGATCCTTTCCGACATCGATCTCTCCAGCCTGGGCGCACCCTGGCAGCGATTCCTCGACAACAGCGCGGCACTGCGGGCCGAGCAACCCGACATGTCGGACGCGGACAACCGAAGGGAAAAGCAGCGGTTCCTGGGCGGTCTGGTGGAACGCGACGCGATCTACTACACGGCCACCTTCAGGGACAGATACGAGTCCGCCGCAAGGCAGAATATCCAGCGCTACCTCGAACTGCTGCGGTCCGCCTGATCCGAAACGACATACCATCCGTACTGGACCAGCCGAAGTGCAGAATCGGTTCCGTGACGGTCCGGACGTTCTTCACGGAACGGAGGCTCAGACGGCGCTCCGGACCGCCAGCACATCACAGGGCGCAGCGCTCAACACCGAGCTCGCCGTGGAACCGAGCAGATCCCGCAATCCGTGCCTGCCATGCGCACCGATCACAATGAGGTTGATGTCCAAGTCTTCGGCGAACCGCACGATCTCCACCCTGGCGGAATGGGTCGTGAGCCGGACGACTTTCCGGGCACCGTCACTACCGGCATTCCTTGCAAGTACGTCCAGGTCCCGTTCCGCCCGTTCGATCAGATACTGCGCGGGATCGACATCCTCCGGGGCAATACGCTGATTCGGAAGATCCTCCGGGAAATGCTCGATGACGTGCAGCACGGTCAATGTGGCATCGTAGCGCTCGGCCAGCTCAACGGCCTGTTCCACGGCATACTCGCTCAACTCGGAAAAATCGGTGCCTACCAGGATCTGTTTGTATCGGTGCATCGTACCTGCCTAATCAAGAGGATGAAGTTGAAGGGGGCCGTTCCCCACCTTGGGCCGACAAGCGCCGAAACGACACGTGACAGGCCACTACAGCAACGGCTCCAGGACAGGCCAGACGGTCTCCAGCAGGACCGGCTGGGCCCGGGCGTTGGGGTGGATGCCGTCGTCCTGCATCAGTGCGGGATCGAGGGCGACCCCTTCGAGAAAAAACGGCACCAGCGCGACCTGCCGCGAGGCGGCCGCATCGAGATAGATCCGGTGAAACGCCTCGCCGAAGGCAGGGCCGTAGTTGGCCGGCAGCTTGATGCCGAGAAGCAGAACGCGGGCCCCGACCTCCCGGGACATCCGGATCATGTCACCCAGATTGGCAGCCGTGACCTGCGTCCCGATGCCGCGCAAGCCGTCGTTGCCCCCGAGTTCGAGAATGACGATGGCCGGTTTTTCCCGCACCAGCAGGGCGGGCAGCCGCGCCTGACCACCACGGGTCGTATCACCGGTGACGCTGGCATTGACGACCCGGTGTGCGTAGCCTTTGCGGGAGAGTCTTTCCCCGAGCAGGGCCACCCATCCGGACGTCGCCGGGATCCCGTAGGCGGAACTCAGGCTGTCTCCCAGCACGACGATGGTAGGCGCCGAAACGGAACCCGCGGGGCCGCAACAGACAAACAGCATCAGAAGGAGAAAGAGCCTGAACATGGACGAGCATTCTAGCCAAAACCCGGTCTCGGCGAAGGCTTTGTCGAAGACCGTACTGACCGGTGAAGTCCCCCTGACGATACTGTCCGGCGTCGACCTGACGGTGGCGCAAGGCGAGGCGGTGGCGATTCTCGGCGCCTCCGGCTCGGGCAAATCCACACTGCTGAGTCTGCTGGCCGGGCTCGACACACCCACGGGCGGCAACGCCTGGCTGTTCGGCTCCGATCTCGGCGACCGGGACGAGGACGGCCGCGCGGCCCTGCGCGCGGGGCGGGTCGGCTTCGTCTTCCAGTCCTTTCAATTGCTGTCGGGCATGACCGCGCTGGAGAACGTGATGCTGCCGCTGGAACTGGCCAACCACGCGACCCCGGAGACCGCCGCGACCGAGGCGCTTCGGGATGCCGGTCTCGAAGCCCGTTTGCATCACTACCCTTCGCGGCTGTCCGGCGGGGAGCAGCAACGCGTGGCGGTGGCGCGCGCCTTTGCACCGGACCCGCTCGTCCTGTTCGCCGACGAACCGACCGCCAATCTCGATTCCGCCACCGGGGAAAAGGTCGCCGACCTGCTGTTCCGGCTCAGGACACGTAACCGGGCCACCCTGGTGCTGGTCACGCACGACGAATCGCTCGCCGGCCGCTGCGACCGGCGGTTTCTGCTGCGCGGCGGCACGCTGGAGCACGACACGTGAAGGCGCTGACCCTGGCGTGGCGCCTGCTGCGACGTGACTGGCGTGCCGGCGAACTGCGCCTGCTGGTGCTCGCCATCGTGGTGGCGGTCGCCTCGGTCACCACCATCGCCTTCTTCACCGACCGGGTCGAGCGGGCCATGGCGCGTCAGGCGACAGGGGTCCTGGCGGCCGACCTGGTGGTGGAATGGAGCCGGCCCGCGAACGACGCGATGCGGGACACCGCGCGAGAAAACGGTCTGGAGACGGCCCATACCCTGGATTTCCCCAGTGTGGTGGTCGCCGGAGACCGGACGCAGCTCGTACAGGTCAAGGGAGTGTCGGGCACCTATCCGCTGCGTGGTGTCCTGCTCACCGCGACCGGTCCGGGCGGGGACGACGTCGTCGCGAAGCGGATCCCCGCGCCACACGGAGCGTGGGTCGAGGCGCGGCTGCTGGCCCTGCTCGACCTCGAGGTCGGAGACACCCTGCGGCTCGGTGAGCGGGATTTCAGAATCTCGCGCGTCCTGACAAGCGAACCCGACCGCGCCGCCAACCTCTTCCGGCTTGCCCCGCGGGTCCTGGTTTCCCTGGGTGAAGTCGAACAAACGGGGTTGCTGGGCCCTGCGAGCCGGGTACGTCACCGCATGCTCGTCGCCGGCGCGCCCGGAGACGTCGCCCGTTTTGGTGACTGGCTGAAGGACCATCTGCCCGACGGCGCGACCCTGCAGGACGTCCGCACCGCGCGCCCCGAACTGCGGGTGGCCCTGGAACGGGGCGCCCGGTTTCTCAGGCTCGCCGCCGTCACCGCGACGCTGCTGTGCGTCGTGGCCGTGGCAATGTCCACGCGGCGATTCGTCGAGCGGCAGTCCGATGCCGGCGCCCTGCTGCGCTGCCTCGGCGCCAGCAGCCGGCGGGTCTATGCCATCTTCTCGCTACGCCTGGCGTTGCTCGGCTTGATCGGCAGTCTGGCCGGCACCTTGCTGGGTCTCGCGCTGCAGACCGTCCTCGCTCAGCTGGTCGGCAACTGGTTCGCCGACGACCTGCCCCCGCCTTCGGCCTGGCCCCTCGTCGCGGGGATGGCGACGGGCGTCCTGCTGCTGGCCGGATTTGCCCTGCCCTCCGTGTTGAGGCTCGCGAATGTCCCGCCCCTACGCGTATTCCAGCGCGCGGCCGGGGCCCCGCCTCTGTCGTTCGGCGTTTTCGTCGGTGCGGCCGGTCTGTCCCTGGCGGCACTGCTGTACTGGCAGATCGGGGACGACGCCCTGGCGTTTCGGCTGCTGGGCGGGTTGGCCGGCGGCCTGATTCTGCTCGTACTGGCCGCACGTGTGCTGGTTCGGTTGCTCGCGCCGATGCGTTCGCGCTCGACCGGATCATGGCGCTACGGCCTCGCGAGCCTTTCAAGGAACCCCGCCACGACCACCATCCAGTTGACCGGCTTCGGTCTGGGCATCACCGCGCTGCTCCTGCTGGCGATGGTGCGCGTGGACCTGCTCGCCGCCTGGCAGGATGCGCTCCCGGAAAACGCCCCCAACCACTTCCTGATCAACATCCAGCCGGACGAGGTGGACGGGGTCCGGAAACTGCTGAGCGATGAAGGGCTGACTGTCGGCGGGCCGTTCCCGATGGTGCGCGGACGCCTGGTGTCGATCGCAGGTCGCGCCGTCGTTCCGGAGGACTACGAGAACCTGCGGGCCAGACGACTGGCGGCCCGCGAATTCAACCTGAGCGAGGCCGAGACGCCACAGCCCGACAACGCCATCGTCGCGGGACAGTGGTGGTCCGGGGAAGACTTCGAAAAACCCCTGTTCTCGGTCGAGGAAGCCATCGCCGGGCGGCTGGGCATCGCGGTGGGCGACGAACTCGGTTTCGACGTCGCGGGACAGACCGTGAGCGGGCGGGTGAGCAACCTGCGGACGGTCCAGTGGGACTCGTTCAACGCCAACTTCTTCGTTATCGGAACGCCCGGACTGATGCGGGACCTGCCCGCGACCTGGATCGCGACCTTCTATCTTCCCGCCGAACGATACGGGGTGGTCAAACGACTGGTCCAGCGGTATCCCAGCGTGACGGCGCTCGATGTCACCACCCTGATGAAGCAGGTCCGGGACATCATGGACCGGGGCGCGCTGGCGGTGGAATCCGTATTCGTGCTGACGCTGGTCGCCGGCGTGGTGGTCCTGCACGCGGGCATCCAGGCCAGTCGCGAGCTGCGCGCCCAGGAAGCCGCGGTGCTGCGCACCCTGGGCGTGAGGCGACGCAGCCTGATCGGTGCGATCACACTGGAATTCGCGTTGCTCGGTGCGCTGGCGGGACTCATCGCGGCCGTCATCGCCAGCGGCACAAGCTATGCCCTGGCCGTGTTCGTCTTCGAACTGCCCTGGCAACCGAACGCGGGCCTGTGGGCCATCGCGGTGATCGGGGGTGCGCTCGGGGTCGCCATTGCCGGTCTGGCCGCCAGCTGGAAACTCATCAACATCCCACCGGTTGCCGTACTCAGGGAAATCTGACCGCCAGTGGTTTGTTGCGTATTCGAAACACCTTCGGAGCGCGGGAAACCGCGACGTGAAAAGCATGCAGGTCTTCGGCGGCGGGGCGTAGCGGCGACGGGGTGTTTGTTCCGGAAGACGCCGTGGATGCATCCGTGCAGGCTTGCTGCCGGCATCCCTGCCGGCAACACTTCCTCCACAAACACCCCGTCGCCGTCACTCGATGCCGACTCTACCACCTGCAGTGGAGTCGCAAGTCGTCCGCGGAATCGCCCGTGGGACGACCCCGTCATCTAGTCGCCTTTCACATAGACGATTCGGACGCCGTCATCGTGGCGCGCATATTTCACGAACGGCCGATGCTCTCCCGACATCTGGCGGGGCCCATGAACAGGGGCAACAGGTCAGGTACCCCAGGCCGCACCGGGCGGCAAAGCCGCAGGAAGAAGGCACCAGGACAAAGCCTCGGCACTGAACACCTATGAAACAGATATCGACGAAAACACGTAGGGTGGAACAAGCGAAGCGGTTCCACCGCAAGCACGAGCATGAGTAACTATATCAGGGCATTTGTACCAGGCGGATGTTTCTTTTTCACCGTGGTTACCCATGCTCGTCAGCCATTTTTCGCAAACGGTAATCATGTCGACCGCCTGCGCGAAGCATTTCGGCGCGTTATGGAGAAACACCCGTTTGCCATCGATGCGATTGTGATTCTTCCCGATCACCTGCACACGATCTGGCGGTTGCCGGATGACGATTCGGATTTTGGGTCGCGCTGGCGGTTGATAAAGCATTTCGTGGCTTCCGGCATTGAGGGTACTACCAATCGACGAGGTGAAAAGCAGGTATGGCAAAGGAGGTTCTGGGAGCATGTGATCAGAAATGACGAGGATTGGCGAAATCATATGGACTATATCCACTACAATCCGGTGAAACACGGCTATACCGAAACTCCAGCGGAATGGCGGTACAGTTCATTCCTTCGATCTGTCGATAAGGGTTGGTATGAGCCGGATTGGGGAAGTGCAATGCCGGCGAATATCGAAGCCATGGAGTTGGAGTAATGGCGGAACCGCTGCGCTTGTTCCGCCCTACGGTTCGAGGCTCAAGGCTAGGGGACCGTCCGATAAGGGGAAACGGACTGCTGAAAGGAAAAACAGGCGAGGCCTTCGACGCATCTACCAACCTCGCCCGCCGCCTCCCTGCCATCTATTCGGCTTTCCCTTCCTTGCGAAGCCAGGAAAAGGGGTCATGGACACCCGCTTGCACACTCCGGCTGACGCCCGGGCAGACGGACTCCGGCATCGCGGGCGGACTGGCGGCGCGCAATACCCGAAAACCGAGGTTGTTGTTGCGGTTATCGGTGTTGTTCCTGTTGCGCGCGGAGGAACGCACCCTGTCCGGTTTGTTGTTCCACGAACCGCCGCGAATCACACGCGGCACACACAGCCCCTTTCCCGTTTGAAGACGGTAGAAGCAAACAGACTTCGGCGCAACCCTTCCGTGTCGGCCTGACGGGCGTGGCCGATCCAGCTCTGCACGCTCGGGTTGATGTCTTCCCAATCCTTCTCACCGCGCTGGTATGCCGCCGCAAAGCCACGCAGACGGCGGGCGAACCGGTGTCCGTTATCGTCTCGCAGCTTTCGGTAACCGGGAAATACCCGATATCCCAGCACGTCGACACCATCATGGACACGGAAAACATTGGCCTTGCGTGGATGGACGCGCAGCCGCACATCCATGAGCTGTTCCTGAACACCTATGAAACAGATATCGACGAAAACACGTAGGGTGGAACAAGCGAAGCGGTTCCACCGCAAGCACGAGCATGAGTAACTATATCAGGGCATTTGTACCAGGCGGATGTTTCTTTTTCACCGTGGTTACCCATGCTCGTCAGCCATTTTTCGCAAACGGTAATCATGTCGACCGCCTGCGCGAAGCATTTCGGCGCGTTATGGAGAAACACCCGTTTGCCATCGATGCGATTGTGATTCTTCCCGATCACCTGCACACGATCTGGCGGTTGCCGGATGACGATTCGGATTTTGGGTCGCGCTGGCGGTTGATAAAGCATTTCGTGGCTTCCGGCATTGAGGGTACTACCAATCGACGAGGTGAAAAGCAGGTATGGCAAAGGAGGTTCTGGGAGCATGTGATCAGAAATGACGAGGATTGGCGAAATCATATGGACTATATCCACTACAATCCGGTGAAACACGGCTATACCGAAACTCCAGCGGAATGGCGGTACAGTTCATTCCTTCGATCTGTCGATAAGGGTTGGTATGAGCCGGATTGGGGAAGTGCAATGCCGGCGAATATCGAAGCCATGGAGTTGGAGTAATGGCGGAACCGCTGCGCTTGTTCCGCCCTACGGTTCGAGGCTCAAGGCTAGGGGACCGTCCGATAAGGGGAAACGGACTGCTGAAAGGAAAAACAGGCGAGGCCTTCGACGCATCTACCAACCTCGCCCGCCGCCTCCCTGCCATCTATTCGGCTTTCCCTTCCTTGCGAAGCCAGGAAAAGGGGTCATGGACACCCGCTTGCACACTCCGGCTGACGCCCGGGCAGACGGACTCCGGCATCGCGGGCGGACTGGCGGCGCGCAATACCCGAAAACCGAGGTTGTTGTTGCGGTTATCGGTGTTGTTCCTGTTGCGCGCGGAGGAACGCACCCTGTCCGGTTTGTTGTTCCACGAACCGCCGCGAATCACACGCGGCACACACAGCCCCTTTCCCGTTTGAAGACGGTAGAAGCAAACAGACTTCGGCGCAACCCTTCCGTGTCGGCCTGACGGGCGTGGCCGATCCAGCTCTGCACGCTCGGGTTGATGTCTTCCCAATCCTTCTCACCGCGCTGGTATGCCGCCGCAAAGCCACGCAGACGGCGGGCGAACCGGTGTCCGTTATCGTCTCGCAGCTTTCGGTAACCGGGAAATACCCGATATCCCAGCACGTCGACACCATCATGGACACGGAAAACATTGGCCTTGCGTGGATGGACGCGCAGCCGCACATCCATGAGCTGTTCCTCTACCTCTGCCCGCCAGGTGTGCAACTCCGGCTTGCTGTCTGACAACAACACCAGATCATCGACATACCGAAGGTAGGCCTTCACCCGCAGGCGCTCCTCGACGAAATGATCCAGTTCGTTCAGATACAGATTCGCCAGATATTGACTGGTCAGATTGCCGATGGGGATCCCCGCGCGTCGCGTCAGCGGTGAAAGCAGGTCGTCGCCGGGAAAATAGACGGGTGGCTCGTCAGGAAAGGCGGGAGAATGATCGAGGATGACATCGAACAACCAGAGTACCCGCGCGTCCTTCAGATGCCGCCGCAACTGCTGTTTCAGGATCGCGTGGTCGATGGACGGGAAATAGCGGGCCACATCGAGTTTGAGCGCGTAGGCGTAGCGTTGTGACCACTGCTGGTAACGCCGCACCGCGCGGTGCACCCCCTTTCCCGGGCGGCAGGCGTAGCTGTCGAAGATGAAGCGCCTGTCGATCAACGGTTCGACGACGTTCAGCAAGGCGTGGTGTACGACGCGGTCACGGAAGGGCGCGGCGGAAATCTGCCGTGGCTTGCGTTCGTAGATGGTGAAGTTCCGGTAGGCGCCCGGACGATACGACTGACTCATGAGTTCCAACTGAAGCGACAGCAGTTCCGTCTCCAGGTTCAAGTCGAACCTCGCCACGTCGGGACGACGGCGCTTGCCCTTGCGCGCCTTGCGGAAGGCCAGCAGGAGGTTCTCGAACGCGACGATACGCGGCCAGAGATTGCCGTGGCGCTTCATTGGACTGCCCTGGTCCATCCGCCGATCTGCCGGCCCAGGTCCAGCATCAGGCGCGCGCCGTGCTCGTAACTCCCGCCGGAGATCCCCTTGAAGTCATGGCACAGCCGCCACAAATGGCGGCACACCTCGAGGTCCCTGTTGGCCCGTGCCAACAGGGAGCGCTTGTCTTTGGAGTAGGCGGCCGTCACGAGGGACTCCAGGACCGAAATGACCCGGTTCTCCAGTTTCTCGCCCAGGGTGTAGCGCCGGTTCCGGGGCAGCTTGTCCAGATGCGGGATGGTCCAGAGCAGCAGTTCCCGGCAATCCTGAACCGCCCTGGGCGTCGAAGGGAACGCGTTACCGTTTGCCATGGTCGACACCTGTGAAGGAATTTCCCCACGCGTGGCGCGGCTGGAAAATCAAAGTGAAAAAGAACAAAGGACAAAGGGTCAAGGGGTCCTGGCGGCGCGCAATACCCGAAAACCGAGGTTATCGTTGCGGCCAACGGTGTCGCCTCCGAAGCGCGAGGAGGAACGCACCCCGACCGGGTCGAAGTGCCACGAGCCGCCGCGAATCACGCGCGGCCCCGATGCCTCGGCAGGATCGACGCAAACGCCTTCACTGCCGTCGAACTGTTCTTTCCACTGCGAACAGGTCCATTCCCAGACATTGCCCGCCGTGTCATACAGTCCCCAGTCATTGGGTGCAAACCGGCCGACCGGGGCGACGGTCCTGTTGTCCCAGTCGCTGCCACAGCCGTCGCAATTCGCCCGGACCTGACCGTCCTGACGAATGTCATCGCCCCACCAGTGCGCTGTGACACTTCCGGCCCGTGCCGCGTATTCCCACTCGGCCTCGGTGGGCAGCCGGTACTCATCGCCCAGCCATTTCAGGTACGCATTGGCGTCGTTCCACGAGACGTTCACGACGGGGCGCCGCCCCCGCCCGTTGTCGTCCGGGGCACCGCTGGGATAATCGAGTGCGTCGTCGGTCCCCTTCCGGGTCCAGACATAGTAGTCGTACTGCTCGTAGGTTACCTCGAATTTGCCGATGTCGAACGGCCTGTCAATTGTCGCCGTGGTACCCGGAACACCGAAGTTTTTCCTGAATTCAGGTTGCTGATTTACTGCGGCGATAAATCCCTCGTCCAGCTCACCTATGTCGAACTCGCCGTCCGAAGCCTCGATCTGCACCAGTTCCGGTAGCGGTTTCGGCAGCAAGCCCCAGTCGATCAGACGGAATCTCTGCTGCATCAGCATGTAACCCGGCGGCATGCCGTTGTCGAGCGTCCAGTAATAGGATTGTCCCACGAGTCCCAGCACTCCGGCGGCGAGCCCTGCCTGAATCCATGCCACCCGCTGGCTCACCCGCTTGTAGCGATATTCCGGCTCGCCCCTGGCGGGGTAGAAATTCCGGTAGCGCACGAGGTCGCCCCAGCCGGCCAGCCCGAACCAGCGGTCAAGCCCGCGGCTCTTTTGCCATTCCCTTGCCTTTCGCGTCATTTGATCGCGATAGAAGCCGCGGTCGCGGTTCTTTTCGATGTAGTCGTAGAGGGTGCGCCAGTAACCGATGCGCTTGCCCGTGGCCTCGTCCTTGCCGCGCATGCGAATCAGGGTTTCGTGGATGAGATCGACGTGACGCCGGCCGCCGTCCGGCACCGGTTCGGATTCATCCGCCGCGTTTGCCTCCCCGTCGGTCGAGACCGAGATCAGGCGCACGCCGCCTTCAGCATGCGGCCCGGGCCGCGCGCCCGGTATCGGCTTTCCGGAGAGGTAGTCGATCAAGGCCTGCCCGCGCTTCTCGTCGCGCCGCTTGCCGCCCGCCGCCAGGCGCGCCTCGTGCACGGACAGTCGCCGCCGTGTGTGATTGCCCTGGTCGCTGATCCGGGTGAGCGCGAGCAGCAGCTCCAGCGCATCGCCCCGGCCGCCCGGGATCTCCCTGCCCAGGCGCTCCAGCAGGGCGTCGGCCTGTGATTCCAGCAGGCCCGCGATGCCCCCCTTGTCTTCGTAGAGCGCCCCGCTGAGGCGATTGTCATCGCGGTGCCCCCACAGATACTGCAGCGCGTTCTCCACCAGCGGCAATGCGCCGATCTCGCCGCTGGCGTCGCGCAGCATGGCGGTGGTGACCTCACTCACGTCCAGACCCGCCAGCGCCGCCGGCCCCTCGATGGCCTCGCGCAGCCCCTCGCGCGAGATGGTCTTCAGCAGGTAGCGCTTGCAGCGGGTGTTGTAGAGTTCGGAGAGTCCCGGCAGGCGTTCGAAACCGTCCAGGTAGTCGATGCGGACCGTGCTGATGAGGAACAGCGGGCACTCCGCGTCGTTCAGCGCGCCGGCCAGTTGCCGGTCGAACTGCAGCTTCTGCTCGCGGCCGGAGAAGGTGAACAGCTCCTCGAACTGGTCCACGACCAGCACAAAGGCCGTGCGTCCGTCCTTTCGGTCGTTGACGAGGTAGGCCAGCGCGCGTTCGTCATTTTCCAGTCTGCCCTGGCGCGCCAGCGTGTCGCGCCTTTCAGGATCGGACACGAAGGCCCGTTCGAGCGCCTCCGCCAG
>JAYENI010000113.1:0-11605 GCA_034722015.1 Pseudomonadota bacterium
CAGCCAGTGGGTGATCCTGTCGGTGATGCGGCGGGCGGCGCCGTCGCGGGTATCGCGCACCCGGGCCGCCAGGGTCGGCACCAGTGTCAGGGCGACGATCATCGAGGCCACGATGGCGGCCGATATCGTGAAGATCAGTTCCCGGAACAGCAGTCCCATGAGGCCGCCGATCAGGACGAAGGGGAGCACGGCGACCAGGTTGGTGGTGGTGGAGGCGACGATCGGGCTGTTGACTTCCCTGGCCGCGGCGATCGCGTCGTCGAGCGAGGCCTCTCCGGCGCGCTGGTGGCGATAGATGTTTTCGAGCATCACGATCGTGCTGTCGACCAGGATGCCGATACCCAGGGCGAGTCCGCCGAGGGTCATGATGTTCAGCGACAGCCCGGCCAGTTGCATCAGCAGGAAGGTGACCAGCAGGGCGAGCGGGATGGACGTCCCGACGATGAGCGTGCGTTTCAGGTTGCCGAGGAACAGGTAGACGACCGTCATCGCGAGCAAGCCGCCGAGCAGGGCGGCGGTCGCGGCATTGCGCAGGGCATGGCGAATGAACACCGACTGGTCGTTGACGATGTGCACCTCGACGTCCCCGGGTATGAGCTGGTTGTCGCGCATCCAATCCAGGTGCCGGGTGACGTTGTCGACGACCGCGATGGTATTGGCCAGTGGCTGCTTGCGGATCGTGACCTTCACACCGGGGAGGTCGTTCAACCGGATGCGTAGTTGCTCCCTTGCCAGCCCGTCGGTGATGCGGGCCACGTCCCCCACGTTGAGACCGGTCTCCGGGACACTATCACCATCGGCTGCGGCCCCGATGTCGAGCGGGATTTGAAGCAGGTCGCCGGGCTCCTGCGCGCGTCCCGCGATACGCGCCGACAACTCCCTTCGGGACGTCACGAGCTGACCGCCCGTCGCATCCCGGTTCTCCGCGGTCACCGCGTCGGCGAGGTCGCCAAAGGTCAACCCCGATACCGACAGGCGCTCCTGGTCGACTTCTATGTCGATCTCGCGCGCGGCCCCGCCGCCGACCTCGGCGGCTGCGACACCCGGCAGGTTGACAAAATTGCGTGCGAACAAATAGTCCACCCACTCGAACAGCTCCGTCGTGTCGCGCAGGTCGGAGCTGACCACCAGTTCCATTACCGGCGCCTGGGCAGGGTCGCGCTTGTAGATCGACGGCGGGTCGATGTCCGCCGGCAGCTGCCGCTTCGCCCGGTCCAGTCTCGTGCTGGCATCGCGCAGGGCGCTGTTGATGTCCGTTCCGTAGGGGAAAAAGAGGTCGATCGCGCTGCGCCCCTCCCGTGTAAAGGACTGGACGTCGACCGCGCCCTCTGTGACCGACAGCTGCTCCTCCACCGCTCGGGTGACCTGGTCCTCCATGATCCGGGAAGAAACGCCGGGGTTCGTGACGCGAACGTGTACGGTGGGGTAGATCAGCTCGGGGAGCAGATCGACATTCAGCTGCCATAGCGCGAACAGGCCGGGGGCGACGATCGCCGTCGCCAGCACGCAGACCGCGACCGGGCGCCGTACCGCCCAGCTCGCCAGGCCCCCGGTGCGGAATCGCGCAGTCATGAATCCGCCGCCGTTTCCGGTGGCCCGGGCGCCGTGTTCACGCCGTCCTCCTCGCTCACGACCCTGACCTCACGGCCGTCCCGCATCCTGATAAGTCCCCTGACAACGATGCGGTCCCCGTCGGCCAGCCCTGCCTCCACCTCGATCAGGGGGCCGAACTGTTCTCCGGTGCGGATGTCGACCCGGTGTGCCTTCTGATCCGGCCCGATCCGGTAGACATAGGCCCCGCGGCCATCCTTGCGTACGGCCCCGAACGGCACGGCGAGCTGGTGTCGTGGTGGTGAGGTCAGGGTGATTCTTGCCAGCTGGCCCGGCCGTGCGCCGGGTGGGGCAGGCGAGATGTCGACCTCGATGGTTCCCTGCAATGCGTCGGGATCGATGATCGGGAAGACGCGCGCGATGCGGCCCGGAAACACCGTATCGCCGAGGGCATCGATGCGGACATCCACCGGGTCGCCGGGCCGCAGTTCCGGGATCAGCAGCTCGGAGACCCCCGTCGACACCGAGAGTTTTCCGGGGTCGAACAGGGTCAGTAGACGGGTATGTCGCGGCACGACGTCGCCCGGTTCATGAAACCGTTCGCTGACGACCCCGGCGAACGGGGCCTTGATGTCCGCGCGGGCCAGCAGTGTTTTCTGCAGCGTTTCCTCGGCCCGGGCGAGCGCGACCGCTGTGCGTGCGCGGGCGACCTCGTCTTCGGAAGTCCCCTTGCGCTCAAAGAGCTTTTCCTGGCGCCGCAGATCCGCCTCGGATTGCCGTCTCTGCGCGCGCGCCTTGCTTAGTTCGGCCCGAACCAGTTCCTCGTCGAGGCCGACCAGCGTGTCGCCGGTCCTGACTTCGTCGCCCTCCCGATAGGGCATCGAAAGGATCTTGCCGTCGATCTCGCTGAAGACGTGATACTCGCGGTCCGCTATCAGCTTGCCGACGACCTGGCTGCGCCTCGAGAGGGGGGTGTCGCGAACGGTTGCCACGGCCACCGGTATGACCGGGTCGGCGCGGCGCCGGCTGTCGGTCGCCGGTTCCGGGCGATCGCAAGCGCCGAGGAACAGGGTCAGAAGTATTGCGGTCAGGATGTTGCGCATGAGTGATGCGGTGAGGATTCGCGTGGCGTTCCGGCGGGGAGACATCCTGCTGATTCTACTTGGACAGACGGAAATAGAGGCGACTATTCTCCTCAAACGAACATAAAATCCGCCTTTGCGACGCTTCCCCTCGCGACGAACCCCATTCTCGGACAGGCTCCTAGTGAACTGTAAATTTATCAAGAATTGGCAGTAAACTGCCATTCACGTTCACGCCTGTTGAGACAAGCGCCCTCCAGGTATGCGCGTGCCTACCTGCATTCGGAAACGGACGACAACGATACCACGTATTTTATCGTTCACCAGTTGGGCGTGATTGAACAGGCTATTCATGCCTTGCATGAATACCTGGCCTGCAAGATGGCCGAGCAACGCAGTGCCGGGGAATTGTTTCGACACGCACCAAACCTTTCGGATCGATTGAATCACCGGCAGGTTGCATTGTTGACGCATGCACTGCGGCATGCCGGGTACGGTTATACGGTGACGAGTCACAAGCGCTCGCATCGTGTCACGCATCAAACTGCGCGCACCGATCTACAACAGTTAAGGCGATTTCTGTCAAATGACATACCATCCTGCTTGTCTTTTCGCCCGTCCTCCGTGTTGCGACAACCGTTACATCGTTAGACGATGCGCCTATTGTCGCGCCTTGATGACGAACGAACAGCCGGTGCAATCTGGTATGTCATTTTCCGGCAATCGCCTAACTGATTTGTATCTATTGGAGAAGGGAAAACGGGGGCGGGCGTTTGTGTTCTATGCGCCGGATGAATTGCGCGAGCGCCTTGAAAAGGCAGTTGCGCGGCAACGTAGCCGCTCGTAGATCCACAAGGGGATTGTTCTTGAATCCGAGGGGACAATAGGGGACAGTAGCGGCATTGTCAGGTCGCTGTTGTCCCTAATTTTTTTCACTTGTTTTTCTGAGGTACACGAACATTGGGTGTGGATATGTCTGAACAATTGATTTTCGAAAAGGCGATTGAACTGATCGATGCGGCGAATAGCGAAGACCCGAACATGGAGTCTGTAGACGGCAAGGACTGGCCGAAAGAACTACTGTATTCGCATCTTATGACCGACATGCTGGAGCGGTTTGCACCGCAGACCGATGATGCAATGAAACTGGCGATTCGTGCACAGCATATTCAACGCTGGAAATCCCCACGTGATACATATCCGATGGACCGTATCGGTTATCTGAAATGGCGCAAGGACCTGTACAAGTTTCATGCAAATACAGCTTGCGAACTGCTGGAGCAGGTGGGTTATGGCAAGGATGTTGTCGAGCGTGTGAACAATGCCGTGGCCAAGCGAAATCTTTCAACGAATCCGGACACGCGGCTGGTGGAAGATATCAGTGCCCTGGTATTCATCGAGCATTACATGCAGGCGTTTGCAGACAAGCACCCTGAGTACACCGAAGAAAAGTGGCTCGATATCATACGCAAGACCTGGAAGAAGATGACCGATCGCGGGCATGAGTTTGCTCTGACCGGCAGTCTCAAGCTACCTGAACCGTTGGTGCCGCTGATTCAGAAAGCCTTGGCGTAGGATGACTTGGTCGTCGTGGTTCCTGCCCCGGGATGGGCTCAGGGGACGACCGTATCGATGGTGAGATCCACGACGGCTTCGGTGCCGGGGGATATCGGGGCGACACGGCCGGAGAGGTCGCCACTCTGGGCCATTGCCTGCCCGGATTTCGAGACCCTCGCCTCGATGGCGACCTCGCTGAATCCCGAGAGTGCGGTTGCAGGGCTCATCGCAGTGGAGTCGTCCAGCTCGACGGTGGCCGGGAGGTCCGAGACCGTCTTGCGGACGATAGCCAGCGGCATGCGGGGTCCGTTGAGCGCGCGGGCCAGGATAAATACGGTGTCACCGGGGGAAACCTGGTTGAGCAGGTGGGCTTCGAGAGAGATACGAGCGCGTATCACTTCACTCGCGCCCGCAGAGTTCGACGGGCCGGCGGAGGTGTCGGTCGCCGCGGTGGCCACCGGTTCGCCCATGTGTTCCTGTGCCAGGCGTATCGCTTCCAGTATGCTGACGGACTGCTCACTGCCGGGGGGGACCATCTGCGCAACCTTGCCCCACTGTGCGATCGCCCCCGGGAAGTCTCCAGCTTGATACTTGACATAACCGTCCAGCCACAGCGCCTTGGGGTTGTCGGGTTCTATCGCCAGCGCTGCGCCGACCAGTTCAGCGGGCCTGCCTTCCAGCGTTCCGCCGGCCGCCAGCGACATCGCCTCCGCGTACGAGGCGAGCAGGGAGGGGTTCCGGCCTTCGGCCAGTCCATTGGCGTGTTCGAATGCCGCGGTCGCCTTCTTGTAGCGGTTCAGCACCATATAACTGCGGCCCAGCATCTGCCAGCCTTCAGGGTTTTCAGGCTCCGACTGAACCCGTGCCTCCAGATTCGCCACCATCTCGTCCACCGACGGCAGGCGCTCGCCGCCGGGTGGTGGTTGATCCTCCCCTCGCGTTGCGGATTGCAGCGCCGGGACAAGGTCGCCGGCGCCGAGGTATCGGTACAGGGGGATGGCGGTCAACGGGATCAGCAGGCCGACGAGCAGGGCAGCCCATGGACCCGTGGCCCGGGCGCCGCGTGCGGTTCCCGTCGCGGAATCGTCGATGTCGTTCAGGAGCTCCTTTTCCAGGTCGGTGCGTGCCGCCTCGAAATCCCCGGCCGAGAGCTTGCCATTGGCGAGATCGGCCTTCAGTTCCTGGAGTTGTTGCCTTACGACAGCAACATTCAGGGAATTCTGGTCGACAGAAGCCGATTCGGGTTTGTTTTTCAGCAGCGGCGGCAGGACAAATGCCAGTGCGAGGCTCACCATCACGGCGGCCAGGATCCAGAACAACAGCATCAGCTTTCCCTGTTTTTGGTCTCATCGCCCAGCAATGCGGCGACTTTTTCCCGCTGGGCAGAGGTCAGATCCCCGTCTTGCCCGCGGGTGCGCTTGCGGACGGCAAAACCCATGACGAACAGCGCCAGCGCGGCAAGGACGAACGGACCAAACCACAGCAGCCAGGTCGAGGGTTTGAGAGGGGGGTCGTAAAGGACGAAGTCACCGTAGCGCGCAACCAGAAATTCGACGATCTCGTCGTCGGTTTTGCCCGCGTCCATCATCGTGTAGACCTCTTCGCGCAGGTCCTGGGCAAGTTCCGCCTGGGAGGCCGCGAGTGATTCATTCTGGCACACCAGGCAGCGAAGTTCGGAGATGATCTCCTTGAAGTGTGCCTCGCTTACGTTGCCCGAAAAATCGAAATCGGCGAGCGTCGAGGCGTGAGCCAGCGTTGCCGCGGACAGCGTCGCGAGGAACACAAGGGTTCGGAACAGAGGCGGCATCAGCTGCGGGAGTTGAGTTGGCGGACCAGGGGCAGGATCCGTTCCTTGACGATTTCGGCGCTCAGCGGTCCGATGACCTTGTGGCGGATCACCCCCTGGCTGTCGATCACGAAGGTCTCGGGTGTCCCATAGACCCCCCAGTCGATGCCCACCCGGCCGTCGCCGTCGAAGGCATTGGCGACGTAGGGGTCGCCGTAGACCTGCAGCCAGCGCATGGCCGCGTCGCGCTCGTCCTTGTAGTTCAGACCATAGATGTCGACCTCGCCGGTTTTGGCCAGGGCCATCAGGAGTTTGTGCTCGGCCCGACAGGAGACGCACCAGGTGGCCCAGACGTTGAGCAGGGACACACGCCCGGAAAGGTCCGCGCTGCCCAGGGTCGCCTGCGGGTCCTTCAGCCGGGCGAGCTCGAATTCGGGAACGGGTTTTCCCACCAGCGGCGAGGGTACCTCCCGGGGATTGAGGTTCAGGCCCACCGCCAGAAGCACTGCCATGACGGCAAATACGATGGCGGGGATCAGCATCAGGGGTCTTTTCATCCGGAAGCCTCCTGAGCGGCCGGGGTGACTGTCGCATCGATGGTCCGTCTGCTGCGTACGGAGAGACGATAGCGGCGGTCGGATACCGCCAGCAGCCCGCCCAGCGCCATCAGGATGCCGCCGAACCAGATCCAGCGCACGAACGGTTTGTAGTAGACCCGCACGCTCCAGTCTCCCCCCCCTACCGGTTCGCCCAGCGAGACATAGAGGTCCCGCGTGGGTCGAATGTCGATCGCGGCTTCGGTCATGGGTTTGGTCTGCACGGTGTAGGTCCGTTTCTCCGGCATCAGCAGCGCAATTTCCTCGTCATCGCGCAGTATGCGCACCTTCCCGCGGTCGGCACGGTAGTTCGGTCCCTGATGCTTCTCCACCCCCTCCAGGACGAAGGTGTAACCCGCCATCTCGAGGGACTCGCCGGGAGACATCCGGACGTCTTTCTCCACGCCGTGCAGGGACACGAGGGTCACCCCGACAACGGCGCTGGCCATGCCGAGGTGGGCCAGCACCATGCCGTAGTAGGAACGACCCTGCACGGTCACATCCCGCCAGATTGCCGCGAGACCGCGCTTGTGCCTGAGCCTGTCAACGACGCTGGTGGTCAGCGTGGTCACCAGCCAGGCGGCAAGGCCGATGCCCAGGCCGGCCAGGGGCGAGGCGCCGGGCAACAGCGGCAGGGCGAACACGACGCCGAGGGTTACGCTGACGATGAACGCCAACCGGAGGCGTCTTGCCAGTTCCGCGGGGTCCTGGCGTTTCCAGCGCGTGTTCGGGCCGATTCCCATGACCAGGATGAGCAGTGGCATGAAAGAGATGAACATCTTGTTGAACCACGGAAAGCCCACGGAGATCTTGCCGAGTTCGAAGGCGTCATAGATCAGCGGGAACAGGGTCCCCAGCAGGATCAGGGCGGCCACGATGACCAGCAATACATTGTTGGCCAGGAGCAGGGTTTCGCGTGAGACGAAGTCGAACCGTCCGCCACCGGTCACTGTCGGCGCACGCCAGGCGTAGATGATCAGGGAACCGCCGATGACGATGCACAGGAACGTCAGGATGAAAATGCCGCGTCCGGGGTCGGTGGCGAAGGCGTGTACCGATGTCAGCACACCGGAGCGCACCAGAAAGGTCCCCAGCAGGCTCATCGAGAACGCGGTGATCGCCAGCAGCACGGTCCAGCTCTTGAACGCCCCGCGCTTTTCGGTCACCGCCAGGGAGTGGACGAGCGCGGTGCCGACCAGCCAGGGTATGAAGGAGGCGTTTTCGACCGGGTCCCAGAACCACCAGCCTCCCCAGCCGAGTTCGTTATATGCCCACCAGCTGCCGAGCGTGATACCGATGGTGAGACACACCCATGCCACAGTCGTCCAGGGGCGGGACCAGCGGGCCCATGCGGCGTCAAGTTTGCCGCCCAGCAGCGCGGCCAGCGCGAAGCTGAAGGCGACCGAAAAGCCGACGTAGCCCATGTAGAGCATCGGCGGGTGTATGGCAAGACCCGGGTCCTGCAGCAGGGGATTGAGATCGCGGCCCTCGAGCGGGGCGGGATAGAGTCGTTCGAAGGGGTTCGAGGTGAGCAGCATGAAGAGCAGAAAGCCGACACCCACCATGCCCATCACGGACAGCACACGCGCCCGCACGGTCTCGGGCAGCTTACCGCTAAAGGCCGCGACGGCTACGCCCCACGCCCCCTGCATGAACACCCAGAGTAGCAACGAGCCTTCGTGCGCACCCCACACAGCCGAAATCTTGTACATCGTCGGCAGCAGTGTATTGGAGTTGCTGGCCACATAGGCCACGGAGAAATCGTTGTCCAGAAATGCGTAGATCAGACAGCAGAGACCGATCGAAAGGAACGTGAACTGCCCCCACGCCGCGGTCGATCCCAGAGACATCCAGTGCCGTTCGCCGGTGTAGGTGCCGATCAGGGGCAGGGTCGACTGGATGACTGCGAGACACAGCGCCAGAATCAGTGCGAACTGGCCGAGTTCAGGGGTCAAGGGGTGGTGCCTCCCGGGTTATCCGCCCCGGAATGTACCGTCTTGAGGGATTCCGCTACCTCCGGGGGCATGTAGTTTTCATCATGCTTGGCCAGGACCTCGTCGGCCACGAATACGCCGTCTGGCCGAAGCGTTCCCCTGGAAATGATGCCCTGCCCCTCGCGAAACAGGTCCGGCAGGATCCCGGTATACTCGACGGTGACCAGCTTGTCGTTGTCGGTCACGTCGAACTGCACGGTCAGCCCCTCGCTGTGGCGCCTGACGCTGCCTGCGGTGACCAGTCCACCCATCCTGAAGGGGTGGTCGACCGGCGCCTCGCCGGCGACGATCTCGCTGGGCGAGTAATAGAACATCAGGTTCTCGTCGAAGGCCGTCACGGCGAGCGCAACTGCGGTGCCGATACCGGCAATCATCAGCAACACCAGGTAGAGGCGCTTTTTTCGGGCGGGTGTCATGGGATACCTCTGGCAGAACTTGTCTGAAGATTACCGGCCGGCAGGATACCTCACCGGTAACCGAAACTTGCTTATTATGTGACGAATGGAATAAAAATTCCATTCGCCGGACCGCATCGCGGCGCTCTCCGGCCGTTGTCAGATGCGGGCCACCCTGCGGACCCGCCGCGCGATGTCGGCCAGCAGTTTCTTTCGCTGCAGTACGGGAATCGCCAGATTGACGATCAGCACGACCGCGGTGAGCCCGTACGACGACCAGACGTAGAGGGCGTATCCGCCCATGTCCAGGAATTCAGAGAAGCTCATGATGCCTGCCCCACGAGGTCCTTCACCCAGCGACTGTTCTTCTCGCGCCTCAGAACCTCGCAGCGGGCGCGCATCAGGACCAGAAACGCGTAGTAGAGCTTGAATGCCGCCGCCATCAGCAACAGCGGGATCAGCATGCTCAGGTGAATGGAAGGCTTGTCCAGTTTGGTGACGGTGGGGCCCTGGTGCAGTGTGTTCCACCACTCCACCGAGTAGTGGATGATCGGTATGTTGACGACCCCGACGATCGCCAGGATGGCCGCGGCGCGAGAGGCGGTGCGACGGTCCTCGATGGCGTTGTAAAGGGACATGACTCCGAGATAGAGGAACAGCAACAACAGCTCCGAGGTCAGTCGGGCGTCCCAGACCCACCACGCGCCCCACATGGGTTTGCCCCAGAGCGAACCCGTGGCAAGCGCCAGGAAGGTGAACGAGGCCCCGATCGGGGCGCTGGCGATGGAGATCACCTCGGCCAGCTTGATGCGCCAGATCAAGCCGATCGCACCCGAGCCGGCCATGACCATGTAAATAAACAGGGACATCCACGCCGCGGGTACGTGAATGAAGATGATGCGATAGCTGTCACCCTGCTGGTAGTCCGGCGGGGCCTCGACGAGACCCAGGTACAGCCCGGGAATCAGGCACAGCACGCATGCAATGACGAGCCAGGGAACCAGGCGCCCGGCGAAATCGTAGAAATAGCGCGGTGACGACATCTGGTGAAAGAAATGGAT
This sequence comes from Pseudomonadota bacterium, assembly GCA_034722015.1. Classification (GTDB taxonomy): domain Bacteria; phylum Pseudomonadota; class Gammaproteobacteria; order JAJDOJ01; family JAJDOJ01; genus JAJDOJ01. Next base: position 10,023 of record JAYENI010000113.1, read on the forward strand.
CATGGGTTCGGGTGTAGTGCCTTTGCAATCCGGCGCCGGCCGTCTGGTCTGGCGGGCGCCGAAGGGTTCCGGAAATTCCTGGTCTAGCTGAGACTCACACGGAGCGAGGCTGCCGTGGCCAGGGGCGCCAGGCTGACGGCCAGCACCAGCATCGCCGAGAGTATGTATATCTGGGCGGTAACCGGGATGCCAGCGATGGTGGTGCCCACGGCGTTGGTGGCGAATATTAACACCGGTACGTACAGGGGGAGTACCAGCAGGGACAGAATAATGCCCCCCTGGCGCAGTCCGACGGTCAGTGCGACGCCGACCGCGCCGATCAGGCTGAGCACCGGTGTGCCCAGCAGGAGCGTCAGCATCAGCATGGCAATACCTTCGGCCGGGATCACCAGCAACACACCGAGAAGCGGTGATACGGCAAGCAGCGGTACTCCGGTGACCAGCCAGTGTGCGAAGACCTTGGCCATGACGAGGATCGACACGGGGTGCGCGCTCAACATGAACTGCTCGAGCGAGCCGTCCTCGAAGTCGGAACGGAACATGCCGTCCAGGGAAAGCAGGGAGGCCAGCAAGGCGGCGACCCAGATGACTCCGGGCCCGATGGCCCGCAGCATGCTGTTGTCCGCGCCAATCCCCAGGGGGAAAAGCGACGTAATCAGAACAAAGAAAATCAGTGGGTTAGCGATCTCCGAGCGTCGCCTGAACGCCAGCAGCAAGTCGCGTCTGAGCAACAACCCGAAGGCGCGTGAGGAGGATAGCGAATTCATGACGAGAGATTGAACCTCTGGATCCGGTTGCTTTCGACGCCAACACGATGATGCGTCGTCAGGACGATCATGCCGCCGAGATCAAGGTGATCGACCATCAGTGACTCGAACACCTCGATGCCGTGCCGGTCGAGCGAGGTAAACGGTTCATCGAGGATCCACAGCGGTGCCTCCGTGACCAGGAGCCGCGACAGCGCGACCCGCCGTTGCTGGCCCGCGGACAGTGTTCGCGTTGGCACGTCCTCGAAGCCGTAGAGGCCGAAGCGCTCCAGGCACTCGTCCACCGTATGTCCTCCGTGCGGCGTGCCCAGTGCGCGGGACATGCGCAGGTTCTCCTGCGGTGTGAGGTCCTGTTTGATGCCGTCCTTGTGCCCCACATAGGAGAGCGATTCGTGGTAGTCGGCCCCCAGGCGCTGTATGTCCCGACCGCACCAGGAGACATACCCGGCGTCCGGAAGCCGAATCCCGCACAATATGCGGAGCAACGAAGTCTTGCCGCTGCCGTTGCGCCCCTCCAGCATCAGCATCTCCCCGGATTCAATCGAGACTTCCAGCCCGCTGAACAGTACACGGTCGTCGCGGACGCATTCGAGTTCGTGGACCTGGAGGCGATTGGTGGGTTGGAACATAAGGGGGTGACACTGGCCGTAAGAGGTTGGATAATCCTGCGCCGGGACGGTCCGCGGATGATAAGCGTATTAAAGAATGCTTATCAACCTATTGATTCTGTTTATCTCTTTATCAAAAAAATCTAGCACTTTCAGGGTGGTTTCCGTTGCCGGGTGACTGCCATACTTGCACCGCGCAGGTATCTTA
>JAYENI010000114.1:0-34485 GCA_034722015.1 Pseudomonadota bacterium
GGATAGATTATTTACTCTATCTATATTTAGATGGACTCTAGCGTTTCCTTGACCATTGCTAAAGAGCAATGGTGATATCCACTCTTGGATTACATTATCTCCGACAACTGCATTTGTCGGTCCTGCCTGCGCCCGTTATATGGATCGTATTGCTCTCCCGGGTACCCAAGAGATTCAGGTGAGGGGGGATATCCTGGTCTACCGCCGGATGGCGAACCAATCCATGGGTTGTACCCACCATCCGCAGAGTAGGGGGATTCGTATCCCGATGCAGGTGCCGGAGGCCGTGGCTGAAGACCTTGCGAGCGTGACCAGTCGTCGTGTCCCCACACCGAGGACCGGGGCATTTCAGTGAAACCGCCCGATGCGGCGCCGTATTGATAACCATAATCGGGTCGAGGGGTATCTGCAGGCAAGTTTGGCTGCGGATAGGTCGCGACCCGACCCTGCATGGAAGGATACGAGGTGTCTGGATTCGGTCCCGTCGCGGTGTAGCCCGATTGCGGGTACGCGCCAGAATTCGCGGACCTGGCGGTCGTGGATCGAGAATAGGTACCGGAGACGGCGTGATAGGGGGCTCGGTAATCATTCTGCGATACGCCCGGGACCCGAGTCGTCTCACGGTCGTCCTGATCGTGACGCCCTCCGATGACCGCGGCCGCGAGTGCCCCGGCCAGAGCCGCACCAAATATGAAACCTGTTCTCATGACTCTCGGCCCAATGTTCTCTTCCCTATCCACCACGCTAGCGGTTACCGTAGTACGGCAACGGCGGATACTGCCCCGCCGGCTGCACGCCTCCCGATCCTGCCCCACCCGAAGACCCACCGGGTGTTTGCCAGGTACCCGGCCATTGGGCGCCATATCCCTGATCACCGCCCCCCTGGTTCCACGCCCCGGTGTCGTATCCGGGGACGACTGCCTGTCGGCCGTAGTTCGAGGTCCCCTCTCCGTATGCGCCCTGTCCGACAGCGGACCCATACTGATCCCTGGAATAGCCGCCACCCGTCGCCGGACCCGTCGGGCTCCGGGGCCAGACGTTCGGCCGTTGCGAACCCACAGTTGACCCGGTGTAACCGTCGCCGGGCGGGTATCCTTGTATGCCCGGTGCCGATGCGCCATAACCTGGCCCCGTTCCCGGGTCCCCTCTTCCCGCGGCCGAATACCGCGCCGAGCCTTGCCCGGGGTTCCAGGCGCTCCCGCCGGTTGCCCCCTGTTCCACGGGCGATCGCATCGACCACTGGTCGGGCCGAACCTGACTGCGCGGCACCGATCTCGTTCCGAGATCCGGGTACTGCCCGACCCCGCCGGGACCGGTGTTCGCGCCAGGCATGTCCATGGTTCGAGATTCCTGCCCCGGCAGATATTCCGGTTCGCCATCCGGCGAATAGTTGAGTGGCGGGTAACCCATCTGCCGGGCGACGGAATCAGGTACGGGTCCGTCTATCGAACGACGCTGACGGACCGCGTTCTGAGGCACGGCTGCGGGGATGGCCTTGACCATCGGATAGGTCGGGACCGGGGGAGATGCAACCTCGTCGGTATCCGCAACACTTTCGGGGTCCCGGTTGCAGGCAAGCGTCACGAGGACGGCCCCGCCCAATGCCGCAGCAACCAGAACCGCGAGCCTGGCGCCGGGTCCCTCACCTTTGAAATGAAATCGTTCGCTCATGTAACCTGCCAGTACGCGACGCCCGTTGTGATAGACGCGAAACATGCCATTCACCGCGCGACGTCCTTCGCCGATAATCACGGCCCGCATCACCTCGGTACTATCGTTCATTGAGGTCTGCCTTGAGGCGAATGCCGCGTCTGCCCTTCTTCCGGCCCGCCATCCTGGCCGGCGCCTCGCCGGAACCCTCCGGCGACTCCCCGTTTACCTTCGCAAACGGGATATTCTCTGCCGCATCCACAGGCTGTTTCCCTACCCCCGAAGGCTGGGCGGATTTCGCCTTTCTACTCTCTATTTTAGCGCTCCCGGTCCGCTTTGCCCCGGGAGCCTGACCTTGGGACCGCCCCGAGGGTGTGGCAGCAGGTGTTTTCTCCCGCCTGGACGACTTTCCGGTCGTGGTCCCACGAACGTCTTTCTTCGGCGCCCTGACGGGTGAATTCCCACCGGTTTCCCCAACCCCCGCGGCCGGCGATCGCACAGCCTTCCCAGCGGCCGGCGGGCTCTTGGCTACCGTGGTTCTGAGTCCCGGTGAAGTCCCCTGAGAGGTCTCTATTCGGGCGCCCGGCACCTGTTTGCTCCCCAAACGACCTGTCACGGCCCGGACAAGGCCGATAGATCCCTGAATGATCCCTTTAACAATCAGATACAAGTAAAGGCCAATAGTGTAAATAATCTGATAAGTAAAATGAAAAACAGTTCCAGGTATGTTTCTTGCTGAAGCCGGGGCAGGCTCTCCCCCGCCGGCATCAGGGGACAACCCGGAACCTGCCGGTACCGCTGCCGGCGCGCCACTACCGTCGTCGGGCTCACACGCCTCAAAAGACTTGCTTGCCGAGATACAGCCCAAGGGGATCACGAGCAGGGTCAGCAGGGTGGAAACCAGCACACCGAACAGCAGCGAGATCGCCATTCCCTGAAAAATGGGATCGAACAGGATGACGCTGGAGCCCGCCACCAGGGCAAGGGCGGTGATGATGATGGGCCGGGTACGTGCCTTGCACGCGTTGATGACCGCATCGACAACACTGATCCCGGCATTCACCTCGTGCTTGGTGAAATCGACCAGCAGAATGGAGTTCCTCACGATGATCCCCGCCAGCGCGATGAAGCCGATCATCGAGGTGGCCGTGAATTCGGCATCGAGCAACCAGTGCCCGGGAATGATTCCGATCAGCGTCAGGGGAATCGGGGCGACCACGATTGCCGGCTGAATAAAGTTGCCAAACTCCCAGACCACCAGCATGTAGATCAGGACCAGGGCCGCACCGAACGCGATGCCCATGTCACGGAACGTCTCATAGGTCACCGTCCACTCGCCGGCCCACTCGAAACCCGACTCCCTGCTGTGAGCAGGGGGACCGATGAAATCCCCGCTCATCACGACGCCGTCCGGCGTCGTGTAGTCCTTCAAAAGACCCTGAACCTGCAGGATCCCGTAGATCGGCGCCGCGTAGTACCCCACACCCTCGCCGATCACGTACTCGACATGCCTCAGGTCTTTCATGTAGATCGGCTTGTCCTGGAGGGAGGAACGGAATTGCCCAAATTCGGCAAGCGGGACGCTACGGCCCGAGGCTGTCATGATGGGCAGCTGGCTCAGGCGCGAAAAATCCGCACGCACCGCCAGGGGCAACTGCAATACGATATGCGTCGGCTCGAGAAGGCTCTGGGTCTTGATATCACCGAGGGAAAAGCCACCCATCGCCATCTCCAGCGAGTTGTTGATCTCCTCGACCGAGACCCCCAGCCGCAGCGCTTTCTCCCGGTTCACATCGAAGTGCCAGCGCTGGTTATCGGACTCCAGATAGTTGTCGACATCGGCAATGCTGGGCGCCTCTTCAAAAAGCCGCGTCATCTCTCCGGCGACCTGCCGTCGGATCTCGGGCGTCGGTCCGTAGATCTCGGCGACCAGGGTCTGCAGGACCGGGGGCCCCGGAGGCATCTCTACCACCTGAATGCGCCCGCCGGCCTCCTCCGCCATGGGAGTCAGCATCTCCCTGGCCTCGACTGCGATCTCGTGACTGGTGCGGTCACGATCGTGCTTGTCGAGGAGTTGTACCTGCAGATCCCCCATCCATGGCCTTTCGCGCAGATAGTAGTGCCTGACCAGGCCATTGAAGTTATAGGGTGAGGCCGTCCCGACATAGGTCTGAACGGCAGTGACCTCGGGCATCCTGCGCAGCACGTTTGCCGCCCGATTGGCCAGATTCGCCGTGACCGGCAGGGCGGTCCCCTCCGGCATGTTGATGACGACATTGAACTCTGGCTTGTTGTCCAGCGGCAGCATCTTCACCCGTACTGCCTCGGTGTAGAACATGACACAGCAAAGGAAGAACACGACGATGATGGTGATCAGAAACCCCAAACCCAGCACCCGGCGCTCGATGAGCGGCACAATCGTGTTGCGGTAGAGCCGGCCCAGCCAATGCTGCTGGCGCACTTCCTTCTCCTCGGCCTTGTGCAGCTTCTCCATGCTGGGTTTAAGGCTCATGGTAAGCCAGGGAGTGAAAATGAAGGCCGCGAACAGGGAAAACAGCATGGCGACCGACCCCAGAGCAGGGATCGGCTCCATATAGGGGCCCATCATGCCGCTGACGAATCCCATGGGCAGCAGCGCGGCGATAACGGTAAAGGTTGCCAGGATGGTGGGGTTGCCGACCTCACGCACCGCATCCACGGCGGTTGCCGTATCCGAGGCTCCCTTGATCAGCCAGCGCCGGTAAATGTTCTCCACCACCACGATGGCATCGTCCACCAGGATGCCGATGGAGAAGATGAGCGCAAAGAGGCTCACCCTGTCGATCGTATAGTCGAGCACCCAGGCACTGAATACCGTGACCAGAATCACCACGGGAATCACGATAACCACAACGATCGCCGCCCGCAGCCCGAGGAACAGAAGGACCAGAACGGCCACGGCGGCAGTCGCGACAAACAGCTTGAATATCAGTTCATTGACCTTGTCCCTGGCGGTCTGCCCGTAGTTGCGGGTCACGCTGACCTCGACGTTGTCCGGGATGATACGGCCTTTCAGATACTCGACCTTTTCGAGGATTTCGTGCGCCACGATGACGCCATTCGATCCCTTCTTTTTGGCGATGGCGATGGTGACCGCGGACTCCCCGTTGGCCATATGATCGAGCGGATAGGCTGACCCGGTGTAGTAACGCACCATGCCGTGCGTCTCGCTGGGTCCCCAGATCACGTCCGCCACGTCCCTGACGTACACCGGACGCCCGTTTTTCACGCTGAGAACCAGCTGTTCGATGTCGGTCCGGGTCTCCAGGAACGCCCCGGTGTAAAGGTTCAGTGTCGTGCCGCCATATTCCACGTCGCCGACGCCGCGCTCGCTGTTCGCGGTCTGAATCGTGTTAGCGATCCGACCCAGGGTAATGCCAAAACCCTCCAGCTTGTCCGGCTTGACCTCGATACGCACCTGCTCAGACCGCCCGCGCACCACGAATCCCTGGCTGGTGTTGGGTACCTCGTTCAGTCGCTGCAGGACGTCCAGCGCGACGAGATTCAGGGTTGCGTCGTCGACCTGGTTCGACCAGAGCGTCAGGGTGACGATCGGCACGTCGTCGACGCTCTTGGGCTTGACCAGGGGTGGGGAGACCCCGGGCGGGATCTTGTCCATGTTGGACTCGAGCTTGTCGTACAGTTTGACGAGCGAGGCCTCCATGTCCTCACCCACCACGAACTGCACGGTCACCATCGCGCCACCGCGCATCGATGCGGAATAGACGTGCTTGACGCCGGTGATCTCGCTCATGATCCGCTGCAGCGGATCCGCGACCAGACTGGCCACCTGCTTCGCGGACGCCCCGGGATACTGGACGAAGATATCCACCATCGGGACGGAGATCTGCGGGTCTTCCTGCCGGGGCGTCATCAACAGCCCCAGTATCCCGATGGCAAGGGACGCGACCAGCAGCAGCGGAGTCAGCGGGGAGTGGATGAACGACTTCGCCATACCACCGGCGACGCCGAGTCCCTCATGGCGCCCGGCTGGCTCGTCCTTTCGTTCCCCGGGGGGATCAGAAGTCACCATAGTCCGTCAGTTGGCCTTTTTTATTCGACGACCGATCGATACACCGGAACCGCAGCGACCGGATAGCCCTTATTGTATTTTTTTGTCCGAGACATCATCGTTGCGCCCGGGCGAAATCAGCGTCTCAATAGGCGCCTGGGGCGCCGGGCATCCACCCTGACGAAACACCGGGCGGAGGATTGTCGATCACGCGCTCGCCGGGACGCAAGCCCGCCAGCACCGTCACGTGGTCCAGTCCCACGTTCGAACCCAGCCGCAGGAGACGCAGTTCGGAGGTGTTCATGTCCCGCACCACGAGCACGCCCGGCAGACTGCCTGCCTGAATAACCGCGGAACGGGGTATCACGACCGTGGGTTCCTGTGGTGCGGAGCCATCGGGAACCATGACCTCGGCGTACATGCCCGGACCGCCAGGGACGCTCATGGGCAGATCGAACTTTACCGTGACCGTATGTTGCGAAGGGTCGGCGAGGGGATAGATCTGCGAGACCCGCGCATCCACGCGACTGCGCGCGGTATCCAGGTACGCGGGGACGAACATGCCGATGCGCAGGTACTGCACCAGACTGGCCGGCACTTCGGCCTGGATCCGAAGGTACTTGACATGGCCGAAGCTCACCATGGGCGTACCCGGCTGCACGGTGTCTCCCACCTCGATCCGCTTCTGCAGAATCACTCCGTCGAATGGCGCGATGCTGCGGGCGTCGCGAATGGCGGCATCGATCTCCTCGAGCTGGCTCTGCGCCTGCAACAGCGCCGCCTGGGCCTGATTCACACCGGTGGCGGATCGATAGATGTCGGCGTGCCGCTGGATACCCTGGTTGCTGCCGACGCCCATGAAGTTGGACATGTTGCGGGTGAACATCTGGTCGAACATGTTGGGCAGACCCATGCCTGGCATCGAATCCACGCTGCGACTCTGGGGCGCGTACAATTCCCTTCCGTACTGCACATAGGTGTTGCGCAGCGCGGCGTCCGCATTGGCCAGTTGCGCCATGATCGACTTGCGCTTGGCCAGCAGGTCGTCGTCGTCGATCGCGACCAGGGTGTCCCCGGCCTTGAACCGGTCACCGACCTCTCCGGAGATGAATTCGATCCGGCCCGGAATCTGAGCCGACAGCGTGACCTCCTTGTAGGGGATCACGGTACCCCCGAGGACTGCCTTTCCCTGCAGTTGGAGGGTGTCGACGGAAATGATCTCCGCCGCGCCTGCCTGCGTCCCGGCCGAGAGGATCGACGCGAGGAGACAAATGAGAAGTCTTTGAAAGGTCACGACTGGCGCTCCGCCGGCTTTTGCTTGTTATTCGATTGGCATCGGGCAACCGGAGAAATGGCTGCGCGAATATACAGCACCGGCCGAGCGTGGACCCGAGGACGGTCACACGGCTTCATCCGGACCGTCGTCGGGTCCGGCCATCGCAAGCGACGCCCTGCCTCGTAACGGTTATTCTTGTTATTGGGACCGCGGATGGCAGAACACGCAAGACAGGAAAACATCGAACAGGATGAATTGTCCATCTCGCACCCCTGGTACGGCAATCTCCTCACATTCCCCAGCCCGCAACCCGTAATGCAAATCACGATCTTTGCGCTGTGTCAGCGGAAAATTATTTTTCTACCACATCCTGAAAGTCTAATATATCACAACGAATTATGTTGAACGAGAGTTCCCGCGTCCCAGACCGCATGGTTTCCCACACTGAAAATTGCCACTTGATCGAGACCCCCGGCGACCTGGAACAGGTTGCGCGCGGCCTGTCCGGACAGGCATGGGTGTGCCTGGATACCGAGTTTGTACGGGTTAAAACCTACTATCCGAAACTGTGCCTGCTGCAAATCGGGACGACGGACGGAACCTGGTGCATCGACGCCGTCACCTGCCCGACACTGGAGCCGATCGCACCGGTCCTGTTCGACCCGAAGACGGTCAAGGTGTTCCACAGCGCGCAGCAGGATCTTGAAGTACTGCAGCAGGTTTTCGGCCGCGTACCGGCTCCCCTGTTCGATACCCAGGTCGCCGCGGCGGCACTGGGGATCGGCGAGCAGATCAGCTACCGGGAACTCGTTGCGAAGCGCTGCGGTGTGGACCTGGACAAGTCACACACTCGCACCGACTGGTCCAGACGCCCGTTGAGCCCCGCACAGTTAAAGTACGCTGCCGAAGATGTCATATACCTTTGCAGGGTCTATGCTGCGCTCGTAGAAGAACTACGCCACAAGCAGAGACTCCCGTGGCTCGAGGAGGATTTTTCCAGGATCGTTGCCACACAGGCATCGGGGAATTCCGTGGAAGACGCCTGGCTCAAGATAAGGGGACACACCTCAATGTCACGCAGGGAACTCGCCGCACTGATCTCTCTGGCGGCGTGGCGCGAAACCGTCGCCCGGGAACGAGACAGACCCCGACGCTGGATTCTTCCGGACGAGACGCTCCTTGAACTATCGCGTGTGGAAACGATATCAGGGGAAAACCTTGCCGGCGTTCCCGGTATGCACGAACGCATCATCAAGCGTCACGGCGAACGGATCAAGGCCTTGCTGATGGCGGCGAGGCGGTTGCCCGGGGAAAAATTGCCCGAGCCCGGGGACGACAAAAGACCGACAGCCGAAGAGACCTCGATATCCGACGGGCTCATGAAGCTGATCAGGAACATTGCCGGCGAGCAGGAGATATCCCCGGGATATCTCGCGACGCGCGCCGATATCGTCCGCCTCCTGCGAGGCAAAAACGGCAGCCGGCTCGCTTCAGGATGGCGCGCGGAACTTACCCGTGAGCGTGTCACGGCGTACCTCGCCACGGCGGCCGGAGATGCCGGTGACGCAGGAACAGGGGTGCGATGAATCCCGCGAATCCCCCAACCGTCGTCGAAATAAGGCGATTTCTGTCAAATGACATACCATCCTGCTTGTCTTTTCATCCGTCCTCTGTGTTGCGACAACCGTTACATAGCTCGGCTATGCGCCTGTTGTCGCGCCTTGATGACGAACGAAAATCCGGCGCAATCCGGTATGTCGTTTTCCGGCAATCGCCTAACCGTTTGCCGAAGACCTCAGGAAGAAAAGGTGGATTTGACAGATGGACTTGCGATGCAGACAGTTCGGCGGGAATACGCGGATCAAATGTCGCCGGTCTTCACCGGGGCCGTGCCCGTATCACGAGAGCACAGATTCTTTCATAAAAAATCGAGAGTGAGGCAAGATGAATCCGGAAAGTATCAGGCAACTTATCGAGGAGGGCATCGCCGACTCCCAGGCGCATGTCACCGGCGGCGAGGGCAAGTTCGAGGCGGCCGTCGTCAGCCCGGCGTTCGAGGGGATGTCCGCAGTGAAAAAACACCAGACGGTCTACGCAACGGTCAAGGCACAGATCGCCAGTGGCGATCTGCACGCCTTGACCATCAAGGCGTACACACCCGGGGAATGGAAAGCGCTATCGGCGCAATAGGCTCAAGACAGACGCTGTAGATCCATCCGGAAGCCGGAGCAAACAAAAGGCCCGTCGACACCAGTGCCGACGGGCGTTCTCGCAAAGACCTGTCTTTCGGTCAAGGTGATCGCTTACTCGATATCGATGGCGATCAGTCCTTTCTGCTCGGCGAAGTACGCAGCAAGGTTCTCCATATCCACATCGGTGAGAGCTGCGACCTGACCCGCCATGATCGGGTTGTTTCTCTTGCCTGACTTGTATTCCTTGAGCGCCTGAAGCAGGTAGTCCGCGTACTGCCCGGCAAGAGACGGAAAAGCGGGCGTCGGTGCGTTACCGTCAGCCCCGTGGCAGGCCGCGCAGGTAGCCGATTTTTCCTTTCCGGCGGCCGGGTCGCCAGCGGAAGCTGTGTTTATAGCCAGCAGAACCAGAACACCAAAGAGTGCAATATTGAGACGTTTCATTGGCAAATTCCCGCGATCATTTGGCCTTGAAGGAGGCGAAATAGGCTCCGATATCCGCCATGTCCTGATCAGACAGGCTGGCGGCCTGCGCCTGCATGGTGGGATGCTTTCGCTCCCCTGATTGGTACGCCTTCAGTGCGGCCGCGATGTAATCCGCGTGCTGCCCGCCCACCTTTGGCACATGGTAGGTCGGATATACATTCGTGTACGACGGTATCCCGTGGCACCCCATGCAGGTTGCCGCGAGGGAACTCCCCTTCTCGGCGTCTCCGGCGGCCATGGCGGATGTCGAGAAACCGACGGCCAGGACCGTACCGCACAACAATGCGGTCAATTGATGATTCATCTATAGTACCTCCTCAAATAGGGACGGGGTTGCTCCATTGGTAAACGTCTGATTCTTTCTATCGAGTCCGGGAGGTGCGAACCTGACTCGGCACAGCAACCAAATTCACAACGTGGCGTGCATTGAGCGAGCGGGATGTCCAGTGTCTTCCTGACCCGGGCCGACTGGGCGCAATAGTATATACGCAATATCCCGGGCAGGCGGAATCAATAGCACTTATGGGTACATTAGGCGATCACCGCTATCGGGACCAACACCACTACCCGCTCGTCGGCCCCACGTCGTGCGGCGGGGTAACGAAATACCCACCGCCGATGACCCCGGCGCCAGGATAGAAGTGACATCGCGCAGCGTCGCCACAACGGGAGGCCAATAGATGATACGCGCCAGAACGATGGAGGAGTATCGGGACCTCATCCAGCAGGCCCTGTTCGAAACCGCCGACCTGCGAGCGTCCGCCGAGTTCGACGAGGAATACATGGGAGACTCGATGAGGTTTACCGACCCGCTCGAGGCTGCGCTGCGCGACCTCGAAGGCAAGGTCGCAGAAGACACATACACTTTCGGTGGCGAAGATCTGGCGTTCATGCCGATCGTCGTAGCGACCGCGCCGTCCGTACTTCCCTTCAGGCAACTGTTGATGCGGATCAACGATACCCACCGAAAGGGCCTGGAGCCCGAATAGCCGGACGTAAACTCATCCACGAGAACCGGGCGAAATAACAACCGGGGTTGCGGACCGGGATCAACGCAATGTGACGATAACCTGCCTTGTACACCCGCTCAGGATCTCCGTGTGTCACCGGCGGACCCGATCCTCCGGCAAGCCAATGCAACGAGACCATTGAGCAACACGGTCAGGGCAATCAGCAAAATAATCGTGTACTTGAAATAGGTGCGCGGCGTGAGATACCAGGTCAGGTCCGACGGGTTGGTTCGCCACAGTTCGTTGTCAAACAGCAGCGGGTGAAACACATCCATCCAGAATGTCTTGAAGAACGGTAATACGACAACCAGCGAAACGACGATCGCTGTATTGAACAACCCGTATCGCCGCATCGCCCGACAGTCCGCCGTGACCACCAGGACGATAATCGCGACGATTGCGGCGAAAAACATCCGGTCGTAGATCTCGCGCACCTCGGTGAGGTGCTTTTTCTCCTTTGCCGACCAGCGTGTCACCAGTTCTCCCTGATGGCGAAAATAGGCGGTGAGTTCGGCAACTCCGGCCGAGACCACGCCCTCGCCCACGACCGCACAGCGACCATTCCATGCACAACTCGCGTGGTACCAGAATGGAAGGTAGATAACAGCGGCCAGCGGAAGCCAGATCGTAAGGTACAATAACGATGCAAACAGGCCAACCTGGCGCAATCGTTCCCTGAATTTTTTTTCCCCTAGCATGTCACAATATCACCATGTGTCGGGACACCCGCGCTCCCGAGACCTCTACGGTGCAGACAGCTTCATTTGGAGATCCACGCATGACCTTCCCCGCGAAAACCCTGGCAGCGGCATCGATCCTCGCAACCGCCTGCGCCAACCAGGCGATCAATGACGTGAGGTCGCCACATTTCGTCCTGCCCACGAGTTCTATACTCACCCTGAACGAGACCATCGAAATCCCGCCTCACTCGCTCAGCGTCTCGATCCAGAACGGTAGCGTGTACCCGTCGGGCGCGGTCAATGCGTACGCCCCCAACTGCTCGCTGCGGGTCCGGCACCTGAAGGATACCGGACAGACCGTGGAACCGGGAACCTTCGACATCGTCGCCGTATCGCGGCAGGTCGACATTATCCCGATAGGGGACATAGGCGGCGCGCAACTGGCAGGACCGGCAATCACGCTTGCCTCCGGTGGCGCCGACGATGGCCCATCCGACGAGTTGTACAAAACGTTGATGACCCTGCGTTCCTCGACACCATCCCAGGTCTCCAAGGTCGTCTGCCAGCAGCTCGACGATCCCGGCCTGGGACAGCACGTCACCTTCGAGGAAATGCAGATCACGCTTCGCCCGGTCGCGGACCTAGAACTGCCTGTACAATCTCCGATCCGCGGGAACTGAAACCCGCCCGGAAGCAAACCAGGCGGCGGAAGCCTGTTCCCTAGGGGACCCCGTAGTAATCGTATCGGTTCAACAGCGTCTTGGTGAAATTCCATGCCTCGCTGTAGGACAATCCACTGTCTTCCGGGATGATGATCTTGACGTAGAGCCCATCCCCGTACTGCTGTTTGAGGCGCCCCAGACGCCGATCAAGCTCTTCCCGGCTGACTGGCGCCAGCGTCGCGGACCTGTCTACCTCGCGGTAACCAATTCTCGACTTCCCTCCGGACTTGACGTACCTGACCTCGACAACGTGCTTGCCTTGCGCCGTTCGCGCGGGTCGGACCAGTTTGTCGTAGCTGACCTTCAGCCGGTCGTATTCACCCTGAAGGTCGGCGAGTTGCCGGTTTGCGCCCTCGTCGGCCTGGCGCAAGCGGGCCAGTTCATCGGCCTGGGACCGGTTATCGCGCAGCTGCGTATCCAGTTCCTCGAGCGTCGAACGCAATCTCGCCTCCTGGCTCCCGTGGACCTCGCGCAGGCTCGTGAGCTGCTCGTTGACCAGCCTGAACTGTTCCTCCAGCGACTCGATCCGGCGTTCCGAGGACAACCTGAAATCCGACAGCTGCCGTCTTTCCGCGATGACGGTCGCAAGCTGCGCGTCCTTCTCGGAGAGTCGCTTCAGATTGTCCTCGTTGTCCTCCCGGGCCTGCATGAGCCACATGCGCATGACGGAGATCTGGTGCTCGGCCTGGGCTAGCTGCTCCTCCAGCGTGATGTTCGCCTTCGTGGCGGAACGGACCTGCGCCGACGCTTCCCGCTCCGCAGTGATCGTTGCGCGCAATTCCGACACCAGTTCCCAGTTGCGCAGGATCAGCACCGTACTGGCAAGCAGGAAAATCATGACGATCACCGTCATGATATCGGTAAAGGAGGGCCAGAAACTCTCGTTGCCGTCGGCGGCCGAGTCATTGTTCGCTCGCAGGTCGACGAACCCATCCCCGAAACTCATTCCGGGATCTCTGGCAGCCGGAAGCCCTCGCGCAGGTACCGCCTGATCTGGCCGACGTCACGGGTCACCAACAGGGACGAATCGCGCAGCTGGGCGATAACGTCCCGCAACTGTTCCCCTGCCTGGGCGAAATCGATCTGCGAGGTCTGCATGGTCCTGGCGGTCTCCCTCAGGGCCATCACGAGCTGTCCTACCTGATGCACGAGTCCTTCGGGATCATGGTTCAGCATCGGCATCAGGTACACGGTCGTCGCCTGTTCCACACCGCTGAGCAGATAGGTCTGGGCGTCCGTGAGCTTGAGATAGAAATAGCCGTAGAAGAGGTAGCAGATGATGGCGGTCATGGTGGTAGACAGCGCCGTGGCCATACCGTGGATCACGAGGTTCATGTTACCGAGATCATCGGCGGACTCGAGCAGGTTGGACGCCCCGAGCAAGGCAATGGAGAGCGACACGATGGTGCCGAACACGCCGGTCAGTATGAGGATATTGCTGATGAACTTCGGGAAACTGGTGCGCGTGCTTTCCGCGGCCACGAGCATCGAGGCCAGCGCGCTGTGGTTCACCGGTGCGTGCTGGCTACTGATCTTCATGATTGCCGCATAGCGCTGGAACACGATCGAATAGGGTGGTATCCCCTCGGTCGGCTTGAGGCCGCCGCCTTCCATATGTCGCACGAACTTCGCAAGCCATGCCTCCTCTCTCGAATACCGCAGGAGGTTGTCCGCGACGCGGGCAATACCCAGGAAAAACAGCAGGACGATACCGCTGTTGATGACCATCCCGGTCACGGTCAGCTGCTCGCCGAAATAGAAATCAAAGATGAAATCCCAGTTGAGCGCGATGGCGACCCCCACCACGGTACCCAGCAACCCCAGCCGGATCAGGACATTCCGGCTGAAATTACGCTTGATATTGGTCATCCGGTCTCTCCTTGCGTGGGCGATGAATCCGGGCGGCCCGGGTGTTGGTTTCTTGTTGACGGCTGGCCCGCCCGGAGCCGGGCGGGGTACGCGAATTATGGCAGATAAGCCGCCCCCGCCCCCCACAGGAGGGTGTCGCAAAAGTCCGGATTGTGCTTCCTCGCAAGGCAAAAACGCGCGCAGAAGCGCAGTTTACACGTAGTAAATGAGCATTCGAGCACGTTTTTAACACCGCCAGGGAGTGCAAGACGGGCTTTTGCGACACCCTCCACAGGATCATCGGGATTCGCCTCGTACGGCCCGGCGGTCCACGGACCTTCGATTGGCCGCTAACGCCAGTCACCGGAACCGGTGAACCGTCCGGCACCCGCCTGCAGGCCTTACCACCGCCTGCTAGTGATCGCGTTCCGGCTCGGGCACCTGAAGGGAGAATCCGTCCGACGGTCGCCAGGGGTTCGTTCGCTGTTGCGCCGGTCTGGACATTTCGGCTTCGGGATTCCACGCGGCATTGGCGTGTGACGTCCAGCGTGGCGACATGAGCAATAGGGACGGCGGGCGGGGTAACGGATATCCCGCCAGGCCCGGCATGCCGACCGGCCATCCCGGAGGTGATGCCGATGTCGCGCGCGTGCCCCCACCGCCGCTCATGCAGAAAAAGAATGCGTGCGCCGGCAAGGCGGCGAGCGAGCAGACCACGACAATGACAAACGTCAATTGAGAAAGGATTCGCGCCGACATAGCGACAGCCCTCGCCGCCCCGGCCCGCGTTGCGCGCCGCGGCTTCGCGACACGCGAGCCTCGATCCGGGAGCGCTCCGAAGCGGGCACCAATAAGATAGAATATAGACGCAACGCCGCGCGGCTGCGCGGATTCACCGTCCAGGCCCCATACCGGCACAGCAACCCGATGCCAGGCAGCAAGCCCACCGCGACGTCTTCACGATCCGAGATCGATGTCTTCATCGACTCGGTCAACCGCAGCCCGAATGTCAGGCCGGCGGGCAGCGGAGGCAGGCTGATCTTCGCCATGGACGCAACGGCCAGTCGCCAACCCACCTGGGACCAGGCCTCACACATCCAGGCCATGATGTTCGAGGAAACCGCCACGCTCGGGGGACTCGCGGTGCAGCTGGTGTACTACCGGGGTTATTCGGAGTGTCGCGCGTCCCGCTGGCATCGAGGCAAGGAGGGCCTTCTGGGTGCGCTGGGTGCGGTCAGTTGCCGTGGCGGCTACACGCAGATCGGCAAGGTACTGAAGCATGCTGTCGCGCAGACACGCCGGCAACGTGTCAATGCCCTGGTATTCATCGGAGACTGCGTGGAAGAGGATGTCGACGCCCTGTGCGGCAAGGCCGGGGAACTCGGGCTGCTGGGTGTGCCGGCATTCATGTTCCACGAGGGCGACGATCGGAGCGCCCGGGACGTCTTCGAACAGATCGCGCGCCTCACTGGCGGCGCGTGCTGCCGTTTCGACTCCACCAGCCCGAACGAGTTGCGCGACCTGCTGAGCGCCGTCGCCGTCTACGCCAGCGGCGGGCGCCGTGCACTGGAGGATTTTACCCGGCAACGGGGTGGCATCTCGAAAAACCTGGTACGACAGATTGAGCACAAGTCCTGATTCCCCCGGTGAAATGACGCGGCGCCGGTCCACGCCCTGCGCGCGGTCCGCATCCAGGACCGTCTGACGCCTGCCATGCGCTTGCTGGTATTCCTGGCCGCGGCCATTATCGTATTCGTGTTTCTGCGCTGGATCGCAGGCCAGCCGCGCGCGGCCCGCTACCAGTTCATCGCCGTCGCCGTGGGCCTGGGTCTTGTCGTGGCCGCAGCCACGGGCCGTCTCAGCTGGATCGCTGCCGTCATCGGGGCGGCATTGCCATTCGTGCGCAGACTCACAGGCCTGCTGGGCTACCTGCCGCTCGCGAACCGCCTGTACCGGCAATACGGCCAGGGTTCCACGGGGAGAGGTGATTCGGGCCCGTCGGGAAGGGTCTCCAGGGTCCGTACCCGCTTTCTCAACATGACGCTCGATCACGATAGCGGGGAGATCGACGGCGTGATTGTCAGCGGGCCTCATCAGGATCGGCGTCTGGGCGAGCTGAAACGCGAGGAGCTGACTGGACTGTTCGACCAGTATCAGGCCGCGGACGAGGAATCCGCCTCGCTTCTCGCCGCGTATCTCGACAAACGGTTCGGGGAGGACTGGCGTTCGGAACCCGCCTCCGGCACGCCGGCCTCCGGGGGGAGCGAGATGACGCGCGAGCAGGCCCTGGAGATACTGGGGCTGGCGCCCGGCGCCGCACGCGAGGAGATCATCGATGCCCATCGCCGACTGATGCAGAAGCTGCACCCCGACCGCGGCGGCTCCAACTACCTGGCTGCCAGGGTCAATCTGGCCAAGGACATCCTGCTGGGCTGACCCGGAACCTGCCGGGGGTCGTTACGGCACGGCGACTATTCCGATACCGGCGCCAGGAGTGATGCGTCACTCACAGCAACCGAGGTCCCGTCGGTGGCCAGGAACGTCGCCATCAGGGTCTGCATTTCACGGTTGACCGCCGCGGACAGCGCGTCTTCTTCGCCACTGGCATCCCGGGGTGTCAGGAAAGAGCTGTGATGTCCCGCGGTAAACCGCAACAACGCCCGGACGTCGACCCCATTGACCGGCCCATCCACCGCGGGCAGTCCCGCTGCAGATGCATACGGTTCGGTTCCGCCGAGTCCTGGAATCGTGTCCGGCACCACCACGGGCGGCTCACCGTTCAGGACATCGTTCGGCACCACCTGGTCGGGCGGAGAGACATTACCCCCGACGACCTCCATCGCGAGCAGGCCGCGACCGGCGGCGGCGCGACCGGCATAGTTGATCGGATCCGCGGCATCCGTCACCGTCTGGAACACACGCAGGAAATCCTCATAGGTCCGGGTACCCTTGACCACGCCGTTGGCGCCTAGGGCGTCCGCGACGAACGGACCCAGCGACGGGGACCCGTCGACCACCTTGCTGACGCCGCCCGCCGGCGTCGAAAGCGTCGCGGCCCCGATCGTCGGCTCCACGCCGAGAAACGTCCCGCCGATGATCGCGCCCAGGGAATGGCCGACAAACCGGACATGACCCGCATCGAGGTCCGCGGCACCGTCCCCGTCGAGATCAATCCGTCCGGCGGCGCGGGTCAGGGTGACGAGATCAGCCGCCGCCTGACGCACGTTGTCGCGCGTCGTCAACGGGCTCGCCAGGTTGATGAAATGGGTACCGGACGGGTCGACACTACCGTCCGGTGTACCGGGGACCTCGCCCGTGGCGAAATCGATATCAAAGGTGCGTTCCGCGGTTCCGCAGGGAGGTGGCAGCCGCGGGGCGTACAGGGCCTCGTCGGGCAACTGGCCGTGGAGTGGCGCGTCGATCGCCAGACCGGCGAAACCCGCGGACGCCAGGGCGTCGGCGACGGCCACCATGTCGGCCCGACTGCGCATGATGCCGTGCTGAAAGATCGCGACGGGCCAGCCGCTCGCGGGCGCGGGCCCACCCGGGATCGACAGGAGCATCGCAATGGTCTCGGTCGAGGTGGCAACCGGCACGGGATTGAATTGCGTCAGGTTCGTGCCGCCCTGCCCGGTCCAGAACCCCGCCAGCGCGGGGAACGGGTTCGCGGCCTGCGCCGCCAGGAGGTAGTACGGCACGTCCAGCGCGCCGCAGAAGATCGCCGCGGCGCCCAGCGGGGAGTTGGTCACACGAGGCCCCACGGAAACCGTCGGCGATGCCGGCGCCAGACGCCGGACCTGTGCCAGCACCTCGCCGATGGACTGGGTGGTCAGCGTCCAGCTCAGAATGATCGACGATTTGCTGACCCCCGCGGCATCGAGAACGCTTTCCTGCTGCGCGACCAGCGCCCGCAGAGGCTCCAGGGCCGCGGCCTGGGCGTCACCGAGCAGCCCGCTCATCAGGTTGTTGCCCTGAGCATCCACGAAGGGGGTGGTCTGCTTGAGCAGGCTGTAGGTGCTGTCGGCGACGGGCCGGCTGCCGTCGACGAACCGGATCCCGTCGGTCAACGCGACCAGGTAGGTGGTTTTCGGCTGTAACGGGCGCAGCAGGGTGATCGCCAGGGTGCCGCCCGCCGGGACGCCCCGGGCAACGGGTGCGGCCGGAGAAACGCCCGCGAGGTAGTCGGTGCCCGCGGCAAGTTCCCGTCGAATCCCGAGGACCGCACCGCCCTTGGCCAACGGCGCGGCGTCCACTTCGTAGATGCGCACGCTGCCCGGGGCAAGGAGCGAAGTCGCATCAAGGGATGCATCGAAATCGGTCGTGATCGGGGCGACGGTAGAGAACCCGTCGATGGCGTTGAGCGCGTTGGCCAGTGCGGCCTGTCCGGGGTCGTCAGGCACGGGTGCATTGATGGTACCGTCGACCGATCCGCTGAACAGCAGGTTCGTCGGGAACGGAAGGCGGGGATCCACGGGGTCGGGATTGAACAATGCCCTGCCCCCGGTCTGTGGCACCGAACCGATTCCCGAATCATCGTGGCACCCCCCCAGCAACGCCAGGGCGGGCAATAGCAACTTGCAGATTGTACGCATGCAGAAATCCCCTCCGGTCACCCCGAATACATCACTCCGAAAACGCCTTCCTTTACGTCACCGTGTCCCGGTACGCTCGCGAAACTCCGCGTGGCTATCACAACTGACCGCCCTGACCGAACACCGATCGGTTCCATGGCGCCCCTCCACACGGCCGGTCATCCGAATCCCCGCCGGTTACCGGATAATAGCGTCTCCAGCCAGGCGGGATGAACTCCCGGCCCCGAAAGGCGCGGCCCCGACTGTCATTTGAGACCCGCACCCCGGCGGCGATTGACCTCTCGACACGACCCCGTCGAGTCCAGCCGCCCGGGTGGAACTCCGGGACCGTGGTCCGCGAATTTCCCCCGGATGCGGTGACCGCGCTTTGCGGCTGTTGCCTCGCTCCCGGTAGAATGCGCTGCGATGCGTCTTCTGCCGCGGGCAACTCCTGATTCCCCATGACGACAATCCGTAATCTCGCAACGACCGCTGCCGTGACCCATCCATGACCGCCGTCGCCGTCATACCGGCACGCCTGGATTCCTCGCGCTTTCCGCGCAAGGTACTGGCGGAGGTTGCGGGCAAGCCCCTGATCCAGTGGGTCTACGAACACGCTCGCCAGGCGAGTCTTATCGACCGGGTGATCATCGCGACGGATTCGCGCGAGGTCGAGGCTGCCTGCAGGGCGTTTACCGACGATATCCACCTCTCGACACTACCGCATGCCTGCGGCTCGGACCGCGTTGGCGAGGCAATCCGCGACATTGACTGTGACATCGTCGCGAACGTGCAGGCGGATCAGCCGCTGATGGACCCGCGGCTGCTGGACGCGCTGACGGACCTGTTCTCCGACCCCGGGGTGGAGATCGCCACCGCCGTCACCCCGATCCACGCCATGTCCCACTTCCTGGATCCCAATATCGTCAAGGTGGTCCGCGGGTCCGATGACGAAGCACTGTATTTTTCCCGTGCGCCGATTCCCTGGCACAGGGATTCGCCGCCATCCCCGATCAGCCCGTTTCCCGAAGGCTTCGAGGCGTGGGAACACGTCGGGGTCTATCTGTTTCGCAAACCCGCGCTCGAGGCGTTCGCCGGGGTTGCGCCGACGGCGCTCGAGCAGACGGAGAGTCTGGAACAGTTGAGGGCGCTGGAAACAGGCCAGAAGATCCGTGTGCTGGAATGGAACTACGAGGGCTTCGAGATCGACACGCCGGCGGACCTCGAACGATTGCGCGGCGTCATGGAATCCCGGCGCGACGATTGACGAGGCGTTTGCGAAAACGGTGCGTTGATCGAGCGCCTACTCTCCCAGCGCCATCCGATGGTTGGCGTAGATCTTGAAATATTTGTAGAACGTCGTCACGAAGCAGCTGTTCGCGATCGCCACGCCTCGCCACCCGTCGAGAAACCCCAGCTGGATCACGTAGCTCTTGAACAGGCTCCAGCTGGCCCGCAACAGGATCATTGGCAGGGGCAAAACGCGTTCCGGGTGATTACGCGCATAGAGTTCCGTGTAGAGGTCGATCTTTTCCAGGACATGCCGCTGTTCGCGTACCGAATCGTGTCGTACCGGATGACGCAGACGCGCAGTTCGCGTCCCGGACGTCACGACAACGCCCTCGTGCACCTGTTTCTCGCTGAAACGGTGCACCGAACGATTGAACACCCGCACGACCCAGTCGTTTCCCCAGCCGCCATACCTCACGGGCTTGCCGAGGTAGGTGTTCTTCCGCTCGATCTCCGCCACCTCATGCGGCCCGGCGACTGCAACCCACGCCTTGACCTCCGCGACGAACTCCGGTGTCGCGACCTCGTCCGCATCGAGCGAGAGCACCCAGTCGCTGCTCGCCTCATCCACGGCACGGTTCTTCGTTGGCCCAAAACCCTCGAACGAACCCGTTGACCACTTGACGTTGGCATAGGCATGGGCAATTTCGCTCGTCGAATCGCCGCTGCCGTTGTCGTATACAACCACCTCGTCGAACGCCGTCAGGCTGTCCAGGGTGTTCGAGAGGGTGTCCGCGGCATCGCGGGTGATCATCACAACCGAGAGTCCCGTCATTGTGGCACCTGTGTTCGGGTCAGACGGCATCCAGGAAACGGGCTGAGATCGTCGCGGCCGCGGCCCGGATATCCACGGACGCCATGTCTTCTTCCCCGGCGCCGGGCGGGGGGCAAAACGCCAGTCGACGCGGTTCGCTGTTGAGCGTCTGCCAGCGCAGGGCGGTTGCCGATCGCCGCCGCGGATAGAAGGCAGCCGTTGGCACGTCCAGGGCCCCGGCCACGTGCAGGGGCCCGGTCGAACCGCTGATGAAGACGTCCGCGCAGGCGATAAACAGGGCATATGCGCCAATACCGTCACGCGAGACAAGGACACGGCTTGCCGAGGTACCAATACCTGACGCCACCCGCTGCGCCGTGTCCTGTTCACCGGGTCCGGCACAGACCACGACCGTATGGCCGGAACCCGAGCGCAGGGCCAGCGCCAGCGCCACGTACCGGTCCGGCGCCAGGTTTCTCGCCGAGCCCCCGTGCCCGGGGTGCACGATAACGATCCGGTGTTCCGTCGGGATGGCTTCCCGTGCCATGAACCGCCCGCGCAACACCGCGATCGTCTCCTGCCCGAATCGCAGGTACGGTGGCCCCGGCAGGTCCCCGGCCTCGATGCCGATCCTCTCCAGCGCGAAACGCATCAGGTCGACGTTGTACCCGTATTCGGGCTTCTCCGAGCGCGAGCGACGCTGCGCCAGTCTATGGTTGTAGAGGAACTGAAACACCTGGGAGGCGGGTGCGACGCGACAGGGGATGCGTGCAAGCCACGCCGCGGCACCGACCCGCGCCGTCGAATAGATGGCGACCAATGCGTCAAAGCCGCCTCGAGAAAACGCCCGCGTCAGCGACCGTGCACCCGCCGCATCACCGGGATCGACCATTACCTCGTCGATACTCGGACACAGATCAGCCATCTCCCTCGTATATTCCGGAACCAGCGCCGAGATAATCGCATCCGGCGCCGAGCGACGCGCCAGGGCGAATGCCGGCCACGCGAGCATGAAATCTCCCAGGCGATCATTGCGCACCAGGAGCAACTTCACGCGCCCTGTCCCCGTTCCGGTGAACTCAGGCGATTTCTGTCAATTGACATACCATCCTGTTTGTCTTTTCGTCCGTCTCCTGTGTTGCGACAACCGTTCCATGGATCGACTATGCGCCTGTTGTCGCGCCTTGAAGACGAACGAAAATCCGGCGCAATCTGGTATGTCAATTTCCGGCAATCGCCTCAACGGTCCTCCAAAGGGCGTCGCCCCGCGGCCGAGGCCATCAGGACGGGCAGCAGGATGGCAAACAGGGAGATGAGCGGGGAACGCACCGTCCAGGTCTCCGTCAACCCGAACAGGGCAAAGGCCGTGACCAGCACGACACCCGCCCAGGCTTGCGGCTCGCCGGCTCCGGACCCCGGCGGCCCGATGGCCCTGATGAAAAAGCGTATCGGCAGAATAATCAAACCGAACAGCATTGCAATGAATCCGATCAACCCGGTCGTGGCCAGATAATGGAGATAGATGCTGTGCGCATGGTCGAAATCCAGGATAAATTCGGCACCGTCATCCTTTCGCGCCTCGATGATATGCGACTTGAAGTCCCCCGCCCCTGTCCCCGCAACGGGATGTTCCCGCCACAGGTCGAGGGAGAGCTTCCACATTTCAATCCGGTTTCCCAGCGAATTCATCGCGATCTCGCCTTCGGACCAGCGCTGATAGTTCCTTAGCGTATCGTCGTACTTGTGTTTCAGCGTGGGCCAGGCCATCCACACGAGGGCCACCGACAGGAGCAGCGCGGCCAGTGCGACGGGCGCAATCCGCTGGCCGCGCCTTGATACGCCCGCAACCGCCACGATCGGCAGGCACAACGCCAGGGTCACCCACGCGCCTCTGGTCTGGGTAAGAACTGCGGCATAGAGCGCGGCTGGCAGGGACCCGACAAGCAACGCGTGCCACAGGCTCCAGCGCGTCGCGGCCAGCCACACAAGCAGAAACAGCGAGACCAGTACGGCGATGTCGCCGAACACGATGGGGTGATAGGCGCCAAGGGCGCGAGGGTACCTCAGGATCTCGACGTCGTGCCAGGCGACGACCGCCATCACGGGGCCGGCAAGGACGCAACCCGCGACGAGGAACGGCCAGAGGTCCAGCCGAAGCCCCCGTACCATGAGGTACACCGGAATGATCAACAGGAAGCGCGCGAACCTTTCGTAGGTCTTCAGGAACGAGTCGAGATCATCGGCATTGACCAGACTGGCCAGTGGCGCGAGAAACAGCACCAGCAGTCCGAGAAGGACGGCCCGCTCGTCCGGCTCGAGGACTCGCCATCGCCCCGGCAGTGACGCCAGGGCACCGAGGGAATACACCGCCACGACCATGAAAAGGGTACTTCCACCATGGTCGACGACCGGTGTGAGCACGGGCGCAAGCAATACGACACCAGCCGTCAGTACCGCGCCGATCCGCGAGTAGAGGCCACCGCCGTGACCGAAAAGCCAGGTCCATCGCGGCGGCGGCCCCGCCACCGGGGTGATCAGTCCTCCCGGTTCAACCATTGCATGTATCTCGCGACACCCTGCTCAACGCTCTGGAACTCGCCCCGGTACCCGGCCTCGCGCAGCGCGTCCATGTCAGCCTCGGTAAAGCTCTGGTACCGGCCCTTGAGGTGGTCGGGAAACGGGATATAGCGAATCTCGCCACGCCCGTGCCAGTTGACGACGGCGTTTGCGACATCGTTGAAGGGCTGTGCGCGTCCGGTGCCGAGGTTGAAGATACCACTGACGTCCGGGTGATCGAGCAACCAGAGCTTGACGGCGACGGTATCACCGGCATACACGAAATCCCGGCGCTGTTCGCCGTTCCCATAGCCGTCACTGCCCTCGAAGAGCCGAACGGTGTCTCCCTCCTTCAACTGGTTGTTCAGGTGGAAGGCCACACTGGCCATGCCGCCCTTGTGTTGTTCCCTGGGGCCGTACACGTTGAAATACCGCAGGCCAACGATCTGGTTTCGCGCCGATTCGATGTATCGTCGCACGTAGTTGTCGAACTGGAACTTGGAATACGCATAGACATTCAGCGGTCGCTCGTTTTCCGGGGCCTCTCGAAACACCGGCCCCATACCGTAGACCGAAGCGGAAGAGGCGTAGATGTACGAGGCGCCGGCGTCCATTGTCGCGTGCAGCAGGGTCCGTGAGTACTCGTAGTTGTTTTCCATCATGTAGCGCCCGTCCCACTCCGTGGTCGTGGAGCAGGCGCCCAGATGGATCACGGCGCTGACATCCTGCGGCAGCCCCGCTGATCGCACTTCCCCGATCCAGCGGTCCTTGTCGCGATAGTCCGCGATGTCGCAATCGGCCAGGTTCCTGAACTTCGTCCCGTCTTCGAGATCGTCGACGACCAGGATGTCGTTGACACCCGAGTCGTTGAATCCCTTGACGAGATTACTGCCGATAAAACCCGCGCCACCGGTGACGACGATCATGGTTCTCCTCCGTTTTTCCGGATTTGCTCGATGACGGAAGTGGTGGAACAACCGTCCACGAAGGGCAGGATGCGGGTGGTCTCCGCGCACTCGTGGCCCGCCACGTCCTCGACACTGTAGTCTCCGCCCTTGACCAGGCAGTCCGGCGCCACGTCGCAGACGAGGCGTCGCGGGGTGTCCTCGGAAAAAGGAACGACCCAGTCGACCGGCGACAGTCCCGCCAGCACCTCCATGCGCTGCTCCAGGGGATTGACGGGCCGCGAATCGCCCTTGAGCCTTCGCACCGACGCGTCGTCGTTGACGGCGACGATGAGCCGGTCTCCCAGGCTGGCTGCCTGGCGCAGGTAACGCACGTGGCCCGCATGCAGGATGTCGAACACCCCGTTGGTCATGACGATCGTTTCACCGGCCGCCCGCGCCCGCCCGAGGACTCCGACAAGCCTGGCCTGGTCCATGACCCCGCGGGGGATCTCCTCGTGCCGGTCGCAGGCCGCCTGCAGTTCCGGGGCGGTCAGGGTCGCCGTCCCCAGTTTCCCTACCACCACCCCGGCCGCGACGTTCGCCAACCGCATGGCGATCTTCATGTCCAGCCCGAGAGACAGCCCTGCCGCCATCACGGCGATGACGGTGTCGCCCGCACCCGTCACATCGAATACCTCGCGTGCATGGGTCGGCAGGTGTATCGGTTCGCGGCCCGGCGCCAGCAGCGTCATGCCTTCCTCGCCACGCGTGATCAGCAAACCACCCAGTTCCCGGGATTCGATCAGGGAGAAACCCTTCTCGACCAGTTCTTCCAGCACCCGGCATTCCCCTGCCACGGCCTCGAATTCCTTGCGGTTCGGCGTGATCAGGGTAGCACCCCGGTAATGCGAAAAATCGTCGCTCTTGGGGTCCACCAGGACGGGGAGACCCGCCTCCCGGGCCGCTTCGATAAAGGGCTGCGGCTGTGCGAGAACGCCCTTGCCGTAGTCGGAAAGCACCAGCGCCCCCGCGCCCGGACAACGCGCCCGCAGCCCTTCCAGCACCAGGCCGGGGGGCAGATCGTGGAAGCCCTGCTCGAAATCCAGGCGGATGAGCTGCTGGTGAAGGCTGATCACCCGCAGTTTCGTGACCGTCGGGAGTGAGGCCTCCTGGTGGAATTCGCAACGGACCGAGGCCGTCTCCAGGTGGCGACGCAACGATTCCGCCGGCTCGTCCGACCCGGTGATCCCGAACAGCTCGGCGTTCCCCCCCAGCGCAGCGATATTCAGCGCGACGTTGCCCGCCCCCCCGGGACGCTCCTCGATGTCCCGCACATGCACGACCGGCACCGGCGCCTCGGGTGAGATCCGGGACGTCGCGCCGTGCCAGTACCGGTCCAGCATGACATCTCCGACGACCAGGACGCGCGCGGCGCTGAAGTCAGGGATGATCATGCAGTGTCACCGGGTGGAAGGCTCCGTGTGGTCCGGGGTTTCCGTTTCCCCGGGAACAAACCGGGGGGCTCCCTCATTCGTCCTTCAGTACGAATTCCGTGCTGCAATAGGGACAGATGTATCGCCCGTCGCTGCTGTCCTCGATCGGCAGGTACACCGCAGGGTGGGAATTCCAAAGGCTCATGTCCGGCAGGGGACACCTGAGCGGCAACTGGTCGCGAGTGATCTCGCGCACGAGTTGATCGTTCGGCGTACGGTACTGGTCCTGATGCTCTGCTGAATGCGGGTTTGGCATGGGTCCTCGATCCCTGATGCGATTCTTACAATGGACGGATTCTATCCGAATTTTTACCGACGGGTCCCGGGGTTGACCCATCGGGCCCCGGCCGCCGGGCTAACCGGTCGGGGTCAACCAGTCGATATGGGCGTCAACCCGGCCGTGCACGACATCGAAGTACCGCGTCTGCAGCTGTTCGGTGACCGGCCCCCGGACTCCGGCCCCGATCGCGCGATTGTCCACCTCCCGGATCGGCGTGACCTCCGCCGCGGTGCCCGTAAAAAAGGCCTCGTCGGCGATGTAAACCTCGTCGCGGGTGATACGCTTCTCCCGAACGGGTATCCCGAACTCATCGGCAAGCGTCAGGATGGTCCGGCGCGTGATGCCGTCCAGCGCCGAGGTGGTATCCGGCGTAAAGATCACCCCGTCGCTGACGATGAAGATGTTCTCTCCGCTCCCCTCGGCGACGTAGCCTTCGGTATCCAGCAGCATCGCCTCGTCGTAACCGTCGTGCAGGGCCTCCTGCAGCGCCATCATCGAGTTCGTGTAGTTCCCGATGGCCTTGGCCTTGCACATCGTAACGTTGACGTGATGGCGCGTGAAGGACGAGGTCTTGATGCGAATGCCGCGCTCCATATTGTCCTTGCCGAGATAAGCCCCCCATTCCCAGGCGGCCACGGTGCAATGGACCTTCAGATTGTCGGCCCGCAGCCCCATTCCCTGCGAACCGTAGAAGCAGATGGGCCTGATATACGCCGACTCCAGGCCGTTCTCCCTGACCACATCGATCTGGGCGCGGTTTACCTCGTCGCGACCGAAGGGTATCTTCATTCCCAGGATATGGGCCGAGTTGAACAACCGCCGCGTATGCGCCTCCAGACGGAAGATGGCGGTACCCTGTTCGGCCCGGTACGCGCGCACCCCCTCGAACACGCCCATGCCGTAATGCAGCGTGTGTGTCAGGACGTGCACCTTGGCTTCCCGCCAGGGAACCATCTCCCCGTCCAGCCATATCACGCCATCGCGATCATGCATAGTCATTCGTTATTCCCCTCTTCGGCCCCGTCGCTCGCGATGAGCGTCAGCCAGAGACCGCGCACCCGTTCCCTCTCCCCGGAATAGGACCGGGCGTCCACGACGGCACTGAGACCCTGCAAGCTCAGCGCGTGCACCCTGTCGCGATAGAGCCGGAAGATGTCCTGCAACTCATGCGCATCCCGGGCCGGCAGTAGCCCGCAATCCGACAGACTGTCCAGGAGGCGGATATTGTCCGTCCACTTCGTCAGTGACGGGTGAACGGCCGCATGGGCCAAAACCAGATATTGAACCATAAACTCAATGTCCGTGATACCGCCCGGGTCCCGCTTGAGATCAAATTCCCGATCGCTCCGGGTGCCGTGCTCATCCCACATACGTCGACGCATCGAGGCGAGATCTCCACGCAGCTCACCCGGATCCCGTTCCCCGCCGAGCACCCTGGTGCGAATCCGGTTGAAGGATTCTCCGATAATGCCGTCCCCCGCCACCGGTCTGGCGCGCACGAGCGCCTGGTGCTCCCAGGTCCAGGCCCGTTGGACCTGGTAATCCTCGAAGGCGGCCAGTCCGCTGACCAGCATGCCGGAGGCGCCGCTCGGGCGCAGACGGGCGTCGACCTCGTACAACACCCCCGCCGGTGTCAATACCGTCAGCATATTGATGACACGCTGCCCGAGACGCGCGAAATAGACCGCATTGTCGACTTGCCTGTCGCCGTCGGTGACCTGTCGCTCCCCCTGGCTGTCGTGCAGGAATACGATATCCAGGTCCGAGCCGTAACCCAGCTCGATGCCCCCCAGCTTGCCGTACCCGACCACCGCAAAGCCCGCGACGCGGCTTTCCCCGTCGACGACATAAGTCGGTTTTCCGTAGCGGATTTCGAGTTCCCGCCGGCACAGGGACACCGCCTTGTCCAGTATCACTTCGGCGATCCACGTCAGCTGGTCGCTCACCCGCATGAGCGGCAGCATATCCATCACGTCCGCCGCCGCCACCTTGAGCACCTCCGCGTGTTTGAAGTGACGCAACCGGTCGAGCGCCTGCTCCCGGTCCATGACATCGATCTGGCCGAGTTCCTCTTCCAGCCTGACAACGAGGCCGGCCAGGTCGGGTGGGCTGTAGAGCGTGCGGGGATCGAGAAGTTCGTCGAGCAGGATCGGTTGTCGCGAGAGATACTCCGAGATCCAGGGGCTGGCACTACTGAGCGTGACCAGCTGCGACAACGCCACCGGGTTCTCGGCGAGCAACGCCACGTAGACCGAACGACGCGCGATACCCTCGATCAGCGGAACCAGCCGCTTCAGCACCACATCGGGCGGGTCGGCGCGCCCCACGGCCTCGAGCAACATCGGCATCAGCGTATCGAGACGCTCTGTGGCGATCTCGCTGCTGACTCGGTAGACGTGGCTTTCACGCACCTGGCGCAATAACGTGACTGCGCTGCCGGGCTCCGTGAAACCGATCCGGGCCAGCAAGCTCTCGGCCTCGTCCTCTTCCAGACCTCCACGCCACAGGGCTGCGAGGTGCGCCGCGTCGCCGCTCCGGTTATCGGCCGAACCGATCTGCGGCGCGCCGAAGATCTGTTCGAACTGAGCCTGTACATTACGCCGGTGATGTTGCCAGGCCGCGTGAAACTGCTGCCACGCCCTGTATCCCATGGACCAGGCCAGTCGCGCCCGCGGCGCCGTCTCCTGCGGCACCACGTGCGTCTGCCGGTCGGCGACCATCTGCAGACGGTTCTCGGTCCGCCGCAGAAACTCGTACGCCGCGACAAGCTGGTCCACGGCATCCGACGGCAACAGTCCACGCCGCGCGAGCAGCCGCAGCACTTCGGTGATACCGCGTTCGCGCAACTCGGGGTCGCGACCACCGCGGATCAGCTGAAATGCCTGCCCGATGAATTCGATCTCGCGAATTCCTCCGGGTCCCAGCTTGACGTTGTCTTCCAGGCCCTTGCGACGCATCTCGTCGTCGATCAGGGCCTTCATCTTTCGCAACGATTCGAACGCCCCGAAGTCCAGGTATCGCCGGTATACGAACGGGGCCAGGCGCCGAAGAAGCTCGCGGCCCGCTTCCGCATCACCGGCGACGACGTCCGCCTTGATCAGGGCATAGCGTTCCCAGTCCCTGCCATGACGCTGGTAGTACTCCTCCATGGCGTCGAACGAGGCCGCCAGCGCACCGGCCTCGCCGAAAGGCCGCAGACGCATGTCCACCCGGTAGACGAATCCATCGGCGGTGGACTCGTTGAGCATCTTGATCAGGCGCCGACCCAGTCTCAGGAAAAACTCACTGTTTTCCGCCGCCTTCCCGCCATCGGTTTGCCCCGCCTGCGGAAAGGCGAAGATGAGATCGATATCAGAGGAAAAATTCAGTTCCCTGCCACCAAGCTTTCCCATGCCGAGAACGACCAGTCGCTGCGCAACACCCGCCGAATCCCTCGGTACGCCATACCGGGCAACAAGCGCTTCGTAACACCAGTCAAGCGCGATACCGAGACAACCACGCGCCAGGGCCGACAGGTCGTCGAGCGTTTCGGCCAGGTCCGCAACGCCCGTCAGGTCACGCCAGGCGATGCGCACCATTTCCCGGCGGCGCACGCGCCGCAGGGACTGCATCAGGGCCTCCTCCGTTTCGCAGTCACCGGTGTGCACACGCACCCGTCTTTCGATCCCGCCGCTTGCACTGCGCCGGGCGAGATCACCACTGCGCCAGAGTGCTCGCGCCGCATCGGATTCCCGGCTGAAATAGTCCGCGACGAATGTACTGCAACCGCAAACCACCTCGAGCTCACGGGGCGGCACGGGGGGAGACTCCCCCGAAGTCCATGTCATGGCTTCCCCGAGCCGCGCGGTGTCGGCGGCAAGGACATCCGGCGGGGAAAGGTCCAGGACCGGCTCGTGGCCGGGAAGCGAGGCGTGCCGGGTCATTGTGAATCCAGGACGGCGCGTCGGGACACGGCGTTGCATCCCGAGCGGAAAGGTTTGTCAAGAAAGACAGATAATAACACTCCGCGCGCCGACCTCATTGGATGATACGAGCGCCGGGCGGTTCGGACCTGGCGTCACGCGAGACGCAACGTGTCAGGCATATCGTCCGTTTCTTCCCGGGGAAACCACGGTTGCGGGAGCGGCGCAAACGCCCGGTCCCGCTCGACGGGATCCAGCGCACCATCGGCACTATACTCGGGGTATCCCGCGCGTTCTCAACGGATGGCAAGCCCGGCACCTGTGCATCGAGCGCCACACCTTGCCGAATCATCTACCCGGATCCCGTTGCGTGAGCGCGCGAACCCGAACGATCGCTCACAGGACCTGGCGATGCGACCGGATTCGTCATCGCGACCCTGGTCCTTGCAGGCTCGGTCATGGTCTGGATGGTACCGAGCCGCCAGGGAGACTTCGAGTTCAGTCAGACAACACATTCGGGGACCACCACGCCGCAACCACATAATGCGTCGGTAAAAACTGCATGCGCCGTTCCCTTTCCGTAGCAGAAGAGAAGACCGAACTCCGGCGACGAGGCTACGCCGCCCGTCGCGCGGCGAACCACCGGGCGGAAGCAAGCCGTACCGCCTGCGAGAACGTGCTCGGGACCCCCGAATACCGCAAGTCCGATACGGTATTGTGGTACCTGAACATCCGCACGGAACTGCAGACGCAGCAGACAGTAAGATCTGAACTGGAATCCACTCGCACCATCGTGATTCCCTGGGTGTCGGGAAACGATCTGCGCCTGTGGCGCCTGACCGGATTCGGGGAACTGGAGAGCGGCGCCTTCGGCATCCTCGAACCACGGACCGCACGGCGTGAAGACCCGACGCGCGACGTCGACCCGGCCGACGTCGATCTCGTCGTCGTCCCGGGAGTCGGATTCGATGCATGGGGCAACCGCATCGGCAACGGGCACGGGCACTACGACCGGTTTCTCTCCCGTGTCGGCGGCGACACCGCCCTGATCGGGCTCGGTTTCGAGGCGCAACGCTTCGACCATGTGCCACACGAACCGCATGACCGCGCGGTCCACAAGGTCGTGACGGAGGCCGGGATCTGGACCCGTGGTGTGCTCGCAAAGCCCGTGGATATACCTGCCGGGTGAACGTTGCGACCCGTCCCCGAAACCGGAACGCTACCGGGCCAGGTAGAGACGATCGTCGAACGAGACGACCCAGCCTGGGCGATAGGCCGCGAAGATCGCCATCAACATCCCGTTCATCATCGCCTCGGCGAAGAAAATCATCGGCGTGTAGGGCAGGAATCCGTAGGCGACCGCATCCGCGGTGTGGGTCCCGGCGAGCACCATGATGGCCGCCGATAGCAGCACCACCCCCGCGGCGCCCACTCCCGCCGCCAGAAAGGCGTTGATAAATACGTAGACGAAATAATTGCGCGGGAGACGGCGCCGGGCAAGCCACAACATCCCGTTTGTGACCAGGATGGGGACCCCGCCCGAGACCAGTGCGTTGAGCGGCACCAGCGACCACGCCCCGTCCGCGTTCCAGGTCGTGCCCGCAATCACGATCGTGACGCCGAGAAACGCCAGCGGCCCGCCAAACATCAGCGTCAGCGTGGCGACGCCGAGGATCTGGAAGTTGAGACCCGGCATCACGCCGGCCCGCATCGTCCACAATACGAGCAGGGACACACAGGCGCCCAGGAAAACGTTCAGTTGCTCACTGTCAACGAGGCGTCGCCACGGCGAAAAATACAGCGCGCCCGCCAGCACGGGTACGAAAACGATCATCGACGCCCATTGAGCGCCGGCAGGAACGATACTGTCCGAGAGAAACATCGAATACGCCGGGATGGCTCGTGGATATCACGCAGAAATTCACAGTGTACCGCCACCGGCCGGTGAGACGGAAATTAACCGGCTTGCGCCGGCGCATCGATTCGACATCCGAACCCCACATTGGCTCGATACATGCCCGGAAACACTTCAGATGCGTTTGCACTGCTGTCAGAATAGGCCGGAAGCCGCACAGGCTTTGCCACTGGCCCTGACAGTGGTCGAATCTGAGACAGTTACGTACCCTGCAGCGGGACGCCTCGAACACATTCCCGAGGGCCTGAGGGGTGTACGGTTTTTTGCTTGCGATTCGCAGGGACTGGCTGTTGGCGGCTGCGGATAAACGGCGACCGGCCATGCACCGGGCCACAACCCACATCGAGAGGACGCTTCCCGATGAGCACACCGCCCCCGGTGATGGAAATGATCAAGGACCTGATTGCGGCCCCGTCGATCAGCAGCGTGTCCCCGGCGTTCGACATGGGGAATCTCGAGGTATCTCACCTGCTGGCCGGGTGGCTGGAAGACCTCGGTTTCCGGGTAAGGGTCATCCCCGTCACCGGACATCGTGAAAAGGCCAACGTCATCGCCACGCTGGGCTCCGGCGAAGGTGGACTGGTGCTGTCGGGGCACACCGATACCGTCCCGTACGACGATGGATTGTGGCGCTTCGACCCCTTCGAGGCGACCGTGGACAATGGACGGATCTACGGTCTGGGGACCTCGGACATGAAAGGCTTTCTGGCGCTCGCCGTCGAGTCGGCCCGCGATCTGCGGGCCGGGGCGCTGAAGCACCCGCTTACCATCCTTGCCACCGCGGACGAGGAGAGCACGATGGACGGCGCGATGCAGCTCGGCCCCGGTGACGTCCCCGCGGGCAGCCAGTGCGTCATCGGAGAACCGACCGGCATGATACCGGTGCGCCAGCACAAGGGCATTTTCATGGAGTCCATTCGCTTGACGGGACGCTCGGGGCACTCGAGCGACCCGCGCCTGGGCAACAGCGCATTGGAAGGAATGATTCAGGTCATGGGCTGGCTGATGGACTACCGCGAGAAACTTGGCGCGCGTTACCGCAATGCGGCCTTCGATGTGCCGGTCCCCACCCTGAACCTGGGGCACATCCATGGTGGTGACAATCCGAACCGGATCTGTGGCGCCTGCGAGTTACACCTGGATCTGCGACCAATTCCCGGCATGGAAATCGATTCACTGAGGGAAACTATCCGGGACAAAACGCGCGATATCGCCCAGTCGCGCGGGCTTGATATCACGTTCGAGGCATTGTTCACCGGGGTGCCCGCCATGGAAACACCCGCGGATGCGGAAATCGTGCGCCTGGCAGAGAAAGTCACGGGCCGCGCCAGCGCTGCGGTCGCCTTCTGCACCGAGGGACCGTACTTTAACCACATGGGGATGCAGACCGTCGTCCTGGGGCCGGGTGATATCGCGCAGGCGCATCAACCCGACGAATTCCTGTCGCTCGACCGCATCGAACCCACCCTCGGGGTCCTCGGGCAGCTCATCGGACGGTTGTGTATCAAATAGGCGTCGATCGGCGACGATGCCGCACAAGGCAGAGACAGAAACGGCGTGCCCCGTCGCGGGGCACGCCGTCCACCTGGTTTCTCGTGACAACCCTAGATCAGGCCGTCCCTTTCCTGTGCCGGGCGTTTGTCCTTGACGCCAAGCATTTCCTTCATTGCCTTGTTGATCGCCTTCGGCGATTTTCGAATTTTCATGAACCCGGCGCCGCCCCGCATGTCGAGATCGGGAAAATGGACTGCCATGCGAAATCGCATGTGCAGGATTTCAACGCGATTGCCGTTGACCAGAATCTCGTAGGGCAGATAGGCAGTCTGTTTCAGCGGTTTGGAGTCTACGATGCTCATCTGGTAGGCCTCGTCGCGATACTTGTCGCGGGTCGACCCACGCGTCATGGAAACCCCGAATAACGTCTGGTTGCGTGAAAGGTCAAGTCGGTAAACCTTGCTGACGCCGCCGCGCTCCTTCTTTAATCCCGCCTCGACAGCGGCGACGGCTTCCTTGTGAGACCCAAACTCGGCGATGACATAGGGGTCGCTGAAATACTCCATCCCGAACATGTAATGGTAGCTTCTCAGTTTGTCCTCGTCCATCACCTTCTTGGTCGAACCGAACTCCTTCTTCTTTCCCAGCGCCATTTCAATTTTCTTCGCAACCGGCTCAAGACTGCCGTTCATGCGGTAGGCATGCTGGATATACAGCGGGTTGACATAGGCGACCTGCACACTTCTTCCCGAACGGGTGACAGAGACACGTTGCACGGCGCCGTAACCACCCCGGTCGGATTTTTTCGCGGCGGATTTCAGATCGTTACTGGTCACGACGATGACAACTGCGTCGTCGTAGGGCGAGTATTCGCCGATCACCGAGAATCCCTGCGACTCCAGCGAACGCTTCACCTGCCTGACCTTCGCATCCAGACTCCCCGAACCCTCGGAAGCCAGGACATAGGGTTGCATGCCTGCGGCGATGACCGTCCCGTGGAGCAGCAGCATTGCCGCGGCTAGTGTCAACAAAAGCGCCTGCTTCAACATCTGATCCCCCTCTGAAGTGGTGGTCGACTGAAGTGTGGCCCTCTGGACCTGCGAGGCAACCGGATTTCCGGTACTCGATAGTGTGGCTGAATAGACGGCACCGAACCCGGCCCGATCGAACAATCGAAACGGGTTCGACCTGCTGCGTATCTTATTGAAGAGGATAGTCTATATTTATGAAAAACCGTAACTTCTCAATAACCCCGTGCGGATTGAAAAAAGTCGCCAGGGTTAGTTGGTGGACTGCGCTGAACTGCGCTTGTCCACCCTACCGGGCCTTATCTCACAGTGTGGATGGGGTAGGGTGGACAAGTGCAACGCAGTCCACCAGTGGAGAGCCCCGGCGCCACAATGGTGGACTGCGCGTCGCTTGTCCACCCCA
>JAYENI010000115.1:0-11504 GCA_034722015.1 Pseudomonadota bacterium
TCGCGAGACGCTGCGGGAGATGGCAATGGGGCACGGTATCCCGGACAGCATCCATTTCCTTGATTTCGTCGAGAACCCGCAACGTTACATGCAGGCCTGCGATTGTGTAGTGCTCGCCACTCGGGAGGAAACCTTCGGCCTGGTACTGGCCGAGGCCATGCGCGCCGGGGTCGCGGTAATCGGCAGCGATCGCGGCGGGGTACCGGAGATCATCGAAAACGAAAAGAGTGGACTGATGTTCGAGTCCATGGACGCAGCCGATCTCGGCAAGCAACTGTCCCGATTGAAAAACGCTCCGGGGTTGCGGCAGAGACTGGCGGCGGACGGCAAGGACCGGGCGGATCGTCTGTTCGACCAGGAAGCGCATTTCAGATCATTGCGGGAGATTTTCGAAGAGGTCGAGGCAAGGCGTAGGGAAGATCACAACAGGGTCAAACAATAACCAAGTTACTGTCACTGAACACCCTTCAAGATAAATTTTGCTTCCGGACAATACCTGAGGAAGGCAATCCTCTCCTTTCTGCTCAAGTTGGAAATATGATGTCCACCGAAACTCCTGTATAGATACCTGAACTGTGTACTGAATCTGGAGCAAACATTTCCCTTTCCGACTTTTCCTCCCATCAACTCAATATGAAACGCGAAATACCCGTCTTCACCTCCAGACCAGTTTTCCGAGGGAAATCGCTTCAAACACTCATACGATTTCTTCCAGTCTCGCAGACTGAGACCGCCGTTACCTCCATTTATTACGAGACCCACAGGTCTGGAACGAAACCACCTGGATCCGACGTAGTCGTACGAGAGGAAGTTATTGACGTTGCAGACAGGAGATCCGCAAAGCACGGCGTCTGTCTGAAAGACAAGAATTTTGTTTCTGCCGATTGTGTTCTTCCAGAAATGCTCTGACATCAGCAGCGCATTGTATTTCCTGACGCCCAGTTCGTCCGTATCGAGCTGGGTAAGATGAACGTTTCCCTCATCAACCAGCCTGGCAATGCTCGTTGACCGGATCGCGTCCAGATTCTTTCTTCCATGAAACAGCTGGACTGGTATCCCTGCCTTATCAACAAAATTGTTAACTACCGTTTCCAGAGCCGGGTGCTCTCGCACCTCGACGATGACGCCCCACAAGGAGCCCGTTCCGTCTGTCACGCTATCGCGCTGTGCCGGCAACATTCTATTGACCGTTTCAAAATCCGGCGCCCCGGCTGTCCTGTGCAGTCGCTGGTACGTGGTAATCAGATGTTCCGCACGAATCTGATCCGCAGAGACCCCGTTCTCAAGAAATTTCCTTGAGAGAGTCGTTGCCGTTGACTCTCTGAACTGGAAAATGAATCGCCTGGCAAAGGCTATTCTTCTCTGAATTCGGTTCAACATACTGACAGGAACTACGCATTTTCGCTGGGAAGACCCTGACACCTCCCCGACCGGAAGTTCAATGCGATCGGAGAAGACAAGGCCGTGTAACCAGGTGAGTACGGAATTTGACCCTGCCTCACACGCTTTCGTAGCGCATGGCCAGGATCAATTTCTGTTTCTGGAATAGTTTTAGCGTATGAAGGCGATCACTTTCCGTGCGCAAAGTCACTACTCCGGGCAACGCCATGCCTGCGGGCAGGACGAGAAGACTCCCTGCGAAATTGCGTCGGAAATAGTGCGGTGGGGATGGTTAAACGTCTGCGCGGCATCCAGACCCAGAAAATACGTCGCATTCCCGTAGTGACGGCCGGGCATAGTATCCCGTCGGGGAAGGGTGATTTTTTCCCCGAAAGAAACAGGACGACCTGATCTCGTGAAGCTGAGCCTACCAGCCTGAGCGTCTTTCCTTCGTCGCAGTAGTAGGCCGTTATAGGCGATTGCCGCTGACAATCAGGCCCTGGCGGAAGCGGGATCGCGTGCTTCCATCGGCTTCGGGATGACCTACCTGTTCGGTGCGGTGGGTGTGGTGCTCGCGATGCAGATACTGCCCAGGATACTCAAGGTCGATCTGAACCGTCTCAGGTGGGATTCCCACCCACTAAAATACGCGGCATTGCCAAGCCGCTGCTGCCCCCTAGTCCTGCGGAATCAATACATCCGGTCTGTCACGATCATCGTCTTCGTCGTTTGTATTCGACCAACCGCACCGGCGCGCCAGGGCGTCGCGTTCCACCATCAGCCGGCCGATCTGCCGGTACAGGGCCTCGATGTTGCTCGGGTCCGTCCCAGCCTCATGGGTCGGGGACCGGAACAGCGCCTCGGCCCCCTGCTCGAGTACCGTCACCCACTCCGCAATTTCTCCGGCCGTGACCCCAAAGCGGGCCGCCAGTTCGGTGTAGTGCCGACCGTCGCGCAGGGCGGCGAGTGCGACCCCGGCCTTGAACGCGGGGAGGTACCTGTCCGGGTTACGGTCCACTCGTGTCCTCCCAGAGCGGCAGCGTCCCGCCCCCTGCCGCCGAGTCAGGTGCCTGTGCTTTCAGTCCGAAATGCCGGTAGGCGTTGCGCGTGGCCATCCGGCCGCGCGCCGTGCGCATCAGGAAACCCTGCTGGATGAGGTAGGGCTCGATAACGTCCTCGATGGTGCCCCGCTCCTCGCCGATCGCCGCCGCCAGGCTCTCGACGCCGACCGGCCCGCCGTCGAATTTCTCCATGATCGCAAGCAGCAGCGTGCGGTCCATGGCATCGAATCCGTTGACGTCCACGGCCAGCAGGTCCAGTGCTCCCCGGGCCACCTCACCGGAGACCCGGCCATCGGCCCTGACCTGCGCGAAATCGCGCACCCGCCGCAGCAGGCGGTTGGCGATCCGTGGCGTCCCCCGGGAGCGGCGCGCGATCTCGACCGCCCCTTCGCGTTCGGTCGCGACACCCAGGATGCCGGCCGAACGCATGACGATGCCGGTCAGGTCATCGGTGCCGTAGAATTCCAGGCGCTGGGTGATGCCGAATCGGTCCCGCAGGGGCGAGGTCAGCAGGCCCGCGCGCGTGGTCGCGCCGACCAGGGTAAAGGGCGGCAGGTCCAGCTTGATGGAGCGCGCGGCCGGGCCCTCGCCGATGACGATATCCAGCTGGAAATCCTCCATCGCGGGGTAGAGGATCTCCTCGACCACCGGGCTCAGCCGGTGGATTTCGTCGACGAACAGGACGTCGCGCGGCTCGAGATTGGTCAGCATGGCAGCCAGGTCGCCGGGACGTTCCAGCACCGGTCCCGAGGTATGGCGCATATTGGCGCCCAGCTCGTGGGAGATAATGTGGGACAGCGTGGTCTTGCCCAGACCCGGCGGCCCGAAAATCAGCACGTGGTCCAGGGCCTCGCCGCGCTCGCGGGCGGCGCAGATGAAGATCTCCATCTGCTCGCGCACCCTCGGCTGCCCCCTGTATTCGGCCAGGGTCCGCGGTCGGACGCTGGCTTCCAGTGCGGCTTCGCCGTTCTCTTCCGATGCGTCGAGGAGCCTGTCCTCCCCGCTCACGCCAGACTCGCCTGCAGCGCCCTGCGGATGATGTCCTCACTGCCCAGGTCGGCCGTCTCGATGCGGCCGACCATCCGCGATGCCTCGGCCGAGTTGTACCCCAGGGCCACCAGGGCGTGTATCGCCTCGCCCACGGGATCGGTGGCGGGCAACGGCGCGCCGCCGGCGGGGGCGCCCGCGGCGACCGGCAGCGGGATGTCGGTCAAACGGTCGCGCATCTCCACGACCAGGCGCTCGGCGGTCTTGCGCCCGATACCCGGCAC
This sequence comes from Pseudomonadota bacterium, assembly GCA_034722015.1. Lineage (GTDB taxonomy): Bacteria > Pseudomonadota > Gammaproteobacteria > JAJDOJ01 > JAJDOJ01 > JAJDOJ01. The sequence goes on from JAYENI010000115.1 coordinate 3,713, forward strand.
CTTGGTGAGCCCCCGGGCATCGCCCTCATGGATGCAGAGATGGAACTGCCGCGCACTCATCCCCGAGAGCACGGCCAGTGCGATGCGCGCGCCCACGCCGCTCACGCGGATCAGGTCCCGGAACAGTCCACGCTCGTCCTCGCTGGCGAAGGCGTACAGCGTGTGTGCGTCCTCACGAACCTGCAGGTGGGTGAAAAGAATGACGGCCTGACCGACCTGGGGGAGGTCGTAGAAGGTGGACATCGGCGCCTCCGCCTCGTAACCGATACCGCCGACGTCGATCATCAGCCGGGGGGGCTGCTTGATCACGAGTTCGCCCCGGATGCGTCCGATCACCGGCGAGATCCCGCGATGTGGTAGCGGCCAAGCGTGGAACGTGTGTGGGCGTGACACAGGGCGACTGCCAGGGCGTCGGCGGCGTCCTCCTGGAGATCGTCGTCGACGGACAGCAGCCTGGCCACCATGTGGCGGACCTGGCGCTTGTCCGCGGCACCGCTGCCGACCAGCGCCTGCTTGACCACCCGGGCACTGTATTCGCTGACCGGCAGACCGTGGTGGACGCCCGCGCAGATCGCCGCGCCGCGGGCGTGTCCGAGTTTCAGCGCGGACGCTGCGTTGCGCGCGACGAATACCGCCTCCACGGCAAGTTCCCCCGGCCTGTAGTCCGCCACGATGGCCTCCACTTCGCGATAGATGATGCCCAGGCGTTCCGGCAGGGGGCCGGATCCGGCCCGTATGCAGCCGTTCCGGACGTGGACGCTGCGACGGCCGTCACTCTCGACGATGCCGTATCCGGTCAACCGGGAACCCGGGTCGATCCCGAGGATGCGCGTCCGGGCCACTGGGCTCTATTCCATCCTTTCCAGGACTTCGTCGGAAATGTCGGCGTTGGTATACACGTCCTGCACGTCGTCGAGGTCGTCCAGCGCATCCTGCAAACGCAGCAGCTTCTCTGCGTCGGCATCCTCCAGAGGCGTCAGTATCTCCGCGCGCATGGTCACCTCCGCCATCTCGGGTTCCAGGCCGCCCACGACCAGCGCCTCCCTGACGGTAACGAATTCCGCCGCGGTGGTCAGTACCTCGACGCTGCCGTCGTCGTTGGTCAACACGTCGTCGGCGCCCGCCTCCAGCGCCGCATCGAGGATGGCATCTTCGTCACCGCCAGCGGCGAAAGCGAGGATCCCCGTTTCCTTGAACTGGTACGCGACCGAACCGGAGGTTCCCAGGTTGCCGCCCGCCTTGGTGAACGCGTGGCGCACCTCGGCCACCGTTCGGTTGCGATTGTCGGTCATGCAGTCAACCATGACCGCCGTCCCGCCGGGTCCGTATCCCTCGTAACGCACTTCCTCGTAATTGACGCCCTCCAGTTCACCAGCACCCCGCCTGGCCGCACGTTCCACCGTGTCCCTGGGCATATTCGCGGTCAGGGCCTTGTCGACCGCCAATCGCAGGCGTGGATTGGCGTCGGGGTCCGACCCGCCGACTCGCGCCGCGACGGTGATCTCCCGGATCAGTTTGGTGAACAGCTTGCCCCGCTTGGCGTCCTGCGCCTTCTTGCGATGCTGAATATTGGCCCATTTGCTGTGGCCTGCCATGAATGCTCCCCGTGTGACGAAATGACGGAAATTCTATCATTGGCGGGCAGGACACGACGACGTCAATCGAACTCCCCGTCGCGGAGAAAACCGCAGACCGCCCCGGACACATCACGGGATACCAGCATCCCGAAGTGGCCATAAGGCACCGTGAGATGACGACTCAGCCAGGGCACCCGGGTCTCGAACAGCGACACCGTACCGTCGTTTGGTCGTTCGAGAACACCCGGCAGCAGACTGCCGACCCCGAACCCACGAGACCCCGCGATCATACCAACCTCGCGGGCGCCGCCCCACTCCGGAACGCCCCCCATCAGACCACGCCGGATACTCCTTCCCAGAAGCAGGCGGGTAAGCGGATAGCGGTGATAGGAGTCAGCCGCCGCGCTGCCGCGCAGGGGGGTCCCCATCATCAGTACCCGTCCGGGCCGCTGCTCCGGATCGCGGTCGAACAGATGAAGGACGACGATGCCACCCAGGCTGTGGGCAACGAAATGGACGATCTCGGCGTCGATGCCCGCGACGTACCGGGACAACCTCGCCGCATTCTCGCCCGGGGTACGCAGCACGGAATGATAGCGAAACTGTTCGCAATGGAAGCCACAGGCCTCGACCCGACGCCGCAACAGCGACATCTCGACCCCGATCATCCAGATGCCGTGAACCAGTACCACGGTCTCCTTCACTTGCCGCCGCCCTCCTTCAGAATTGCAGGAACGTATTTCAGGATCGCGTCCCGGTTAGTGTGGGAAGACGCCAGGGCCACGGCCTCGGTCCGCGATACCCAGCACCAGGCCTCGTGTTCCCGGGAATCCAGCCTGACCGTGTGCCGCGCGGAGACCCGAACACGAAAGACGTGCTCGAGGTTGCGCGTCACACCAGGCCGATACCGATGCAGAAACCGGCGATAGATTGTGAACCATCGCGCATGGCAACAGTCTTCGACGAATCCCGTCGCAATCCCAGTCTCCTCGAACAGCTCGCGGGCCGCGGCCGCCGCGGACGACTCGCCCCATTCCAGGCTGCCGGTAACCGACTGCCAGTACCCTTTCGGGTCGCGACGCCGAAGCAGGAGAACCTGCCCCACGGTGTCGTACACCACGACGAGAACGGACTCCGGCCTCTTGTATACCTTACCCATTTCCGTACTGGAATCCCGGGCACCGGCAGAGCCCGGGGAAATGCCCTAAAATAGTGCTCTATCCCGGCAATAATTGCGATTTCAGTTAGCTTGTCAACGTTCACGGCAAGGCGCGCCTCGCAGGCAATGGTCATCCCCTTGTCAATAGACGAAACGCAGTCCGTGGGCGTTGACAAGCTAACCCGTCGGGCGTTCCTGTGGTGTCCCGCAGCCGCGTTCCAGTGCTCAACAAGGGAATGGCCATTGCCCTCGCACTGCGCCTTGCTGCGAAACACCACGGGAACACTGCATCCGTAATTATCACAGGGATAGGGCACAGACTGCATTCTGCCTGTTTCCAGTGGTTCCGCAATCTGTCAGGATGTATTCTTTCAGGTCTCGCGATCCGCATGTCACCACGGGAACAAACGCTTGCGACGACTGATAGCCATCACGATCACCACGGCGCTCTGCGCCTGCAGCACCTCTCCGGACAAGACCGCACAGGAACCGGAATTGACCGTCGCCGAGCGCAACGTGCGCGCCGCCGAGGAGCTTTCCCGAACCTACGACACCGAACTCGCCCTGCACAAGGTCAAACTGGCGATCGAGCAGGACGCGCTGCTTCCTGACGCCTGGGGTGTCGCGGCCGACATCTACGCCGGCAACGGGCAGTACGAGCTGGCCGACAAATACTACCGGCGAGCCCTGGAACTGGCACCCGACGACGACAAGTGGCTGCTGCGCTACGGCACCTTCCTGTGCCGTGACGGACGCTACGAACTCGCGGAATCGACCCTTGTCAGGGCCGCGGATTCCCCATCGTCACAGGTGCGCGGCGTGGCCTACACCAACGCCGGCCTGTGCGCGGCAAAGATCCCCGATCCACCGCGGGCGGCTCAGTATTTCCGGGCCGCCACGGAGGCGGATCCGGGGCTCGCGGTTCCGTACTACCAGATGGCGCGTCTCAACTACGACAGGAAACGCTATCCACAGGCGCAACGCGACTTCCGGAACTACACGGAACGCGCAAGGGCCGGCGACAAGGTGCTGCTGCTCGGCGCCCGCATCGAACGCGCGATGGGTAACCCGGCGGAGTTCGAACGGTACGCGGGTCAACTCGAACGGCAGTTTCCAAACAGCGCAGCAACACGCGAGGTCCAGGCCCTCAGGAAAAAGGCATTTCCAAAACCCGCCGCCACTGCTGCCGGATCCGTCCAGCCCCCGGCGACCCCATCCGGTGCACGGAAGTCCACACTGAATCGCGAACTCTGGATCATGACAAGGGAACCGGCCCACTACACCCTGCGGCTGCAGCGCAGCGGCAGTTCCCGAGACCTGCCCCGGGCGGAAGACGCACCGGGACTGAAGGGGCCTTTTGCCTATTACCAGACGCTATCCGGTGGAAACCTTCATTTCACGCTGCTGTACGGTGATTTCGTCTCGCGGTCGGAGGCCGAAAAGGCCCTAGACGCCGTGCCCGCGACGATTCGGGGCGATCAACCGACGGTAATCCAGTTCACGACGGTGCACGAAGAGATCCGCGACGCCCGATAAGGCGATTGCCGGAAAATGACATACCGGATTGCGCAGGATTATCGTTCGTCTTCAAGACGCGGTAACGGGCGCATAGTCGTTCTATGCAACCGTTGCCGCAACGCCGAAGACGGACGAAAAGACAAGCAGGATGGTATGTCATTTTCCAGAAATCGCCTAATCAGGCAATGGTTGTCCAACGACCTTCCGGGAAAAGTTGTTTCATCGGCGCAAACAGGGTGGACAAGCGCAGCGCAGTCCACCGCCAGAGGCCACAGGGGTGAGCCACATGAAAGCGCCGCACCAGAGACACGCAGCGCCAAAATCTGCTCAGGCGGTGTGCCGGATCCGGATGTTCAACTCCCTCAGCTGATTCTCCGTGACCGTCGCCGGCGCCCCCGTCAGCGGACAGTTCGCGGTTTGGGTCTTGGGAAACGCCATCACTTCCCGGATCGAGGCGCTACCAGTCATCAGCATCACCAGCCGGTCCAGGCCGAACGCGATACCGCCATGCGGGGGGCACCCGTAACCCAGCGCATCCAGCAGGAAACCGAACTGTGCCCGGGCCTGCTCCTCGCTGATGCCAAGCAGCCGAAACACCGCCGACTGCATATCGCTCCGGTGAATACGGATGGAGCCGCCACCCACCTCGACGCCGTTCAGCACCACGTCGTAGGCCCTGGAGAGGATCTCGCCCGGATTGCCCTCCAGCGCTGCGGCCGAATCGACCGCGGGAGCGGTGAAGGGATGGTGCAGTGACGACCAGCGCTTGTCCCGCTCGTCCCATTCGAACATCGGGAAGTCCACGACCCACACGGGACGCCAGCCTTCCCGGACCAGTCCCAGGTCACGACCCACCCGCACCCTCAGGGCGCCAAGCGACTCGTTGACCACGCTCGCCTTGTCCGCGCCGAAGAAGATCAGGTCGCCATTGCCCGCGCCGGTCTCGCGCAGGACCGTCCCGACCACGTCGTCCGGCAGAAACTTGAGGATTGGAGATTGCAGGCCCTCTCGCCCGGCAGAGACGTCGTTGCACTTGACGTAGGCCAGCCCCTTCGCCCCGAAACGCCCGACGTACTCGGTGTAACCGTCGATCTCCTTGCGTGTAAGGGCCGCCCCACCCGGCACGCACAGCGCCGCGATGCGGCCCTTCGGGTCGTTCGCGGGCCCGGAAAACACCTTGAATTCCACGGCCTTCATCGCGCTCGTCAGATCGACCAGTTCGAGATCGATACGCAGGTCCGGACGGTCCGTCCCGAACCTTCGCATCGCATCGGCATAGGTCATGCGGGGGAACGGGTCGTCAAGCGCGGCATCGAGCACCTGGGCGAACAGATCACGAAGCATGGATTCCATCAGGCCCATGATGCCTTCTTCGTCGAGGAATGATGTCTCGATGTCGAGCTGGGTAAACTCCGGTTGCCGGTCTGCCCGCAAGTCCTCGTCGCGGAAACAGCGGACGATCTGATAGTACCGGTCGATTCCGCTCATCATGAGCAGCTGCTTGAACAGTTGCGGCGACTGGGGCAACGCGTAGAAGGCCCCGTGATGGACCCGGCTCGGGACCAGATAGTCACGCGCGCCTTCCGGCGTCGCCCGGGTCAGCATCGGGGTCTCGATATCCAGAAAACCGTGGTCGTCGAGGTAGTGGCGCAGGACGTTCACCACCCGGGCCCGGGTGCGGATATTCGCCTGCATCGCCGGACGCCTCAGATCCACGTAGCGGTAGCGCAGGCGGTGCTCTTCGCTGACGTCTTCGTCGTCGAGCTGGAACGGTGGAGTATCGGCCTCGTTCAACACCTCGAGGCCGTCGCACAGCACCTCGACGGCGCCCGTCGGCAGGTCCATGTTCGCTGTCCCCTCGGGCCGCGGCCGTACCCTGCCGCTGATTCGCAATACGAATTCGTTGCGGATACGCTCGGCGATGGTGAAAGTCGCGGGATCGTCCGGGTCGAATACGACCTGTACCAACCCCTCACGGTCCCTCAGATCGACGAAAATGACACCCCCGTGATCGCGGCGCCGGTTGACCCAGCCACACAGGCGGACCTCCTGCCCGACATGTGAGGAATCGAGATCTCCGCAGTAATGAGTACGCATGGCCACCGTGCCCCGGGTTCGCCGCGCGCGCCGTACGCCGGCACGTGGCTGCGTGTACCGGTCGGAAGTGGCTGGCGCGAATAGAGTCTGAGAATCGAGTGAAGGGGCGAAATGTTACGCACTGCCCGATGGCCACGCAACCGTCGATGATCGCCCGAGCGGGCTGGACAACCGGCAAGCGCCGAAATCGGGAGCAAAATGCACTCACCCGGCGTTCTTGTCCCTCACCGGGCAGGTGTTGGCGGGTGGTTCTGCCGCTGCAAGCCGGTCTACTTGCCGCCCCCGGGCTTGGACTTGCCACCGCTCTCCTTTTTCGGGGAGGGTGCCTTCGAATCGCGTTCCGCGATGTTTCGCTTGCCCTTGGTCTTGAAGTCCGTTTCGTACCAGCCGGACCCGCTCAAGCGGAAACCGGCCGCCGAAATCAGCTTCCTGAGGGCCGCCTCGTGGCACGAAGGGCAGATGGTCAGCGGCTCGTCGCTGATTCTCCGGATGGCTTCCAGGTGATGGCCACAGGCCTCACATTCGTATTCATATATCGGCATCGACACTTCGCTCCGTGCTGGCTTGCCTTATCATCCCCTCATTATATTTTTGCGGGGCACCGAAAATGCAACCCCGCCGTACATTGACGACTAGCACGCTCGTGAAAACAGTCTCAGGTGAGTGCCAGGCAAGGCTGAATCGGGCGAGAAAGCGCAGTTTTGACGCAGTAAACGCGCTTTCTCGCCCGATTTAGCGCCGAAGGTTGCCGCATGAGGGTTTTTCAACAGCCTGCTGGATTTTGAGGGAGGCTCGACCCGATGGAAGACCCGAAGCCTGTACTGATTACCGGATGTTCCAGCGGCATTGGCTACGCGGCGGCCCACGCCTTGCGGACCCGCGGATACCGTGTATTCGCTTCAGCGCGACGACCGTCGGATGCTGCACGCCTGAGCGCAGAGGGGCTCGAGACCCTGAATCTCGATATGGACGATTCGCGCAGTATCCGCGCGGCGGTAGACGAGATGCTGGAACGCTCGGGTGGTCGCGTCTATGGCCTGTTCAACAACGCCGCATGGGGACAGCCCGGTGCCGTTGAAGACCTCAGGCGCGACGTGCTGCGCGCCCAGTTCGAAACGAATCTGTTCGGGTTGATCGAACTGACGAACCGGCTCATCCCCGTCATGCGTGCGCAGGGCGAGGGCCGGATCGTCCAGAACAGCTCCGTGCTCGGCCTGATTACCCTGCCATTCCGCGGCGCCTATAGCGCGAGCAAGTTTGCGCTCGAGGGACTGAGCGACACCCTGCGGCTCGAGCTGCAAGGCTCGGGGGTGTCCGTCAGCCTGATCGAGTCGGGACCGATCGAGTCCCGCTTCAGGGCCAATGCGCTGCAAAAGTTCAGGGAGAACATCGACATTGGCAATAGCGTCTTCAGCAATCGATACCAGGGCAACCTGAGGCG
>JAYENI010000116.1:0-11493 GCA_034722015.1 Pseudomonadota bacterium
ACATACCCATAAAGATTCGAATCTCCACCGTCAAACCGAATCGGATCCTTCGCCGTCCATCTCCCGGTCTCGGGGTCGTAGTCCCTGGCGCCGAATCTCACCAAACCGGTGTGCTGATCGACGATGCCCCCCGCGAACCCGAACGGCTGAAACCCAGGATGGGTGTCGCGCAGGACGTTGCCGAATTCGTCGTAGTCGATGCGCTGTGCGATCTCGCCGGTTATGGCGTCGATCACCAGACGGGGCGAGCCGAGGTGGTCGGAGATGATCCGGTAGAGCGTTTGGGTGCCGTCTTCCGAATAACGGAACATGAGCGAGGGGACGTTGGCCTTTTCGGCGTAGACGAAGCGGGCGACGAGGTTGCCCGCGCCATCGAGTTCGGCGACGGGGTTGAGCTCGTCCTTGTACAGGAATTCCTGCACCAGCTCGCCGTTGACCTTCTTGCCGATGCGGCGATTTCGCCCGTCGATGACATAGTCGATGACCGTGTCTCCGGGTAGGGTGACCTGCATCAGGTTGCCGAGGACGTCGTACGTGAAGTGCGTGGTCGCGCCGCCTTGTGTTTTGCTCTGGAGCTCGCCGTTGGCCGTGTAGCCGTAGGTCTTGTCGCCGTAGGCGAGCAGGCGGTCCTGCTCATCGTAGACGCCCGTGGCGCTCTCGATTGATGTGTTTCCCGCCAGCCGGTTGCCGTTCTCGTCGTAGCGGTACTCCGAGATCGTCGCGCCGTTCCGCACCACCGAGCTCAGGCGACCGGCGCCGTCGTAGTGATAGGCGTAGACGTGCGTTCGGCCTTCGATGGTTTCGTTCTTTCGCGTGATCCGACCGAGCTGGTCGCGTGTGTAATCGACGACGAAGGGCCCAAGGCCGGTGCTGCCGTCGAGGGTCAGTGTGGCGCTCAACGCTTGTCCGTCGATCAGAGCCGATTCGCTGCCGTTGTCGAAGCGGTACAGGTTGGTTATCCCGGCAAAATGCAGGGTACCGGCGCCATCGAATCCGAGACCGAGGGGGATGGCGACGGTTCCCATGGGTGTTTCCAGGCCGTCCGGGGTGCGGCAGGTGACCGGCGCGTCAAAGGGTCCGCCGGAATCGGGTTCCGACTCGACTCCCCATCGCGGTTCCAGTTCCGACAGTGCCATGAGGTTCGTATAGCACACTTCGCCGGCCGGGCCGACGGCAAAGGTGTCGAAGTAAATGCCGTCATGGAACTCCTCCACCGAGCCGTCGGTTCCGATGCGGTAAATCAATCCCTCAACGCGGCTTCCGGCCGCTAGCCCCCAGGCCGAGTAGTCGAGCGCATGTTCGAGGTATTCGGCGTCTTCACCCGGCAACCGCGCGTGCGGACTCACGTGGCCCTGGGGTGTCACCTGGTAGATCCACCCGCGAGCGCTGAAGTAAATCGCATCGCCTGAACCGGCCTCTATATCTTCCGGATCGTAACCATACAAATCCGCGATCTCCACGGAACGGCCGTCGACCCGTTTCTCGAGACGATTTCCATTGAGCAGATAGACCTGCCCTTGCGGGTCCACTGTCACGTCACGGGCGCCGGCGAGCCAGGCAGGATACTGCACACTACGGGCACCGGTCTCCAGAAGGCCGATGTTGCCCGTGTTATCGTCGAGGAAGTAGATATCGCCGCCCGGGGCGACTTCCACCAGCCGATCGATTCGGATATCCGTGTCGAGTATGTCGGTATAGGAAAGCCACTCGCTGCCCTGCGCAACCGGCACTCCCGAGGGGTCGAAGATCACGACATCCAGTTCGTGCCCGCCCAGTCCCTCCAGAACGACCTCGCCCTGTACCGTCCCGTCGGCCCCGAGGGACATGTCGAGCCCATTGACCGTGACGCGGCCGGCGCCGTCCACCCGCCCTTCGATCCGGACGCGTCCCTCTGAAGCGGTGTGGGCGGAAAGCCTGGTGTAAAGCTCCGGTTCGCCGCCGTCGAACGCCACGCCCTCGATCTCCCCGAAGGCATTGTAGCGGTGCTCGGAGCCGAGCCGCTGGTCATAGAACAGCGAAGTCCGGGTCACCAGGCCGGTGACGGGATCGCGCTCCAGCGACAGGGCACCAGCCTGGGTCAAGAGGCTGTCCTGATCGTAGCCGAAGCCCATCGCACGACCGTTCACGGCCCGCGAGACCACGCGAAAATCGTTGTCGACGCCCTCCGTCACGCGACCGGATATTTCCCCGGTCCATGTGCGGGTGGTCGTCAGGAAACCGTCGTAGGAGAAGTCGAGTCGACCGCCGTCGGGCGCGGTGATGCCCCCGAGTTGCCCGGTGCCGGGGTGATAGTCATAGGCGTAGAGGCCGCGCGGGATGGCGAGGCCGGCAAGCCGTCCGCCGGCATCGTAGGTGAGATCGACGGCGGTTCCATCCGGGTGGGCGATGTGCGTGAGCCGCCGGTCGAGGTCGTAGGTGTAATGCGTGGCCGGGACTTGAGTGCCGATCGGGGGCGGCCGGTACCCTGCCTCCTGGTCCACGACCGTATGGTCGAAGACGTGGGGCGGGCGACCGGGCGGTATCAACGAGGCGAGGTTGCCGTTCCCGTCGTAGACGAAATCGATGTCGCGGCCGTCGGGAAGGGTCCGGGTGTTGACGCGGCCGGCGGCGTCGTATGCGAATGACACGGTACGATCGGCCGCGTCGGTGATGCCGGCGAGATAACCTCTCTGACTACCGTTGTCGTGATACCGGTACGTGGTGACGCGTGCCTCGTCGCCTTCGCCTTCGGTGAGCCTGCTCACCCGTCCGCGGCCGTCGTAGTCGATCGTAGTGGGGGCAAGTCCGTGGGACCGACGGAAGACCGGCCGGCCGTTCTCGTCGTACCGGGTGGTCGTCGCCCGGCCCTCGGGACTCGATTCTACGGTGGATCGGGTCGCGGCGTGATAGGTGCTGCGAAACACGCGTCCGTTGAGATCCAGGGTTTCGCTCTGTTCCCTGACGCTCAGCAAGTCCGCGGGATCCTCGAGCGTCGTCTCGCGTTGCCGGCGTAATTCGGAACGCAAACCGCTCGGAGTGGAAATGCCTGCGCGTGCGGTATAGGGCGCGTCCATACCGAACCGGTCATCGGGGGCCAGCCGGGTCCATTGGTTGCTGCCGTCCGGATACGCCGTTGATCTCTCTCCGTAAGGAAAGCTCCATCGACGGGTCTCCGTGCCGTCGGCGGCGGTATTGACGCGTCGTTCGGCTCCGGCCCAGGGCCGTCGTACCTCATAGCTCACGGTTCGGCCCTCGGCGCTGGTCATGGCCGAGACGTATTCGCCATCGTTCTGCGTCCGGGTGAGTGTCCAGCCGCCGCCGGCGGCGTCGGTGTCGCTCAACAGGCGCCCGCGCGCATCATAGGCCATGGAGGTCGCGAATCCCCGGGGGTTGGCGAATGTCGTCAGCAATCCGGCATCGGTGTAGCCCATCCGGAACGATTCGCCCGCGGGGTTGGTGATTTCCGAGAGAAACTGCCCGTCGTCGACAGACAGCGCCGTGGCATGCCCGTCGGGCGCCACGACCGATGAGGGGTTTCCGGCCCCGTCACGGGTAATCCGGGTCACGTCACCGTCGAGGTCCTCGATGGATGCCAGCAGGCCCCCGGAATCGTAGGAAAAACGCTGCCTGACGGCGCGTGTCCTGGTGTCGACGGTGCGAAGGTGACGACCGAACGCGTCAAACACAAACGCGGTTTCGCCGTCCGATGAGGCGATGGTGGTTTCGTCTTCAGAAAATCCAGGTAACGCTTGAAAGACACCGCGCACCGTTCCTTCCCCTTCACCGTAAAGCACCGTGCCGTCATGGCCTGTGGCCATTGCGTGAATCTCGCCAATCTCGGCTTGCGTGGCGAGCATGCGCTCGCCACGCAGACCATTCTGCTCCCCCGCCAGTAAGGTAATGCGCTGGTCCTGCCCAATACGGTAGATTGCGCCTCTGGAGCCGAAGTACACCTCGCCCGTGCTATCGACGGCAAGGCAGCCGACCGTACCGTACAGATTCGCCTCCCGTGCGAGAATCCCGGCATCCAGATCCACCCCTCCTCCTCCGGCGAAGGTGGACACGCTCCCCGTACTGTCGACCCGTCGAATGCGGTGATTGGCGCTGTCGGTAATATACAGATCGCCGGACTTGTCGAGGGCGATGCAGGACGGAGAGCTGAGTTGATTCTTCCCGGGCGAACCATTGCCCGCGACGGTTGTGATGAACCCATCTGACCCGATCTGGCGGATCCGGTGCGCGGCGGCGTCGGCGACATACAGGGTCCCGTCCGGCGCCATCGCCACATCCACGGGGCGCAACAGCGTAGCCGCGATCGCCCGGCCCCCGTCACCGGGCGTCTCGCCCGGCCCGCCGCCCGCAACCGTCTCGATCACGCCATCGGGGCCGATCCTTCGAACTCGCCGGTTGCCGGCGTCGGCGATATACAGCGAGCCATCGACGCCCAGCGTCAGGCCATGCGGGTCGTTGAGCTGCGCTGACAGCGCCGGCCCCCCATCGCCCCGGAATCCGGGTGATCCCGTTCCGGCAATCGTGGTGATGACCCCCGCCGCATCGACCTTGCGGATGACGTCGTGCCTTGTGTCGGAGAGATACAGCGAGCCGTCCGGGGCGGCGGCTATGCCGTGGGGTGCCCCGATTCCCGCCCGACGTGCGTCGCCGCCATCACCGCTCCATTGTCGGGACAGGTCGCCCGCCACGGTGTTGACGACAAAGCCGATCTTGTTCGCCTGTCGCCTGGCCCCGTCGCCGAGGTGCAGCATCCTTCCACGTGGGTCGTAGCGATGCTGGATATCCATGGTCCAGCCGCCCAGGCCCTGTGCTCGCGCATCCCAGATCCCCGCCGCTCCGATCCAGCGCGACCAGTCCCGGGAAATCCGGATGAAGGAAAATCCCCTGATCGCCCTGAAATTGATGTCCCGGGCATTTCTGGCATTGGCGACCACACGGCCGAAGCTGCGCTGGAATTCATCGCGCACGGAGTAGAACTGTGGGCGATACAAATAGGAAACGCGGATGTACGCCTGGTGTTTGCCGTTGAGCCGCCTTCCAAACCTCCCCGTTCCGTCCCAGGTAAAGGTATGGGTCAGGTTGGGCCGGGGCTCAAACGATTCCACGAACCGGCGGCCGGCGACGGTGATCTCCAGTTCGATGCTGTGCAGGCTGGACGGAACGATTTCCCCCGATACAGGGATTTCGAGCAAATTGGCAGCCACCCGTCCGGGTACCCGATCACTTCGATAATTCAGTGTGTAGGGTGTGCCCGTTACCCCGATGCGTTCGCCGAGGACCTGCGACTGACACTCGATGATGGATCCGGGTTTGCAGTCGGGATCGTCCGGGAGATCGTCGCCAGTGGGCTCCACCGGCGGGGGCGCCTCGGCTCCTGCCGGCGGTCCGCCCGGCCAGTTCATGTCCCAGGGCGTGAAATGGGTCACTGGTGTGCGCCAGAGTGTCTTCCCGGGACGATACAGCCTTGCGAGATCGGTCAGTTCCGCATCCGTGATACCCAGCGCCGTCAGCGATTGTGCATCGTTGGACCGACCGTCACCATCGACGTCCAGTTGAGCGCGACCGTTTCTGACGGCGATGACCTCGACGACACGGCCGTCTTCGGAGGCGACCCATGTCGCACGCTCGCGGTCGTAGAAACCCGTCGGCACATCACTGCCGACCGCAAAGCCCAGAAAGTTGTCGACATACACCGGTATGGGCCGGCTGAAATCCACCCGCACGGCGCCGGCCGTTATCGCCTCGTCGACGCTCAGTTCCACGGCATAGGTGTAGAGACTGGCTGGCGGCAGGTCGCCCGGCATCGCCCGTGGTCCATTCGCCCCCACGGTGTATTCGGTTGCACGGACGGAGAGCGTGGACAGGGATCGTCGGGCGCCACCGGGCAGGGTCATGGTGGCGGTGGTGTCGCGCGGGAAGAGCATGGTGACCTGCCGCGATCCGTCCGCATCGGTGACCAGACTGCCACGCGCGACGCTCAAGCGCGAAGTGGACGCGAGATCGACAAGGGTGACTCTCGAATCGAGGCGAACCATGGCCACGTCTTCGACGATCCCATAGTCACGCCAGAGTGCCCGCACCTGCCGCTGGACCGGCAGAAACCCGGGTTTCTCGTAGTTGACCGTGAATGTGCCGCCGCCATTGACCGCCAGATCGTACCGACCGTCCAACCGGCTCAGGGTGTACCCGTATTCGTCATGACCGTGGAGGGTGATCTTCGCTCCCGCGAGCGGATCGCCGTCCCGCGTCAGCACACGACCGCTGATCACCGCCGCCCGCCCTGGCTCGATCACTTGCGGTGAAATGCCCCTTTGTATGGGATTGGATCCGGTATGGAGGAAATCGACCTGCTGGAAGAACGGCACGAACCCGGAGGCATCCAGTGCGGGTGCCGAAAGACGAGGATCAGCCGGCAGTTTCTCGGTCGTCAGTGTGTCCCTGGGACTCGCATTGCCCGCCGCATCGGTGACCAGGATTCGAAACGCGTCTCCCGCCTTGCCCGCCAGGGTTGCGAAAAACCCACCGCCGGCATTCGCGATGACGGTCACGGTCGCACCCGTGCGCACGTTGATCACGGTCACCCGGGCGCCCGGTTCGCTGATGCCCGCCGGACCGCCCAGCGTGACCCGGCCGTTATTCGCAAATACGACGCTGAGCAGTCCGCCATTGATCCTGTCTGGCGCCCTGGTGTCCAGGGTCACCGGACGTGTCAAGGCGACCTCGTTCCCGGCGCGGTCGATGGCGGATACGACGATGGATTGAGTGCCTGGATTGAGTCGGACGGAATGTTGAAATCCTCCGGCCTCGCCGGAAGGGATCGCGGCTTCGTTGATGTATACCTGTGCCGGCTCATTGACCGTGCCCTCAACGCGAACCGTGTCCGTATTGATTGATGCGCCTTCCGCGGGGCTCGTAAGGAGAAGTTGCGGCGCCACCGTATCCACCGTGAAGGTGGTCCTGGCCAGGACCCGGCTCGGATCCATGGCATCGGCGGTCGTCACCGCGAGTTTGTGCGTTCCGTCGGGAAGCGGTGACGAGATCGAACATCGGATGACGGTGGTGTCACCCTCGCAGGTAGTATCCACGTGAATGCCATCCAGTGAAAGCGCCATGGTCCGCGGATCGATCTCTCCGGCGATCCGGCCTGACCGGATTCCGATTGTTGGCGTCGATGTACCGACAAACGCGCCAGGGGCCGGAGAAACGATCTCCATCGGGGTGTCAGGTGCCGCCAGCGCGAGTTTGTGAATGCGGTGTTCGCCTCCATCACCTGGATCCGGAACGAAGATCTGTTGTTCGCCACCGCTTTTGTCGAAACGTTTGATCAGATGACCGTTCGTTGTCCATATCGAGCCGTCAGCGGGATCACCGATCATGTCCACGATCGAGTCGTCTGGTGACCCGAGAAACGGCTCTAAAGCATCGCTGATCCAGCCGCTGCCGTCGCGGCGCATCAGGATTCTGTCACCCGAAATCCATACGCCGCCATCCGTGGATGCAACGATTTGTTTGATAGGGAAGGGAATCTTTTCTTCGGTGAAATATTCCGATTGTCGGTCTACCGAATAACTCCAAAGATCTCCGTTCAGGGAAGCCCATAGTTGATCTTGAGTGTGGTCAAAGGAAAGTGAGGAGACCTGTTGGCCAGGTCGTAACGTGATGTGGTCGATTTCATTGCCGAACTGATCCAGAGCAATAATCGCGGTTTTCGTTGCGACCCAGACCCGGAGACTCACCGGGTCCCATGCGAGGGCATCGATGTCTGTTTCATATTCCTGGCTTCTTAGTATTCGGCCGTCGCCGCCCAACTGAAGTAGAAGATTATCGAAACCCAGCCAAACGAATTCAGCAATCCTGTCCGTCACAAGATGCACATCCGTATCCGCGTCACCCGGCAGCGGAACATCTGTCCAGGACCCATCTTGTTCTTTGTGAATACGAAGCTGATTACCATTGAATGTCCAAAGCTGACCAGCATTGTGTTGATACGCAATGTTTCGTATACCGCCCTCTACAGGAACAATACGCAATGAATAGCCGTCCTGCGTAGATAGCTTCAATGCGCCTTCGGATTCAGCGATCCACAATCCGTTTTCTACATTCAGGTAACTACTTTCGTATGAGGAATCCGAAGAAAGGCATGCAGAGAGGGAAAACGCAGCAATGACGATGAGAATCGAACGTAGCGTGGCATTGATCCTTATGCGAAAGACATCCGTGTCTATCATTTGAACTCCTTGGCCTCCAATATTTCTGATTTACTTATGGCGCCTGTAATGGGGCGCGCATTGTACGTCGTCACAGAGACCCTTTTCGAGAGTCCAGGATCAATTGCCACGATAGACCGACGGACGGCAGATCCATGATTTATTTGCGGGTGTATCTATACGTTTTTTCAGGTTTGGCACCCTGTCGAAAGGTTGCAATGTCTTCCTGAACCTTTGTAAATATCAGCATTTCGGCGATTGCCCGCACGCCACCGGGTTGAACCGACGGTGATGCGGTTGAAGGGGCACGGATACCTTGGGTCGGAGGAATGGCCCCTGTATGGACGAAGTGGCGAATCATGACGACGGAACGTCGAAGACATTCAGCAGGGTTCAAGAAGTGTTGTCCATCGCGGAAACACGACCCTGTTGAACCGTCCGGCTGATTGTCCCCTGGCACTCCGAAAAAAGGCTGCCTAAAAACCAGTATCAAGGGAACCTTGATTTTTCCCAGAAGTGTTCCGGACAGGCAGGTTTCATCACCCGTAATTCCGCCATTCCGTCGAGCGTTTTGGCGTGAATCGCATCGAGTCCACTGGTGAAACCTTCGAGTTGGCAAGGGGGCTGTACTATGCGCACGGGTCAAGACCAAACCACAGCTTTCCCGCGGTCAAGACCAGATCCCCAGTTCCACGCGCAGACTTACCCGGCCTTGCAGTGTCACCTTGAAGATCTGTCCGCCGGCGCTGATATAAAACGCATCGCCGGGATTGGCCTCCAGGTCTTCGGCCCCATAGGCAACCCGGAGCTGGACCCGCCCCTTCGAGGATGCCGACAAGGAGTCGATTCGCTGGATCGAAGGATATCAACGAACCAGCGAGACCCAACAGCAACTCCACGAAGCGGGCGCTCCCACCCAACTGGTCTACATGG
This sequence comes from Pseudomonadota bacterium, assembly GCA_034722015.1. Taxonomy (GTDB): domain Bacteria; phylum Pseudomonadota; class Gammaproteobacteria; order JAJDOJ01; family JAJDOJ01; genus JAJDOJ01. The sequence continues at coordinate 9,132 of JAYENI010000116.1, forward strand.
GGAACGGGAGGGTATAAAAAGGATGTGTTTCTTGACATGAAACATTGCGACAAGGAGCGCTGAGGCGGAGTCGGACCTTCGCCATTTCGGTGGGGTCGATCAAGCGCGATCCGTGCAATCCGGCGTCATCACCGGATGGCCGATTCGGGGATGTTCACAAAGGCTCGTTCGATCGTGTTCCGGGGATAGCCGTTCCCCAAAAAGCGGCATCGGTGGCACGGCGCTCGCTTCCGGTCGGGGTCGTAATTAAAGCTTGCGCTGAATTCTTGGTTCCATCGTTTGCCTCTGCCTCGCTCTAAAACGAGTTGACGCAGGTCCCCGAATTGGGGAAGATCCACTGCATCGCAGGGAGGCGATTGGAGTAAGAGACAGTACCGCGGGCGCCAGTCCGAAGGATTCACGGATGTCTGATTCACGCGGTGGTCCGTTCCCGAGCCGGTTTCCGGCCTGCCAATTCCCTCCCTGCTAGTCGGCCCTTCCGAGTCTGCTGATTTCCGGTGACCCTTGTCGCCCGGTAGGCCTCGTAAGGTGTCGCGCCATATCAAGGATAGCCAGGGATTGGGGGTCGGATGGGGAGTTCATCCAAGGGGGTCGTGGCGGGATTCGTGCTGTTTTCTGTCGGGATTGCGACAGAACCGGGACTTGCGGCACCGGCACTGGACATTAGGAGTGACATCAGGCAACCGGACGGTTCCAGGTTCAGCGGCGTTCAGAAGGGGACGAGTGGATTAACTCCATGATGTAAGCCAACCGGCTATGCCGGTGAGATGCGAAGAGGCTCTGCCGTTCCGGGGTAAAGGAATGAAGTAGATTCTCCTCTGAACCCGCCAAGGTAAAGAGGAGAATCCAAATGAGAGAATGGCAAAGCCAAACTCACGTACGGTGGTATTGCAGATACCACATAGTCATCGTACCGAAGTATTGCAAGAAGGCAATATACGGGGTGCTGCGAAAGAAGATAGCATGCCTAACCGGTTAGCTCCCAAGGTATCCATAACGAATAAAAGGCCGCGTTTGACAGCGTGCGGAGAGGACCGCCGTGAGCACGGCAGAGTACCTGCACAAGGCTCTGGGACGAGCCGTGGGCGGCACCCGGTCGTGTTGTAATGGTGACGCGACCTCGGATGCACAGCTTTGGGAGTCAACCGGATAGGCATGGACTCAACATCTTTCACATCGACGAGTCCCGTTCCGACAACAGCAATGACAGCCGGCGCCTGGTCGATGTGGAGCCGGGTGACGGCAGCCCGGTGGATTCGGGTCGAGGAGAAAACTCCGACCTCTGGTACCCGGGCAGTGCAATGCAGTTCGATGCGTTTTCCACACCCAACAGCGATTTGAGTGGCGGTGGCACTAGCGAAGTCGACGTCCACTCGATCTCCGGATCCTCGATGCTGATGACCGCGACATTCGGCAATGCGCGAAGCGGTCTTCCCGGGGACGTCGCGCCGATCTCCCCGCAGGGCGGGATCGCGGACGACATCCCGTCCGACCCGTCGGCCGGCGGTGCGGGTTCCGGGAAGATCGGGAACCGCAACGGCACCGAAATCGGCGCCCGGACTGACCCGATGGAGTTTGTGGTCGGGACCGATGGCGGCGAAGGCGGCCAACCCGGGAAGGTCGCGCTGATCTCGCCGCAGGGCGGGATCGCGGACGATACCCCGACGTATACCTGGGGCGCAGATCCCAACGCGACGGAATACAAGCTGCGGGTCGATGACGCCAGCGGTAACAAGCGGATCATGACCTGGTACACGGCCGGGGAGGCGGGCTGCGCCGACGGCACGGGAACCTGTTCCCTGACCCCTTCCTACCCGCTGGCCGGTGGTGCGGGTTCCTGGCGGATCAAGACCCGCAACGACACTGAAATTGGCGTCTGGAGTGACCCGATGGAATTTGTGACCGGGAGCGGCAGCAAGACCCCTGATGCTGATTCCGTGATGGTACTTACCTGGGACGCCAACCCGGCAGCGGAGAAAATCCGGTACTACGAGATCATGTACGGTTCCGGGGAGAGACGGATCGACTACTTCTACACCCGGACTTCGAATGCGGAGAATTTCGATCCCGACGCTCCCTCTGTCGATATCGCGATTAGCGACCTGGCCAAAGTCTACGACGGAACCGTCTGCTTCGTTATCAATGCCTACAACGACTGGAGCGAATCCAAGCCCTCCGCAGCCGTTTGCGCTTCATATGAGCGCAAGCCCCTGCAGTAGGTAAGAATAAACACCTGGGAGCCTGTCCGGGAATGGAAGTGCTACTGCGGAAAAGCCTCGCGACGAACCCCATTCTCGGACAGGTTCCTGGATTCAACTCGTAAGTGCAAGCTAGACGGTCACGTGGTCCTGACCCTCGAGTT
>JAYENI010000117.1:0-11471 GCA_034722015.1 Pseudomonadota bacterium
GTTACCGCGCCTTGAAGACGAACGATAATCCTGCGCAATCTGGTATGTCATTTTCCGGTAATCGCCTTATCTCACAGTGTGGATGGGGTAGGGTGGACAAGTGCAACGCAGTCCACCAGGGGAGAGCCCCGGTGCCACAATGGTGGACTGCGCGTCGCTTGTCCACCCCAAGCTGCACGCGGTTATTGAGATGTTACCCACGTGCCTCGCGAGATGTCCTCGGGGCCGCATTGCCACGGCGGGGGAGCGAGATTAATCTACTGCCCTGCGTCAAGAGAGGCCGTGCCATGATTCAGGGGTTTTTCATCGCGCTCGGTGGGGCGATCGGGGCGTTGCTGCGTTTCTGGACCGCATCGGGGGTCTATTCGGTGATGGGCCGGGGATTTCCCTATGGAACGCTGGTCGTGAACGTATTCGGGTCCCTGATGATCGGGTTGCTGACAGTGCTGCTGATCGAGCGGCTCGACGTCGGTCCCGAGTGGCGGGCCGGACTTCTGGTCGGCGTCCTCGGGGCGTTCACCACGTTTTCCACGTTTTCGCTGGAAACCCTGCTCCTGCTTGAGCAGGGGGACCTGGGAAAGGCGGTCACCAATGTCGTGTTCAGTGTGGTGTTGTGCCTTGGCGCCACCTGGGCAGGTATCTTGATAGGCAGGACGGTATGAAGGTCACCGTGGTCCGCATCTATCTGTCGGAATCGGACAATGCCCACGAAAAGTTGCTGAGGCGACTGCACGACGACGAAAAGGTGCGCGGCGTGACGCTTTTCAGAGGCGTCAGCGGGTTCGGTAAGACGGGCAAGGTGCACAGCTCCTCCCTGCTTTACCTGTCCCTGGACCTGCCGATCGTCGTCGAGTTCTTCGACACACCCGAGCGGGTGGAGGAAATTCTCGGCCACATCTGCGGGGAAATCAGTCCGGAACATGTGATGACGTTCGACGCGGAAGTCCGCTAGCGGCACTAGGAGCCTGTCCGAGAATGGGGTTCGTCGCAGGGCTTTTCCGCAGCAGAACCTCCACTCCCGGACAGGCTCCCAGGGGCGGGCGTCGGTGCGTCACTACCCGGACGTGCGGGCCAGGTCCGCGATGCGAAGACACGTCCGCGTGTTGTGCACATCATCTTTGATTCGGGCGAGTGCCTCGCCCGGTTTACGATACACAGGGAATTTTGCCATGCTCGATCCCAAACGCCTGCGCAATGACCTCGACGCCACCGCCGCGGCGTTGTCGCGTCGCGGATTCCGGCTGGACGCCGAGGCGGTGCAGTCGCTGGAGACCCGAAGAAAGGCGGCGCAGGTCGACGCCGAACGCCTGCGAAATGAACGCAACATCCGTTCGCGCGCGATCGGGCAGGCAAAGGCCCGCGGGGAGGATATTCAGCCGTTACTGGCGGAGGTGGCCGACCTGGGAGAGCAGCTCAGGGGGGCGGAGGCTCGACTGGAAGAGATTCTCGAGGGGCTCGACGAGATCGCCCTCGGCGTACCCAATATCCCGGACAAGGCCGTTCCCGACGGCCGTGACGAGTCGGACAATCTTGAGCTAAGGCGCTGGGGCGAGCCACCGGAATTCGATTTCGAGCCGAAGGACCACGTTGCCCTGGGCACCGCGTCCGGCTGGCTGGACTTCGAGGCGGCCGGGAAGATTACGGGGTCACGCTATGTCGTTATGCGCGGGGGCATGGCGCGTCTGCACCGGGCGCTGACCCAGTTCATGCTGGACGTCCATACCTCGGAACACGGCTACTGCGAGCTGTACGTCCCCTACGTCGTGAACGACGACAGCCTGCGGGGGACTGGCCAGTTACCCAAGTTTGGTGAGGACCTGTTCAGGCTATGCGGCGAGAGTCCGCGGTACCTCATCCCGACCGCGGAGGTGCCCGTGACGAATCTGATGCGCGGCGAGATCGTTGAACCTGAGTCGCTGCCCCTGAGGTACGTATGCCACACGCCGTGCTTCCGCTCCGAGGCAGGGTCCTACGGAAAGGACACGAGGGGAATGATCCGCCAGCACCAGTTCGAGAAGGTGGAACTGGTGCAGATGGTTCGCCCGGAAGAGTCCTGGGCGGCGCTGGAGGCGCTGACGGGCCACGCGGAGAGTATCCTTCAAGGGCTGGGGTTGCCTTACCGGGTCGTGAGCCTGTGTGCCGGGGATCTCGGATTCTCCGCGGCAAGGACCTACGATATTGAGGTCTGGCTGCCGGGGCAGGGGCGTTACCGGGAGATTTCTTCGTGCAGCAACTTTCTGGATTTCCAGGCACGCCGGATGGGTGCGCGCTGGAGGAATCCCGAGACGGGCAAACCCGAGCTGCTGCACACGCTGAACGGGTCGGGACTCGCCGTGGGGCGCACCCTGGTGGCCGTGCTGGAGAACGGGCAGCGGGCCGACGGAAGTATCGTTGTCCCCCAGGTATTGCAGGGCTACATGGGTGGTGTGTCGATACTGGAACATTGACGATATGCCGCTCCTGCGCGAGCGCCTCCGGGGCGCGGTGCGACGCCCCGGAGGCCTCCGGGCGATGTAGACGTGTGCCTGGCGGCGGGCACGCGGCGATTCCCCGAACCGCGGACAGGACGCAGGGGAAAATAAGGCGATTGCCGGAAAATGACATACCGGATTGCGCCGGATTATCTTTCGTCATCAAGGCGCGACAACAGGCGCATCGTCGGACTATGCAACGGTTGTCGCAACACAGGGGACGGATGAAAAGACAAGCAGGATGCTCTGTCAGTTCACAGAAATCGCCTAAAGCAGCACAGCAAGACGAGCGGTGCGACGCCGGCACCGGGTAACCGGTGCTGAAACGGCGCCCGCCGCGGGATGTCCGCCGAGGAGGAGACGATGGAAACGAAACGATTGTGGGCACGGTGGTCGACGGTGCTTGTCGTACTCTGGCTGGTCGTGCCGCTGGCGGTCCTGGCCGTGGGCGATCACTTCGACATTGCGGAGATCGACGATACGCCGAGGATACGGGACATCGAGTACCCGGACTGGTTCAAGAATTCCTTTCTCGATCTCCCTGAGGACCTGCAGGAATCCCTGCAGTCGGGAAAGATCGGCCTGATGGTCTACTTCGGACAGAAGCACTGCGCCTATTGTGAGGCCCTGATGGAGGTCAACTTCGGCCGCGAGGAAGATATCGTGAAATACACCCAGGCCAATTTCGATGTCGTCCCGATCGACATCTGGGGGGCCCGTGAAGTCACCGATATTCATGGCGAGGCACTGACCGAATCGAGGTACGCCGAGCGCGAGGGAACGAATTTCACCCCTTCGCTCATTTTCTACGACAGGTCCGGCGAGGAGGCGCTGAGATTGCGGGGATACTATCCTCCCTACAAGTTCCGGGCGGCGCTGGAGTACGTGGTTGACGGGTACTACAAGCAGGAATCACTGCGTTCGTATCTGGCCCGCGCCGATCCGCCACCCAAGTTCGACATCGGCGAGATGATTTCGGAGCCGTACTTCGAGAGCCCGCCATATGCCCTCGACCGGTCGCGCATACCGGGTGAAAAACCGCTGGTGGTATTGTTCGAGCAGCGCGAATGCCACGCCTGCGACATCCTGCATAGCGAACCGCTCTCCGACCCGGAGACCGGGGCGTTACTCCAGGGCTTCAATGTGGTGCAGCTGGACATGTGGTCGGATACGCCCGTGATTACCCCCGACGGCACGCGAACGACAGCCAACCAGTGGGCCCACGAACTGGGTTTGTTCTACGCGCCGGCGCTGGTTTTCTTTGACGAGGGAGGTGCGGAGGTTTTCCGGCTCGATTCGGTCGCGAGGATCTATCGCATGAGAGGGGCGTTGCGGTACGTCCTCGAGAAGGCGTACAAGGATTATCCGACGTTTCAGAGATGGAGGGAGGCGCAGCCGGCAGGCGAGCGTGATCGGGGGCCGGTATAGGGCAAAAAGAGGCCCGTGTGCTACAGCACACGGGCCTCTTTCACGCAGGTGATGCCGCGGCTTAGTTTTCTGCGGTATCGGCCATGGCGACGCGGTCTTCGCGAGCCTTGCGATGCTTCTCGATCCCGGCTTCGCGATCGGCGCGGACCTTGTCCATTTCTGCCTTCACGGTCTTGAAACGGGCGTCCATCTTTTCCTGCTCGCTGGCCATGAATGCCTCAATAGCTTCACGTTCCTTGGCGATCATGGCTTCAATGGCCTCGCGGTCCCTGGTGACGATTCCCTCGGGGGCGTAAGCGACCGGGGTGAACTCGGGCATGTTCCTGGCGTACTCTTCAGCCACCTTGCGCTGTGCCTCGATTGCCTCGATCTGGGCCTTGCGGTGGGCCTCGAAAGCCTCCTGCTGTGCCTTGATCTGGTCCTGGACGGCTTCCGGGGTCGCTACCGGTGCATAGCCGTAAGCGGGGACACCGTTGTAGGGCGCGCCCGTCCAGGCGCTGGCGGTGCCGGCGGTAGCGAGGGCTGCGGCGAAAGCGATGTTGCGAACAGAAATCATGGGTGTAGTCTCCTAGTCGATTGAAGTTGAATGGTTCTGTATGCCAAGTAGAAATCGAATATTATTATAAACTAATATTCTTATTCATCAACCCCCGATGACGGTTTTTTCAACAGCCTGTTAAGGACTACTGTGCCGCAGTCCCGGTTCCCGCTCGTGCAGCCGTTCCCGGGCTGACTGCAGGCGCCGGGAGCCCTGTCCCGATCCGTATACCTGAGACCCGCGTTTTCCGTACCGGCACTTTTCCGGTACCCGTTTAGCGGTCACGTGCACCAGTCGGTGCCTCGACGCCGCTTTCATTCCCCTCGCCATGACCGTTCGTCCCCTGCCCGATTCCGTTCGGTCCCCACACTTTGTTATCAATAGCGGTGAATCGGCCACGGTCCCGGACATGACTCGCAACACCAAAACTGAGCTATCAGGCGACCCACGATGCGCTCACGGGTCTGCTGAACCGTTTCGAGTTCGAGCGCCGGCTCGACCAGAGCCTGACACTTTGCAAGACCTCCGGGAGTCAGGCGGCGGTGCTGTTTCTCGATCTTGACCGATTCAAGATCATCAATGACTGCTGCGGACATCCGGCGGGCGATGCGCTGCTGCGTCAGCTTTCCGAGGCGCTGGAGGGCGGTTTGCGCAAGGCCGACGCGCTCGCCCGGCTCGGCGGAGACGAGTTCGGTGTCGTCCTTGACGCCCTGCGACAGGGAACACGCCGTGACTGTGGCGAAGCAGCTCAAGGACACCGTCAGTGGCTATCGATTCGTCTGGCACGATAATGTCTATACCGTCGGCGTCAGCATCGGGTTGGCGATGGTGTCCAGGCACGACCTGGACACCGGAGAGATTCTGAAGCGAGCGGATTCCGACTGCTACATTGCCAAGGACGAAGGCAGGAACCGCATTCACGCATACGAGGTGGACGACGAGCTTGCCCAGCGCCACGAAGGGGAGATGCGCTGGGTCAATCGAATTCGTATCGCAATGGAAGGGGTATGCCATCTCGATTCCCGAACCCCTGCGGTACCGCGACATTCCCGAAGGAAGGCAGGCGCCACTCGTGGTGCCGGGCAAGGTACCCGCTCCCACCGTGTGAAGTGCCGGGGCGCCGGCATTTACCTGTCTCGTCGCGACTCCTGTAGACTTTCTCCACCCGCCAGCCCCGTGACTTGCCGGAAGGAGTTCGACAGCGCATGGATGACCGGACCTTCGCGGACCACTACGACCGTCTCGCCGTGATCCTGAACCGCGTACACCGGGTCACCGCACTGATCGCGGCGCTGAGTTTCTTGGCCTATCTCGGGGCAGGCTGGCTCCTGTTCACCGGCGAGCCGCTGCTGTCCCTGCTTCTTGCGACCGGCGGGTACGCCCTGTTCCGCTCGTTCAGACAGATTTCCCTCGGTATCGCGCGTCGCTCGCTGATTCACCGAACGGAGTATCGGGAGACCTTCACCCTGCTCGACAGGGAACTCGATCGGTGCGGACGCGCCCAGGCGCTCAACGGGATCGCCGAGCGATTGGGCAAGCACGAGCGGGGTACCGCTGAAGGCGGCGGATAGTGCGCCGGCCTGCATTAGGCGATTTCTGTCAAATGACATACCATCCTGCTTGTCTTTTCATCCGTCCTCTGTGTTGCGACAACCGTTCCATCGTTCGACGATGCACCTGTTGTCGCGGCTTGATGACGAATGAAAATCCGGCGCAATCTGGTATGTCATTTTCCGGCAATCGCCTAAGTCAGGTCTAATGCGACGAGCCTGGGGCAGTGTGCCATGCGGCGATGGCAAACAGGACCCAGGAAACGATAAAGGCCGTGCCGCCGAACGGTGTTACGGCGCCCCAGGCCTTCACCCCGGTGATGCTCAGCAGGTAAAGACTTCCCGAGAACAGGATGACGCCGATTCCCATCAGGGCGCCCGACCAGGTCACAAGCGCGGAGGGGCCGATCCATCTCGAGGCAAGCCCGAGCAGTACGAGACCCAGGGCGTGGACCATATGGTATTGCACCCCCGTCTGAAATGCCGCGAGCATATCCACGCCGATCTTCGTCTTCAGGGCATGGGCGCCAAATGCACCCATGGCGACACCCAGTGCCGCGAGCAGCGCACCCAGCGAAATAAAGGGACCGGCCACGGCTCACGCGGCCAGTTGACGGAGGACGTACTGCAGGATGCCTCCGTTACGGTAGTACGCCACTTCCTGCGGTGTGTCGATGCGCACCCTGGCGGAGAATGTCCGGGACTCGCCGTTTGCGCCGGTCACGACGACTTCGACCTGGCTCGCCGAGCCCTTCTCCAGTCCCTCGATGGTGAAACTTTCCACGCCGGTCAGTCCGAGCGATGCGGCGCTGTCGCCTTCGTTGAATTGCAGCGGCAGGATCCCCATGCCGACCAGGTTGGAGCGGTGGATCCTTTCGTAGCTCTCGGCGATGACGGCGCGGACTCCGAGCAGTCTTGGTCCCTTCGCGGCCCAGTCGCGCGAGGACCCGGAACCGTACTCCCTGCCTGCGATCAGGATGGTGGGCACGCCATCGGACTGATATCGCATGGCGGCATCGAAAATGGACATGAGTTCGCCGGAGGGCTGGTGTTTCGTCACCCCGCCCTCGGTGCCCGGCGCCATCAGGTTGCGCAGCCTGATGTTGGCGAATGTCCCGCGCATCATGACCTCGTGGTTGCCGCGGCGGGACCCGTAGGAGTTGAAATCGGTGGGGGCAACCCCCTGTTCCTGAAGGTAAAGTCCGGCTGGACTGTCCGCTTTGATCGCACCGGCGGGCGAGATGTGGTCGGTCGTCACCGAATCGCCGAGCAGCGCGAGCACCCGTGCACCCCGGATCCCGGAGACGGGCGCCGGTTCGCGCGTCATGCCCTCGAAGTAGGGCGGATTGGCGACGTAGGTCGAGTCGCCCCAGGCATACAGGCGGTCCGAGCCGGACGCCAGAGCGGCCCAGTGGGCATCGCCACTGAACACGTCGCGGTAGGACTCATGGAACTGTTCGCGCGTGACCGCCTGCCCGATCGCGGTGGACACTTCTTGATGGCCGGGCCAGATATCGCGCAGGTACACCGGGTTACCGTCGACATCCCGGCCCAGAGGCTCGTTGTACAGATCGATGTCCATTCGTCCCGCGATGGCATAGGCAACGACCAGGGGCGGTGAGGCGAGGTAGTTCATCCTGACCTCGGCGTGAACCCTTCCCTCGAAGTTGCGATTGCCCGAAAGAACGGAGGCGACGCTCAGGTCTCCCTTGTGGATCGCGTCGCTCACGGGTTTCGGGAGGGGACCCGAGTTGCCGATGCAGGTGGTGCAACCGTAGCCGACCACGTTGAAACCGAGACTGCGCAGACTATCCATCACGCCGGCATGTTCGAGGTAGCCGGTCACCACCTTCGATCCCGGGGCCAGCGAGGTCTTAACCCAGGGTTTGACGCGTAACCCGCGTTCTGCGGCCTTTTTCGCCAGCAGTCCGGCGCCCATCATGACCGAGGGATTGGATGTGTTGGTGCATGAGGTGATCGCGGCGATCACGACCGCGCCGTCCCCGATCTCCACCTGTTCTGCGTTGATTTCGGTGCTGACCGGCCCCTTGCCGGGGGTGCCACGCTCCTGCCTCAGGGTCCGTAGCGCGTCGCGAAACATGTCCGCCGATCGGCGTAGCGGCACGCGGTCCTGTGGTCGCCTGGGACCGGCAAGCGCCGGTTCCACGCCGCAGATGTCCAGCGACAGGACCTCGCTGTAGGTCGCCTCCGCCGCGTTGCCGTCCCGCCACATGCCCTGGGCCCTGGCGTAGGCTTCCACCAGCGCCACCTGTGACTCGGGACGCGCGGAGAGACGCAGATAGCGAAGCGTTTCCTCGTCCACCGGGAAAATGCCGCAGGTGGCGCCGTATTCGGGGGCCATGTTGGCGATGGTGGCGCGATCGGCGAGCGGCAGGTGGTCGAGTCCGGGCCCGAAAAATTCGACGAACTTGCCCACCACACCGTGTTTCCTGAGCATTTCCACGATCCTGAGGACGAGATCCGTGGCGGTTGCCCCCTCCGGGAGTTCCCCGTCGAGACGGAAGCCAACGACCCGGGGGATGAGCATGGAAATGGGCTGGCCCAGCATGGACGCCTCGGCCTCGATGCCGCCCACGCCCCAGCCGAGCACCCCGATCCCGTTGATCATCGTGGTGTGCGAGTCGGTACCCACGACGGTGTCCGGGAAGGCCTCTTTCACCCCGTCCCGGTCCTGTGTGAAGACGACCCGCGCCAGATACTCCAGGTTGACCTGGTGAACGATTCCGGTGTCGGGCGGTACGACCTTGAAGTTGGAAAAGGCTTTCTGTCCCCACTTCAGGAAGGCATAACGCTCGCGGTTGCGCTTGAACTCCAGGTCGGAATTCATCTTGATCGAGCGCTCGGAGCCGAAGCTGTCGACCTGTACCGAGTGGTCGATGACCAGTTCCGCCGGTTGCAACGGGTTGATTCTGTCGGGATCACCGCCGAGGCGCTGCATGGCGTCGCGCATCGCGGCCAGATCGACCACCGCCGGGACGCCGGTAAAGTCCTGCATCAGGACGCGAGCCGGGCGGAACGCGATCTCGCGCGCCTCGCCCTGCACCGGGTCCCAGTGCAGCAGCGACTCGATGTCGGCGTGCGTGACGGTCTGGCCATCTTCGTGCCTGAGGAGATTCTCCAGCAGGATCTTGATGGAGTACGGCAGCTTTTCGACCCCCGGCAGGGCCGAAATGCGATGTATCCGCCAGCTCTCCCCGGCCACGTCCAGGTGGGTGCGTGTCTCGAATGATTGGGTCATTTGTCGTTTTCCGGATTCTGTGATTGGCGCCTTGAAGAGCTACCTGCTCACCGGCACGGAAGAGGGGCGGAAGGATAAACCAGCGACCCCGAGCATGCACGGGCGTCGCGTCAAAGGACTCGGGTCTGCCCGCCGTGTCAGCTAGGACAATAGTGACTCGGCGGTCGAACGCATCGAGCCGCGTTCGAGGAGCAGTCGCCAGCGCGACCCACCTGCCTGTCGCCACAGGAAGGCGGCCCGAATGGCGCTGAGCAGCATCGCCCGGATACGGCTGGCATTGTCGGGGTTGGCGAGGATGTCCTGGTCACCCTTGACCATGATCCGGGGCCCGAGGGTGCTGATCGTCTCCCGGTAGATTTCCGCCAGGCGTGCGATCGTGTTGCCGTGGGTCGGGCCGAAGTGCTCGAGTGTATTCGCGGCGCTCCCGATGCCGGTGCGCAACTTTTCCAGATTCTCCTGGCGCCGCTCGAGCTTTCGCTCCAGGAACAGTATCGTGACGACATAGCGCGCCTGCTCGACGGCTTCCCGCCCCTCCTGTCGCGTCAGCGCGGCGCCGAGGGCGCGCAAGCCGGGCCGTATGCCCGTCAGCCCACCATAGACATCGGCGTAGCTCTGCGCGTCGAACTGGAACAGGCTGTGTATACAGGGACCGAAGGCGGCGTCGTCGATTCGGCCCTTCCAGGCGATCGAGGATACCTGCCCGATGGCCTGATATAGCCCAGCCAGGGCGATGGTGCGGTTCTCGATCGTGCTGTTATCCCCCATGTCTTGCCCGCTCCTCGCGGCGATGGGGCACGCGCATCCGGGCCGCCCCGTCCCCGGTCGCCATATTCGACAAACTGGCCGCGCTGACGGTCTCGCCGGGCGCAAGCGATGGCGAGGAAAACGGATCAGCCATCGGCGGAAACCGGATCGTGCCCGATGACACCGCCGCCGAGGCAGTCTTCCTCCAGGTAGGCGACGGCAAACTGGCCGGGTGCGACGGAACGCTGGGGAGAGTCGAAGCGTACCCGGATCGCGCCTTCACCCTCGATGTCCAGCGTGCAGGGTTGTACCGGTTGCCGATGGCGAATCCGCACATGGCACCGCAGTGGCAACGCGGGCTGGCGACCTGATATCCAGTGCCAGTCCCGGGCGATCAGCTGGTCGCGATACATTGCCGGATGGTCGCGACCCTGGGCGACGATCAGCCGGTTGTGGCGAGTGTCCTTGTCGACCACGTACCAGGGGGCTTCGCCCGCGCCGCGCCTTCCGCCGATGCCGAGACCCTTGCGCTGTCCGATGGTGTGAAACATCAGCCCCCCGTGCCGACCCATCCTTTCACCCCCGGTCGAGACGATGTCCCCCGGCTCTCCCGGCACGTAATGACCCAGGAATTCCCTGAATCGCCGTTCGCCGATGAAACAGATTCCCGTGCTGTCCTTGCGGTCATGGTTCGGCAGACCGGTTTCACGCGCCAGGGCCCTGACCTGGCGTTTCTCCAGATTCCCGAGCGGAAACAGCACCCTGTCGAGCTGCAGGCTCGACAGGGCATGAAGGAAGTAACTCTGGTCCTTGTCCGCATCGCGCCCCTTCAGCAGCCGGACACCGGGAGGCGTGTGCGCCACCCGGGCGTAGTGACCGGTTGCGATGAATTTTGCGCCGAGTCCCATGGCATGATCGAGAAAGGCGCGGAACTTGATCTCGGTGTTGCACGCCACGTCCGGGTTGGGCGTTCGGCCGGCCCGGTACCCGGCAAGAAAGTTTTCGAAGACGCGCTCCCAGTACTCGTGCGATAAATTGACGGTACGCAGGGGTATCCCGAGATGATCGCAGGCTGCTCGCGCCGCCCGCAGGTCCTCCTCGGCCGTGCACTGGTCCCGCGAGTCGTCTTCCTCCCAGTTTTTCATGAACAGGCCACTGACCCGATATCCCCGCCGCAGTAACAACAGCGCTGCGACGGCGGAGTCCACGCCCCCCGACATGCCGACCGTCACGGGACCGTAGGCGGTCGGGTCCGGAGGCGCTACCTCCGGCGAGCCGGTCGATTCCGTTTCCGGCGCCGGGGAATCCTTCCGCGGGATACGTTCCATGGTTAGCATCTTAGGCGATTTCTGGAAAATGACATACCATCCTGCTTGTCTTTTCGTCCGTCTTCGGCGTTGCGGCAACGGTTGCATAGAACGACTATGCGCCCGTTACCGCGCCTTGAAGACGAACGATAATCCTGCGCAATCCGGTATGTC
>JAYENI010000118.1:0-11408 GCA_034722015.1 Pseudomonadota bacterium
ATTCACCCAACCGCTCCAGCGGGATGACGACGTCCTCGTTGATCTTGAAGGCGTTGGTATGCGCGGCGATCGCCGCGGTGCGGGTCCGGTCGGCCCAGAAGCGACGTCGCGCCTCGCTGCTGACGGCAACGAAGCCTTCCGCGCCACGGCCCGCCGCCCTGCGTACGATCTCCGAGGCGGCCCTTGCCACGGCCTCGGTGTCGTCGCCGGCGATATCGGCCATCAGCATCATCTTCGGCAGCTCGCGCCGGGCCGCCTTGGTAGAGTATTTCACCGCCTTGAGATAGCGTTCGTCCAGATGTTCCAGTCCGGACAGCGAGACATCGGGAAGGGCGTCGAGAAAACCTTTGAGTTCGACGATTGCCGGGGTCGCGTGACGCAGGTCGGTGTCGAAGAACTCCAGGCACACCGTCCTGATATGTTTCGGTGCGCGATGAACGATAAAGCGGGCCGAGGTGATGATGCCGTCGCAACCCTCTTTCTGAACGCCCGGTAATCCGCCGAGCGCCTTGTTGGTGACGTCCTTTCCCAGACCAGGGCGGCGCAGGAGGGAAGCAGCGATCTCGAGATCTACCGGGGCGACGCGCGGGGTCTTTCCGTCCTGCCCGAAACGCGATACCCGGAATCGCACCCGCGGGGTGTCGTGCACCTTGCCGAGATTGTGCTCGAGGCGTTCGATCTCCAGCCAGTCCGCATCCGGGGTGACCATCCGCCAGGAGACCAGATTATCCAGCGTAGTGCCCCACAACACGGCTTTCTTGCCGCCCGCGTTCATCGCCACGTTACCGCCGATGGTGGAGGCGGACTGCGAAGTGGGGTCGACGGCAAATACGTACCCGGAGCGCATCGCGACCTCGGCAACGCGTTCGGTCACGACCCCGGCACCGGCCCGGATGGTCGGGAACTGTCCCTCGACACCCTCCAGATCACGACACTCCACTTCCCCGAGCGACTCTAGTTTTTCCGTGTTGATTACCGCCGAGTCCGGATGCAGGGGCACCGCCCCCCCGTTGTAACCCGTGCCGCCGCCTCGCGGAATGATGGTCAGGCCGAGCTCGATGCACACGGCGACGATGTCCCGAACCTCGGACTCGGTGTCCGGCACGATGACCACGAAGGGGTATTCAACGCGCCAGTCGGTCGCGTCCGTAACATGAGAGACCCGGGCGAAACCGTCGAACCGGATATTGTCGCGACGCGTGACTCGCGTCAGCCGTCTCGAAGCCGTTCGGCGCAATTCCCGCTGGCGCATCAGCCAGCGTTCGAGGCTCTCGACCGCGCCGCGTGCCGTTTCCGCGAGTGTCAATGCCTTCTGGTTGCCCTCGGCCCTTTCCGTAATCTGGTTCAGCCGGTGGCGAAGTGCATTGGTCCAGGAGGCGCGGCGGCGTCCGCCGGCGAGCAGATCGTCCTGGATATAGGGATTGCGGGTCACCACCCACATGTCTCCGAGTACCTCGAACAGCATGCGCGCCGAACGTCCCGTACGTCGCTCCGCCCGCAATGACTCGACCAGACGCCATCCTTGTACCCCGAGAAACCGGATGACGACCTCCCGGTCGGTAAACGACGTGTAGTTGTACGGGATCTCTCTGATGCGTTCGGGGGAAATCATGGGTGTGTTTCCGGTTAGGAGCCTGTCGGACTTAGGAACAATAGTATCGTTTCCCGAGGTGATCCGATGACCGACCGCACCTGCCGCCTGATTCTCGGCGTACTCCTGCTGACTTTCCTATACTTTGATTTCAATCGGGGTATCCGGGCACTGATAGTGATGCTTGTCTTCGAGGGCGTTACCAATCTCCAGGTACCGAGGATGGTCAACGCGATGTGTTCCCTCGGTGGCCGGGGCACGTGCGATCAGGACCTCGCGCCCCTACGCGCCACGTCACGCCTCCGTTTCGATTCGCAACGCGGATTCAGGCCGCTGGCGCCCATGATGCTTGTGCTCAATTATGTGCTGTTTCGCGAAAACCTCTGGCTCCCGACCTGGTTTCCGGGGTTTTCTATCCTAGGGGCCGGGGTCGGTAGTGTCTGCCCCGCCCTGACAATGATGAAACGGGCCGGATTCAGCTGATGATTGAAGAGACCGGGAGCGGGGTAAAGCGTGCCGCGGGGCAGGAACGCATCAACCTCAGACTCCCGGCCAGAATTTCCGGCATCGTCTTCTGGGGGCTGGTCCTGATCGGGCTGGCCGTCGCCGTTTTCCTGTTGCACGCCTGGGAGACCCAGCGCAAGGAGCAGGAGGAGATCGGCGTGGCGCTGCTGACTTACGCGGTCAAGGACGCACTTCAGGAGGACCCCGGGGTCCTGCGTCAGGCAGGCAGCCGAAAGCGACTGACCGGTACCATCAATGGTCTGCGCGAGATCATTGGATTTGAAGCCGTTGAGTTGAGCGCACCCGGGCTCGACCCCTTGCTCATTGGTCGCAAGAATCCGGAATCGGTCAGTTATTCCCGGGTCGCGCAGGTTCAGGAAGGCAACGGACGCAATTCGACACAAATCCAGGTAGAGGTCTATTTCGAGCCGAAGGAGGTCCTGCTCGGTCGCGTTCGAAACAATGTCATGCTGATTACCGGGTTGACCGTGCTTATCTTCGGCGTGCTGTTGCAGAAACTCCTCGAGCGCATGATCGCGAGGCCGTTTTCCCGCATGGTCGGCTCGGCCAAGCGCTTTGCCAGCGGGGGCACCAGCATACGCTTCGACGAGTCCAGCGACGACGAGTTCGCCTTTTTGGGCAAGTTCATCAACCAGGCGCTGGACTCGATCGTCCGACAGCGCAAGGCACTCGAGAAGGCGCTGTCCCGCGTCAAGGCCTCTGAATCTGAGCTTGCCCGGGAAAAGGAACTCGCCGAGGTCACGCTGCACTCTATTACCGATGCGGTGATCACCGCGGATTCGAAGGGGCTCGTGCAGTACATGAATCCCGTTGCCGAGCGCCTGACTGGCTGGCAGGGTGCGGAGGTGCTGGGTCGCCCTCTCGGAGACATATTCCATCTGGTGGATGAGCATTCCGGCGAGCGCGTGAAGGATCCGGTTCATCAGTGGCTCGATGGCAGTCTTGAATCCATGGTGACCTGCTCGGCAGCCCTGAGACGAAGGCATGACCCCTCCGAAATCGTCGTTGAAGCCTCCGCGGCTCCGATGCACAGCGACCGCAAGGAGGTAATCGGCGTCGTGATGGTGTTTCAGGACGTCACCCAGGCGAGGAAGCTGACCCTGCAGCTTTCCCACCAGGCCAGTCGCGATGAGTTGACGGGGCTGTTCAACCGGCGCCACTTCGAGGAGCGTCTGTCCGATCTGATCTCTGAGGCCCAGAGTACCCGTGCCCGTCACGCGCTCTGCTACCTGGACCTGGACCAGTTCAAGATCGTCAACGATACCTGCGGACATATGGCAGGAGACGAATTGCTTCGCCAGATTTCCCTGGATCTGAAGGGATGTATCCGCGACGCGGACGTCCTTGCGAGGCTGGGCGGTGACGAATTCGGTGTTCTTCTGGTCAATTGTCCCCTGGAAAAGGCCCGCAAGGTGGCGGAGTTGCTGCGAACGCGGGTCAAGGATCTTAAATTCGCCTGGGATGACAAATCATTCCAGGTAGGCGTGAGCATTGGTGTCGTGGCCATCGACAGGAAGTCAGGAAATATGGCGGACATCCTGAGCGCAGCCGATCTGGCCTGTTACGAAGCCAAGGACGCCGGGCGCAACCGGATCCACACGTACAATGCCGAGGACTCCGCCCTCGTTGAGAGACACGGCCAGATGCAGTGCGCCACCGAGGTGGCTGAGGCACTGGAGAATTCCGGCTTCCTGATGTTTCGACAACCGATCGTGCCGGTCAAGGATGCAGCCCGGCCCATCCACTGGGAGATACTCATCCGCATGGCTGCGAGCGACGGGGTTCTGACCCTGCCGGAGCGGTTCCTGTCGGCGGCCGAAAGGTACAACCTGATGCACAAGATTGACCGCTACGTGATTCGCGAGATCTTCGGCGCCATGTCCCGGGGTTGTTGCACGGGGGAGGAAAACGGCGAGCACAGCCTTGTATCCATCAATCTGTCCGGCGGATCGATTTGCGACGACGGCCTTCTCGAATTCATCCAGCGTACGAGCGCCGAACTGGCCGTATCGCTGGACAGTATCTGTTTCGAGGTGACCGAGACGGTGGCAATCAGCAATCTCTCCAAGGCGAAGGAGTTGATGAGGCGATTACGGGATGAGGGCTGCCACTTTGCACTGGATGACTTTGGTAGCGGATTGAGTTCTTTCGGGTACCTGAAGACATTACCCGTCGACTACATCAAGATTGACGGCGGTTTCGTTCACAACCTGAGAAACGACGTCGTCGGCAGGGCCATGGTCGAGGCCATCAACCGGATCTGCCATGTGATGAATATTCAGACCGTGGCGGAATGGGTCGAGGACAGCGAAACACTGGGCCTTCTGCATGAGATCGGTGTGGATTTCGCCCAGGGTTACTTCACCGGCAGACCTGTGATGATCGAGCCGATATACGCCAGCGGACACGCAGTCGGAAATCGGGAGGCGGTCTAAGGCGATTTCTGTCAAATGACATACCATCCTGCTTGTCTTTTCATCCGTCCCCTATGTTGCGACAACCGTTCCATAGTTCGACTATGCGCCTGTTGCCGCGCCTTGATGACGAACGAAAATCCGGCGCAACCTGGTATGTTATTTTCCGGCAATCGCCTAATCAGCGTTGCTGGGGGTTTGCCGTAGATGATCCCTTGGAGTAGACTCCCGCGTTTTACTGATCCGACAATACCCTGTCATATTGGGGTTAGCATGCCATGAAATCGAAAATTCACCCGAAATACGAAGAAGTCAAGGTTGTTTGCGCCTGCGGCAACACCTTCGCGACCCGATCCACCTACGACGGCGAGGAACTTCACGTCGACGTGTGTTCCAGTTGCCATCCTTTTTTCACCGGTAAACAGAAGATGCTGGACACCGCCGGTCAGGTCGACAAGTTTCGTCGCCGCTACGGAGGCAAGTGATCGCGGATCGCGTTCTCCTGACGTGATTTCCATCAGGGCGGCCGCGTTTGCGGGCGCCCTTTTTATTGCCTGTACCGTATGGGTGTCTGGTGCCTGGGGGGCGTTGTGTCCTGCGGATGTCACGGATTTCACGGCAAAGGTAAGGCATGTCTACGATGGTGATACCGTCAAGCTGGAAGACGGCCGGGCGGTGCGCCTGGTCGGGCTGAACACGCCGGAAATCTCCCGCGACGAGTCTCCGTCCGATCCCTACGCCAGGGCGGCCCGCCGCGCATTGATCGAAATGCTCGACACCACAGGGTTCCGTGTGCACGGCCGCTACGACACCGAGCGTCGGGACCGCTACGGCCGCACCCTCGCCCACCTGTTTCTTCCGGACGGGAACAGTCTGACCGCGATGTTGCTCCAGCGCGGTCTTGGCGCCGCGATCACCGTCCCTCCCAATGTCTGGAATGGTGAGTGCTATTTCGCTGCGGAGGCCGGGGCTCGGGATCGTCTTCGCGGGATGTGGTCGCATCCGCGCTTTCAACCCATTGAGTCGACCCGCCTGTCCCGCTCGGCGAGCGGGTTTCGCCTCATCAAGGGGGAGGTCGAGCGCGTCGGTCTCCGCAGGAACAGTATTTGGCTTGATCTCCCCGGCGGGGTTTCACTCCGAATCGACAAGCGCGATCTGCAGTACCTCGCCGGCGTGGATCCGGTCGGCTTGAAAGGAAGTGGGGTCGTGGCGCGCGGGTGGCTTTACAAACGCAAGGGAAAGCTCCGGATGCGCATCAGGCACGCCAGCGCTATCGAGGTCCGCTCGAAGTAGGAAATTCCCCGGGGCCTCCTGGCCCCGGGGAATATTCGTGTCAGGATTGTCAGGCGGATTCGAGTCCCAGCGCCGCGCGCTTCGCGGCGGCGAAATCCGTCTTGCCTGATCCGAGTTTCGGCACGGACTCCACGTGGTGGATCCCGGCCGGAATCATCAGTGGATTGCATCCGCCGGCGATCAACCGCTCTCTGACTCCTGACGTTTCCGCTACCCCGGTCACCATCAGTACCACTTTTTCACCTTTCTTGCCGTCCGGCAGATTGACCGCCACGAGGTCCTGTCCCTCGAGGCCCGCCAGGTGCCGCACCTGTTCCTCCACGGCCCCCAGGCTGATCATCTCGCCCCCGATTTTCGCGAAACGGGAGTATCGGTCGACGATGGTGAGAAAACCGTCCGAATCCACGTGGCCCTTGTCACCCGTCTTGTACCAGGTGACCTCGTCAAGCCGGATCAGCACCTCCGTGGTCTTTGCCTCGTCGGCGAGGTAGCCCGTCATCACCTGAGGGCCTCCGATCAGGATCAGTCCGTCCTTTCCGGCCGGCAACTCGTCAAGCGTCTGCGGATCGACGATTCTGAAGCTGCTGCCGGGAAGTGGTAACCCCACCGTACCCTGCTTTGCGCCATGCTGGACCTGCATGTGGCTCCGGTCCAGCCGGTCCGGTATGTTGACGCTGGCCACCGGCGCGGTTTCGGTCGCTCCGTAGCCCTCGAAAACAGGCTTGCTGAACTTGAGTGAAAAGGCCTCGCGAACGTCCGGGCTGAGCCGCTCCGCCCCGGCGACCACGACCCGCAGTGATTCGAGCATCGCCGGTTGTACCCTCCGGTTTCGGGCATAGAGGCGCAGGAAGGTCGAGGTCCCGCAGAGGATCGTGGCCTTGTACCGGGCGATGGCCTTGCCGACGTTGACCGCATCGCTCGGGTCGGGGTGGCAAACGACCGGGAGACCTTCTATCAGTGGCAGAAAACTTGTCACGGTCATGCCGAATGCATGGAAGAGTGGCAGGATTCCCATGACGACGTCATCGTCGCAGGTGTCCAGCACCGCGCTGACCTGACTGATATTGGACATGATGTTCCGGTGACTGAGCACGACGCCCTTCGGTGCGCCTTCGCTGCCGCTCGAAAACAGGATGGCGGCGGGGCTCTCAGCGGGGACCCTCTTGGCGAACAGCGCCTGGACGACGCGAGAGGGAAGCAGTGCCACGGCACCGTAGACGAGCAGGCTCGATATTCCGGAGATCTCTGCCTTGAGATCCTCGAGATGAAGAATCTTCGCCCCGCTCAGCGCGTCACCGGGATTCAGCCCCTTCTTCCCGAGCTTCGAGAGGAACCGCTTCGAGGTGTAGATGCTGGTGATCCCCGCGCGTTCCATGGCGCAATGCAGTGCTACGGGATCGGCGGTGTAGTTGAGGTTGACCACCGTCTTGCCGCGCAGCAGTACCGCCATGTTGATGATGATGCCTGCGGCGCTGCTGGGCAACAGGACGCCGATGTTGGTTTCGTGGCTGCGCCGCTCGATCAGCCGGGAGAATGCGATCGCGGCGGTCAGCGTCTTGCGATGCGACAGGGTCCCTGCGCTAGTGTCGATAACACCGTCGCTTCCGCCCTGGCGCTTCACCGTGCGGATCCACTCGCGGGGCAACGTATCGAGGTTCCGGGCGAATTCGCCCCAGGCCTCGATGGAAAGGTCGAACACACGCTGTTTGACCGTCTCCGCGGTGCTATCCAGGGGTAACGGGGATCCGAAGGCCACGATCACATCACGCTTGATGCCCCGCCCGGTGTTGCGCTGCAGACGTTCACCTGAATGCGAGAAGCGGCTGCCCCAGAGCCCCTGAAGGTAGAAAGGCAGGATCACGCCCTCGGCCCCGGCGACGGCTTTTTCGAAGCCGCGCTGGAACCTCCCGATTTGTCCGTTGCGACTGATTGTCCCTTCAGGAAACAGACACACCACTTCGCCGTCGCGCAACAGGCAGTTGATGGAATTGAGGGCCTCGCGGCTGCGTCCGCTGGAGATGGGTACCACGCCGAAGAAATCCATGATCCACTTCAGGTACCAGCGCGCGTAGATCTCCCGCTGCATGACGAACCGAACGGGCCTTGGTGACGCGATCTGTACCATGGCCCAGTCGAGCCAGCTGATGTGATTGCCCAGCATCAGGACGGCCCCCTGCTGGGGAATGTGGTCGAAGCCCAGCACCCGTACTCGGTAGCGCCCCCGCATCAGCGTTGCCAGCACATACCGGACCAGCGATTGCGGTAGTTGGGTCACGGTATAAATGGCCCCGGCCAGCGCCACAATCGTAAGGATGTGGAACAGGCCGATGCTGTCCAGTCCCCAGGCGCTGAAAGCGACCGTCAAGCCGAGAAAGGAGAGCATGACGACGTTCTGCACCCAGTTGTTTCCGGCCATTACCGTGCCACGTTCGGCGTCGCGGGCGTGGAACTGGATCAGGGCGTTGAGCGGGATCACGAAAAGGCCCCCCGCAACGCCCAGTGCCAGAAATACGGCGGATAGCGATGTCGGGTCCGTCAGGCGTGGTATCAGAATCAGGGTCACGACGATGCCGATCGCGCCAAGGGGAATCAATCCGGTCTCGATGTAGTTTCGGGAAGCCCTGCCGGCCAGCGTCGAGCCGATCACGATGCCGACCCCCGCGCATGCCAGCAGGCCCTGTATGACGACCGTATTGGTCTCTGACAGGGTTTCCTTCGCGAACGCCGGGAACGAGGCGAGTACAACTTGCGAGATGGCCCAGAATACGGACAGCCCGACGATCGAAAGCCAGATAACTCGATTCGCGAAGATCGCCCTGAGGTTGCCCGCGAGGTACCGGCCCGTGACGTAGTGCCTGCAGTCGAACCGCCGACCCGCATCCGCGGCCTCGTGTCGCGGAAGGCGATAGGCGAAGTAGAGTTCGGCGAGCGTGCTGGCAACCAGTACCCATCCAATCGGCGCAATCGCACGCAACAGCCCGGACTCGCCCGTGTAGGTCACGCCGGCGAGGTGTCTTTCGAACAGGACGGAATAAAGGAAGACACCGGACAGGATGGCGACGGTCGTCGTTGCCTGCACGACGGCGTTTGCCACCGCAAGCTGGTCCTGGCCGACGAGTTCCTTGATGTAACCGTATTTTGCCGGGGAGTAGATCGCGCTCTGGATGGCAAGCAGGAAAGTCATGGCGAACGCCATCTGAAACCATCCGAGGTAGTAACAGAGCGTGATTCCCAGCGTGATTCCCAGCGCCGCCCAGGCGCTGGCGCGCATCACCCGCGGTTTCGCGAACCGGTCGGAAAGAAATCCCGCGGGACTGAACAGCAGAATGAACGGGAGCAGGATCAGACCGTTGACGATCGCGGTGAGGATGACCTGGGTCTGACCTTCATAAATCTTGAAGACCGTATTCTGGATCACGATCTTGTGCCCGAGATCCACGAACGCGTTGAGGAAAATCATCGCCGTGTAGGGGATGAAGCCGATAATTCTGAGAAGTTTGTCCATGTGGATGTGTCCCTGGCACGTGGAGTGTTTACGACAGGCGCTAGTTTTCCCGCATCATCGGGGACCAAAGGGGTCAGACTCGATAGATATGGCTGCATTTTCGGTAAGAGGCCGATTGTCTGTCACTTACTCGTAGCGGATATTTCGATGTGCGTCGCGATTGTTTGATCCCTGTTATGCTGTGGACGATCCTGGCAAAGATTAAAAATCTGATCCGGCCTGTCTCGCAAGATGACCACCATCAGCCCATACTTCGATCTCAAGACCGATTCCCGCGGGAACCGCTACATGGAGGTTTACCTCGAGGGAATCGCCCTGCTGCGGCTCGTGCTGAGCAACAAGGGGACTGCGTTTACCGAGGACGAGCGGCTCGCCCTGGGCCTTGACGGGCTCCTGCCGCCTCAGGTCAACACGCTCGAACAGCAGGTCGAGCGTGTCTACCGGGGGTTCCTGCGTCAAAGTGATCCGCTGGCGAAATACCAGTACCTGCGGGCACTCCAGGAGCGCACGGAGATCCTTTTCTACGCCCTTCTGGAACGTCATCTGGAGGAGATGCTGCCGATCGTCTACACGCCCACGGTGGGGCAGGCGGTACAGGAGTTCAGTTATCTCTACCAGAATCCGCGGGGGCTTTCGCTGTCCCCGATCAACATCGATCGTGCAGCCGAGGTGACGCACAACTATCCGTGGAATGATGTCCGCATGATCGTGGCGACCGACTCTTCGGCGATCCTCGGGATCGGCGATCAGGGCTATGGCGGCCTTGCCATCGCCATCGGCAAGCTGGCCCTGTACACCGTGGGAGGTGGCGTGAGTCCGTTTCACACCATGCCGGTCAAGCTTGATGTCGGTACCGACCGCCTGGATCTGATCGACGACCCTTCCTATCTCGGAATTCGCCAGCGCAGGTTGCGGGGCGAGCCGTATCTGAAGTTCGTCGACAAGTTCGTTGCGGCGGTTCGCGCGCGGTGGCCAAAGGCCATCATTCAGTGGGAGGACTTCTCGAAGGATACGGCATTTGCGTTGCTCGATCGCTACCGGGACGAACTTCCTTCCTTCAACGACGATATCCAGGGGACCGGGGCCGTGGCCCTGGCCGGACTTATCTCGGCGTGCCGGATGAAAGGCGAAGCACTGGAAGATCAGCGCATCGTGGTTTTCGGTGCCGGCGCGGGTGGTGTTGGCGTCGCCTGGGCGATTCGTGAAGGTCTGAAGATGGGCGGACTCAGCGAAAGCGATGCCCGTGAACGGGTGCTCGTCGTGGACTCGAGGGGGTTGCTCGTCAAGGGCCGCAAGATGGAGCCCTACAAACAACCCTATGCGCAGCGAAAGAAGCGTCTCGCGGACTGGCGTTTCGAGGGTGAGGTTCCCAATACCCTGGAGGTGATCCAGAATTCGCGCGCCACGGTATTGCTGGGTCTCAGCGGGCTGGCCGGGGCATTCAACCAGCCCATCGTGAACGCGATGGACCGGAATACGGCGCGGCCCCTCATCTTCCCACTGTCCAATCCGACGTCCGCGTGTGAAGCCCTGCCCGAGGACATCATACGCTGGACCGACGGTCGGGCGATTGTCGCGACAGGAAGCCCGTTTTCCGATGTGCTGTTCAACGATCACACCTACCCCATTGGCCAGGGAAACAACGCCTTCATCTTTCCCGGACTGGGTTTCGGCGCAATCCTTTGCGATGCCTCCAGGATCACTGACCGCATGGTCCTGCAAGCGGCATGCGCGCTGGCCGACTACACCGCCGCAAGGCACCTCGAGTCCGGGCTCATCTACCCGCCCGTCAAGGAATTGCAGGAGGTGTCGATTCGCGTGACGTCGCGCGTCATCGCCACTGCCCTGGAAGAGGGGGTCGCACGCAAGACCCATCTGGGTGGACTGGATCTGGATGCGTACGTTCGCAGTAAATTCTGGGTTGCGAGGTATCTGCCCTGCATCAGAGGTGTGCAGTCGACTAAGGCGATTTCTGTCAAATGACATACCAGCCTACTTGTCTTTTCGCCCGTCTTCGGCGTTGCGCCAACCGTCACGTAGCTCGCTACGCTCCGGTTGTCGCGCCTTGAATACGAACGAA
>JAYENI010000119.1:0-11354 GCA_034722015.1 Pseudomonadota bacterium
TTGTCTAGGTCTTGTCTAATCGAGTGCATGGTTGCGACCAGAGCAACTATCTTTGAGGCGTATTTATATTCTAATAGCTGGTTATCTACACTTGTGAAAAGTGTAAACTGAGAAATGAAGGATGCCGGAAATTACCTGCCGGGATGGAAACGAAGTCCATACCAAAGCGGTTGCTAACGATCCCGGTCTGGTCGGCCGAAACTCCGGTGGGCATGGTCAGTGCTGAAACGACGACGAGAGCTGCACGAATGCATACGGATGCCTCGGCTACAAGCCAATGCTGTGATTGAATATTTGAATATGGCATGTTCATCTCCAATAAGTAATAAATCAGGTAAAAAGTAGCCCTGTCTGATTACAGATCGAGAGTAAGGTTTCTGGTTTTTGCCCGCGAGACGCAGACGCACATCGATTCCGCGTGTTCCTCGGCGCTCAGACACAGGTCGCGATGCTCTGGCTCTCCTTCCAGTACACGCGTTATGCAGAGTGAACACTCGCCGCGTTTACAGTCATGGGGAACTGCTTGGCCTGCGTCCAACAGGGTGTCGAGGATGCTGCGCGAGGCGGGGACGCGGATTGTTTTTCCGCTTCTTGCCAGTGTGACCGACACCTCCCGGTCGTTAGGGGATGCGGCCGATCCGAAGCTCTCGAAGTGGATCTGCTCCGGTGGTCAGCCCTTCGTCCGGGCCAGATCGCGCACCGCGTTGATCATCGGGCGCGGCCCGCACACGTAGACGTGTGTGTTGGTAGCTGGCTCGGCGAGCATCCGTTGCAGGTCGAGCCTCGCCTGTCCGGGCTCCTGAGAGGCATAGAAATTCGCCCGCTTCCCTATCAGGTGTTCGATATCCTGCCTGAAGGCCAGGTCGGTTAGTTGCCGGGCACTGTAGTGCAGCTCAAATGATTTGCCCGCTGCCTTCAGCGTATGTAGCATGGACAAAAGAGGTGTGATGCCGATGCCGCCGGCGATCAGGATGCTGTGCGCCGCATGGATCTCGAGTGGAAATCCGTTTCGGGGTGGCATGGCCTTCAACAGGTCGCCGGCCTGGATGGCCTCGTGCAGGTGCAAAGAGCCGCCACGCCCGTGCGGCTCTGCCAACACACCGATTCGATAACGTGACCGATCCGCGGGATCGGATAGCAGGGAATAATTGCGTTCCACCCAGTCATCATTTTTGTCGCGAACCATGACCGGCAGGTGTGCGCCGGACTGGAACGGGGGCAGGTCACCGCCATCGGCTGCTGTTAGCTCAAAGCCCTTGACGCGTTCAGTTTCCAGCCAGGCGCGTTCAATCTTGAGATGCAGAGGCTGTTTGCCCGCATTTTTGTCAATGACTTCCCGGGTGGTCGGGATGAAGGGCGAGTAGTCGAGGAGATGCCATTCGAGGCGCAGCGGCAGTACACTCTCGCGCCAGGTCTCGACCTCGAATTCCCAGTAGCGCGCCGTGCCACCGGTCTCACCAATTTCATCCGGCTCATCCCACAGCAGCTCGGGCCGTCCAGTAAGTTGCAGGATGTGGTTGCGTTCGTAGTCCATGAACACCAGGCCGGCATGGGGATAGCTGGCGAAGTTGCCCAGCGTGTTGAACATGTTGTTACCGACAAAGTCCGGTATGCGTAACCGATGCGGGCTCAGGACCTTGATGAAACCGGGCTGGCCGCCGCGATGCGAGGTATCCACACCCTGGTTGGGATGTGCGCTGGCGACGAACACAGTGTCGGCGTTGCCGATCCATGCCTGTTGTGAGACGTTTAGTTGTCGCCCCTCACGATTGGGAGTCGCAAAATGGGACTGAGTTGTGTCGGGAACTATCAGGCTGCGGCGCTGGATGTACTTGGGACAGTTCGCGTAGGCGCGTTCCGCCTCTATGAGGTAATTGCCATCGGTGCTTCGGTGGGCATTGCCGTTGATGCGCAGGCGCCGGCGCGAAGTCAGCTCGATCAGCAGGATGCCGAGCCGTGGATCATGTTCGAGATTCGTCCACAGTGGATCGCCCGGCGCACTGTGGCACATTGTCCGTTGCCAGCACAATGTTCGGTCGTCCTTTGCTTGCATGAAACCCGGGCTGCCGAACAATACGGAGGCCCAGACATTGCCGTTGGCGTCGAGGCTGCCGAATACGGCCATCGTCTGTTGAGCGATGAAGTGCCTGGCGCCACCGGGGATGTAATCCTGTATGGCCGCAGCGCTCATGCGGGCTGCCTGTGTGACGCCGGCACGTGCCTGTATCTTGAGCTCACCTTCGTGATAGACGTCGTCGTTTTCCATGTCGATGCTTCTGTGTAATGAATTCATGAGCCGGAGCAGTTTCGCTCCGGCTCATTTGTCTTCGATAACGATCAGTAGACCAGTACGCTGTAGCCGTCTTCCATCAGCTTCGAAACGCTGGGCAGACCGGCGGTGCCGGGGATCGGGTTATTGTTGAGGAATTCAAACTCGGATGCCCGTACCTCATCGGCGGCACCGAATACGTCGGCACAGCCCTGGGAGACGCCGGCAACCTTGTCTTTCACCAGGTTGAACAGGCCGTGCACCGGGTTGTCCGGTTTGGCCAAGTCGGCAATCCAGCGGGTGCCGGCGCCGAGGAACAGGATGCGCACTTCATCGCCTCTTTGTTTGAAGTTGTGGGCGACCGCAAGGGCGTTGAAGACACGGCCCAGGGCTTCTTCTCCGGATTTTGGGTCCGAGTGGACCAGAATAGCTGTTTTCATTTCAGGCTCCTTATTTCGGGTTGATGAACACGGCAGCGCCGCGTGAATGACATTATGATAAATCACAAATAGTAAATAAATGTAGATATGTGCATTTAACTATTGCAAATAATGGAGTAATCTACAGCCATGGATAAATTGCAATCCATGGCTGTTTTTGTGCAGATCGCCGAGCAGGGGAGCCTGACGGCGGCGGCAGAGGCAATGAACAAATCACTGCCTTCGGTGGTGCGGATTCTTGCGGCGCTGGAGGAATCGCTGCAGGTTCGTTTGTTCAACCGGACGACACGCCGCATCGCACTCACAGAGGAAGGCAGGCTCTATCTGGAGCAATGCTGCAAGATTCTGGCGGATGTACAGGAGGCCGAGCGTTCCCTCAGCCAGATCCAGGCCGAACCCAGTGGCCAGATCACGGTTACCGCCCCGGTGCGATTTGGTGAGATGCACGTCGCGTCGTCTGTTGCCCGGTTCCTTGACCGTTACCCGAAAACCCGGGTCAATCTGCTGTTACTCGATCGCGTTGTGGACCTGCTGGAAGAGGGGGTCGACATTGCCGTGCGCATTGCGCATCTGGCTGATTCGTCATTGATCGCAAAGCCCATCGGCGCAATTCTGCAGGTCGTGTGCGCGGGTCCAGGCCTGTTGGACAGAGTTGGCGAACCGGTGTGCCCGGAGGCATTATCCGACTTGCCCTGCGTACACTTTACCGGGATCTCGGCCAGTCCAGAATGGGAATTCATGGATGGCGAAAAGCGGTTGACGGTGCCGATCAAGAGCGTGCTGACCTGCAATCAGGTGGGTGCGTCAATAGAGGCCTGCGCATCAGATGTGGGTTTCGGACGTTTCCTCTGTTACCAGGTTGCGCCACTCATCAGGACGGGCAAGTTGGTCAGGGTACTGGCGGATTACGAACCACCGCCCATGCCATTGAGTCTGGTTTACCCACATACACGCCTGCTATCCTCTCGCGTGCGCGCGATGGTCGACTGGCTGGCGGACGACATAGGGCAGTCTCTAGATGGAACTTCCTGGTAGAATTTGGCAATTTTTTCAAGAGACTATTGAGCGTGGTATTTTTCATGGTATCGACATTTGTAACCAGCGGAAAACCCGTGCCAATACAGGCTTTTCCTCGCGTGTTTATTATAGAATGGGAGTAGCCGGAACTGGCTGGCAATAGCTGGCACTGGCAGGCATTAGCAAGACGCCGGAGCTTAATTGATCGCGTATAAATACATTGTAAATCCGGATCGTTACTCCTAAAATACAATGTATGTTGCGGCGCCAAATTACAGAGAAACTTCAAACAACGATCGCACAAGTGCCTGCGGTCGCATTGCTTGGCGCGCGCCAGGTCGGCAAGACGACGCTTGCAAAAACCATTGCTAAAGTCATCGACTCAATTTACCTCGATTTGGAAGCTCCCGAGGATTTGCTGAAGTTGAGCGATCCCACCAGTTTTTTAAGCGCTCATGCCGATAAGCTGGTTATTCTGGATGAAATACAGCGAAGCCCGGAATTGTTCCCCGTGCTAAGGGGTCTGATTGATAAAAATCGGGAGCAGGATCGTAGAACAGGTCAGTTTTTGCTGCTTGGATCGGCATCAATGGATTTGATGCGTCAGTCTTCGGAAAGCCTGGCAGGTCGGATTAGTTATATCGAAATGAGCGGTCTGAACCTGATAGAGATTGATCGTAACCAACAGGATCGGCAGACCCTTTGGCTGCGGGGAGGCTTTCCGGACAGCTATCTGGCAAGAGATGATGACCAGGCTCTGGACTGGCTTGAAAATCTGATTCGCACTTATCTTGAGCGTGATGTCCCGCAGATGGGCTTCCGCGTTCCCGCAGTAAGATTGCGCCGACTGTGGACGATGTTGGCTCATTTGCAAGGTGAAACCATTAACTATTCCAAGCTGGCTTCGAACCTGGAAGTCGATGCCAAGACGGTCAGTCACTACATTAATATTCTGACGGACCTTTTGCTGGTCAGTCGCCTTGAGCCCTGGCATGCCAACGTCAAGAAGCGATTAGTGAAATCACCCCGTTATTACATCCGTGACAGCGGCA
The DNA here is from genome assembly GCA_034722015.1 of Pseudomonadota bacterium. Classification (GTDB taxonomy): domain Bacteria; phylum Pseudomonadota; class Gammaproteobacteria; order JAJDOJ01; family JAJDOJ01; genus JAJDOJ01. Next base: position 4,779 of record JAYENI010000119.1, read on the forward strand.
TTCTGCACCGCTTACTAGGTATCAACAGCTACGATGAGTTGCTGTCTAATCCGGTTCTGGGCAAGAGTTGGGAAGGCTTTGCCGTTGAAAATATTCTATCGATCCTGCCGAGTCGTGCAGAAACCTACTTTTACCGAACAGCCGCCGGGGCAGAGGTCGATCTGGTTATCAAGATGCCATCGTCTGAAATCTGGGCTATAGAGATCAAGCATGGCGTTGCCCCTAAACTCGGTAAGCACTATAGCCAAACCTGTGATGATGTTGGCGCAACGCATAAATATATCCTTTACGGTGGTGACGATGAGTTTCCTGTGGGTAATGATGTGAAAATCATTTCTTTGTCAGGGCTTATGGAAAGACTTCATTCTGGCTGATCTTTTATAATTTTTGAACATGGTATTTTTCATGGTATCGACGATGGCACCCACCACAAAACCCGCGTCATTACTGGCGTTCCGGGGCTTGTTGATAATCGAGTGGGAGTAGGGGGGCACACCAAGCTACCGCTTTGCGCTCCGCCGGCACTGTGTAGTGGCGACCTTTTCGATGCGTTGCAGCGCCGGATAGGTGCCGTAACGTGCCTCGAATTCTTCCCGCACCGGGCCGAGTTTCTTCTGCAGAGTGGCCGCGGTCTCTCGTACCAGATTGTGTAGGAATTTCGGCCGCACATCACATTGCCCGGCAAGTGCCTCCCAGTGGTTTGGCGTGATCACACCGGGATTGCGCTCTCCGCCGACATCGAAGGCGAGATGGTTGTCGATGCGTTCGATGGCACGGGTACACACCAGGTCATAGAACGGTGCCAGGCGCGTCGCGTCATCGGGCAAATGCAACAGGGAGAGATTCTTGGCGTGGCCGTCCGAATTGCCCGCCAGCACGTTGAAGATCTGCCAGCGCAGCAGGTGTTGCGCGTCGATGGCCGGTTCGCTGGAGGCCTCCAGCACCAGGCGGTAACACTGCGCGAAGGAGGGTCCGCCGTGTTCCTGGTATTTCCTCTCATGTCCGTAGCCCAGGGCCTGACAGAAATCCTCCTGATGCAGCCGCTGTACCTCGCCACGCTCATCCCACACGCGATCGTAGCGGGCGATCTGCGCATAGCGGGTCCGGCCGATCGACCGCAAGGCGATATCCACCACCGGCAAGCCGATGGCAGCCGCGAGTTGCGTGGTGAAGGTCTCATAGGAGGGCAGATGACGGTAGTCCGCCAGCTCGAATTTCAGGATGTGGCTGGAGGGTGCCTCGCGTTGCGGCAGGAAATACCGATCGTCGCGCACCAGCACCGGGCACTTGTCCTGGGCGCCGGCGAGCGACAGCCGCGGGTGTTCGTCCGCCAGCCAGGCCGCATAGATCTGTCCGCGCCGCGCCGCCAGGTCGGCCAGGTCTTTTTCTGTCAACTGACGATACTGGCGCCGCTGGCCCGATGGCTGTTGATCCAGGGAAAGGATCGACAGCGCGCCGGCGCACTCCCCGCCGATGGCGCGCAGCAGGTCGAAATCCGTATTCGGCAGTTTGAGGTCGCGGACGATGTGTTCGCGCACCACCCCCTCGGGCAGCAGGTTGGCGAAGAAGCGATGAGCGATCTCGTCCTCGGGCGCGAACTCGCGGGCCGCCTGCGGCAGGGAGCGTGACACGGTAAAACCGCCGCCCCCGACCCACTCGGGATCGTAGCGGAATCCGATGGCCCCGATCGGATTGCGCCAAAGTTGACCGACCCGGCGCTGCTCGTGCCAGATATTGAGGGTGTCGGGATCGCTCACGAGGCCGCCTCACCGGTCTTGCCGGGTCGGCCACCCTCTACCTTGCGCCCGCGCGGTTGGATGATCACCTCTAATCCTAAGGTGCGCAGCGCCTTCAGGATCTTGCCGATCTCGGCCGTCTCCTTGCCACGCTCGAACTCGGACAGGAAGCGCGTGCTCAGGTTGCCGAGCCCCGAGACCGTCTCCAGTGTCAGGCGCCGGTGCTTGCGATGGGCGCGCGCCAGACGACCGAGTTCCTCGGCGGTCTGGACCGCTCCGTAAGCGATGTCATCCTGCGTCATGGCCGCATCCTCAAAAAAGATACCGTACGGTAAAAACTAGCACCTAGATTGGCTGACGGCAAGATAAATTAACCGTACGTGACAAATACATCTGTATTGCCTGCCAACACTTCCAAAATATCACGTACGGTGCAAAACGAGTCGGACCGAAGGCTTCATGACGCGTGGTCGACGCGTCGCGCAGCAAGACAACGCCCCCTTGGCCGGGTTCGAGACAGGCGGAGCCAGGCTGATCATTGCCCCGCGTCTTGTGGGCTCCACGTTGCGCCACCGAGCGCCCGGACCATGCAAACCCTTCCGGCCTGCGATCCGGAAGATCAGTCTGGCGACTCGCCCGGCAATGTCGCTGGTTTTTCCCTGCACGCCGTCGCCGCCAAGGCCCATGAACGGGACAAGTTGGAACGCCTGTGTCGTTACATCAGCCGGCCAGCGGTCTCGGAAAAGCGGCTTTCGATGATATCCCATGGGAACATCCGCTATCAGCTGAAGAAACCGTATCGCGACGGCACCACCCATGTGATCTTCGAGCCCCTGGGTGAGCCGAAACCGAAGTGACTCAATGTCACTTCGCAGTTCGGCGAACGACCACCTTACCCTGGCTTTGCTCGTGTCTTCCCTGATACTCGCCCGCTGCGGGGGCCAGCTAAGGCTGTCCACATTCATTCCCGATGAATTTGTCATGGTGTGTTCGCACCGAACAGCAAACACCGCGCCCTGGTGACCCCGGCGAAGCGGGTCAAAGGCAACAAACGCACGGTAACTGATGAAACGCAGGATCAAACACCCGCCGAACGGCGCGTGTTCATGACCTGGGCACTCGTACGGAAATATTCTTCGACTCTTAGTTTAGAAATTGGGTCTATCCGGATTTTCCGAAGGGCGATATCGACTCCTTTCGAGATGCCCGACCAAGCGTTTTTCGGTCCGTACCGTCTAACCTCCCTTGGATCGCGGACTTTTCCGGAGTCTGTTCGCCCCGGAAACACTGTGCCCGCGCATCCGGCTGCAGGGTGACCCACAGCGGATTCGAGTACGCACGCCTTTGGATGCACTGCGGCCGCTTGTCACCTTGGGGGGGGGATGCGGAAGGCGCGCAGTCCTGCGCCGTACCGGGCGCGACACGACTCGTGGCCACGGCCCGGATAAACAGTCGTTCCGGCACCGTTGAGCCCTCGAAGCTTCCCTCGATCTCACACCGGGGCGGCGGCGGTTGGATCGGGCCTATCGGACCTGTCCCCCCAATCACCCCACCGCCGACTTGCGGACGAAGGTTCTGGGCAGGCAGCCTCACCGCCATGGGTTTCGTGCTCAACGTCCCGCTAGTCAGTGCAGTAGGCACCGAAGTCCTCGCCAGGGAGAGCGTCGCGGATGTGGTGGCCGTGTTGCAGATCGGGCGAGCGGTACCCACCGGGAAGTCGGCCGGATCGAGCCTGAGCAGCCGGCGCCCTTCGAAGCCCTCGGACGGCGAGACGTCGATGACGAGGGTCTCCCTGGTGGGGTCATACCAGTACTGATGATCCGGTGTGCGTACGTAACGCTTGCCGGTTGCGGCATCGACCCAAATGCTGCTACCACCGATGGTACTGGGATCGATGTCGTTGCGACCGAATGGCGCACGCCAGGGCTGATAGACGAAACCCTCGCCGATGCCGTCCGCACTCACGCCCAGGTAGACGTCGACACGCTCGACACGGCCAAATTCGGGCGTCGATTTCCACTCCAACAGCAGCGAAAAGCTGCACTGGCTCTGTTGTACAGTTGAACTGCCCATGCCGGCATCGTCATCGTCGATGATGCCGTTTCGATTGACGTCGTAGGCAATGCGCAAAGCCGGCCCGTCGGTTACCGCGAAATTCCCCGAACGCAGCGCGGCGACGATCTGGGCTTGTGACAGCGGTTTTGCCGTGCCCCCTGACCCCGCGATGACCTCGCCCTCCGGCTCGCCGGTGAAGAGCAGGTTGCGCGGTGTTCCCATGGCGGTGTCGGTGATCGACTCAGTGCCCAGGAAATAGCCTTCGCGCCGGTAATTCAGGTCGCCGTGCGCGTCCGAGCCTCCGGCCATGAGCACCCGACGAGGCTCGCCGCGTACGAGCCACGACAGATTTGCGGTGGTCTGCGCATCGATGCCCCAAAGTAACATCCGATCCCACAACCGCGCGCCGAATTCAGTGGCGAGGCCGTGCTTCTGCTTCCCGTGCCGCCAGCCGGCCAGGTCGTTCACCGGGACCAGTTTCCCCAGGTAGTCCCTGGCATCGCCGACTTTCATTTTCGAGTGCTGCTGGCCGTTTCCGTTCCAGATCTGCAATCCGAGGACGTACGGTGAGGCGAAGGCGTCCCGAAGCTGCGCCTCCGTGTAGGGCACCAGGTCCGGGCCCAGACGCCCGGGTTCGTTTCCGGACGAACGGGCTATCGGGTGGGCGAGAAAGGCGTACCCCTTACCGCGCTGGTCCAACTCCAGGTCGAGTATTTCCCCCAGACGCCGCGTCGCGCCGCCGTACTTGCTGGTATTGCTGGGAATGAAGGCGTTGGTCCTGTTGGGATCCTCAGGTAAGTGCAGCAGATGCTGCCGGGCGTAGAAGCTGGAACTCACCAGCCTGCCGTTCGCGGGCCCCTGGGGATCGCGAATCAATTGCCGTCCGTCCGGGGTGGTATCGAGCATGTCCCCGCAGACGTATCCGGAGGGCAAGGGGGTCGCCTGATGTAATGCCTTGATAGCGTACGGAAGCGCCCCGCACGCACCGAAAAAGTCATAACCCGCCAGTTTCCCCGCTTCGAATTCGGGTATCACATCCACTTCGGCGCCGAGAAAGAGTTGTGGCGCAACTAAACCGGCGTCGATTCCCAACGGCCCCTCTACAGGTGCCCGGCGCGGGTAGGAGATCACCTCTCGGTTCGCGCCCCGAGGCCCGTTCAGCAGTTCGATTCCAAAGGCGAAGCGGTCGGGACTAAGGTCCCTCAGACCTCGGAACACCGGCGCCACAAGTTCCGGTGTTGATTTGGGGCGTGCCGAGACGATCTGCCGGCTGTTCGAGGCATGATCGGTGGCGAAGGCGAAGTCGAGTCCGAGTGCGGACATGGCGTGCAGGGCGCCGCGATAGGCATAGGCGGACTCGCCGTCGTTGTCGGTGCCTTGCGAGTGGTAGTGCAGGTCACCGTAAACCCAGCGATCATCGAATTTGGGCAGTGGCGCCTCACCCAGGTGCACGCTCAGATACTGGGTATAGGTCTTCGGTTTCAGCTGGCCGTCAACCCTCGCGATCAGCTTGAGATCGACCTTCAGCCGAACCTCGCGGCCGGGCTGATCCCCGAATGCCGGCTGATAGAAGGCGGTCGCGTGCCATTCACTGGTGCCGCCGAGTGAAGCCAGTGGACGGCAGTCGTCACCGTCCCATGCGCGACAGAGCTGGTGCGTTGGACGCGACGGGGGAACGCCGGCTGCTTCCGGCCCGGTCTGCTCGGCGGACCAGCGCCAGAACCCCATGGTGCGCTCCACCTCATGGAGATCGTCGATGCGGAAGATGCGCCGGGGTTCATAGACCCCGCCTCGGTGCTCGGAAACGGTCAAAGAGACGAAGCCGGTGAGCCTGGTCGTGGGGTACTGCTCGAGCAAATCGGAGTCGATCAGCTCACCGTCGACGAGATCGGCGAATAGCGCTGTTGGGCTTCCTGTGGCTACCGGTATCACGTCCTTTACAAGCGCGAATGCGATGCTGCCTAAGGAGCGACCGCTCTGTCTGAGTTCGATCAGCTTCTGCAGCCGGCGTGCGTCATCCGAGTCTGGAAAATCCGCATCATGAATGCTGACGACGATCGGTATCTCGCCAAATTGATAGGACGTGCTGGCACCGCAACCCACGATCGTGTCGTCACAGACGATGAGGCCAGCGGCGCGCGGTTCCATGCGCCAGGGCGCGTCCACGGCGAGTTCAAAGTCACCGACACGCTGCGCGATGGCGAGGGCGCCTGCCGAGTACAGTGTGAGCCCGAGCGCCAGCAAGGTGCCATAAAACCGGAGGTTCCGATCGAGGGCATTGTTCCGTATAGCAGCACCCCGCGGGTCAATACCCAATACACGCCTAACCAAGTTCGCCGCACGCCGGCGGTTAGCAGCTTCACAATGAATCTTCGAACTGGCGGACAACATGCCAAGACCAATTCTCTTGTCTACTCTCGTGGGCGTTTCAGGTTTCATTACATCGACCTCCTACTTGAGATACTGTCGACCAGAAAGGCAATCCATTGCCACCTGGTTCAACGACACCAATCAGATCACCGGATTCGTCCTACGTTCGACTGGATGATCTTTCTACAGTCAGATGGCAGTACCGTGCTCGCCGTCCGGTTACCCGGAATAATGTGTAACTACCTTTTTCGAGAACGGCCCCACGGATCTGCTAAACGGACTTACCCACTACTCCGCGCTTCACGGTATTCGACAAGATCAACCGTATCCCGACTACCGGGATGTCCGTTGTGCCTTACTAGCGGATGCAAGCGTGAAATACTTCATTGACAATTGGCGTCAGAATTACTCTGTT
>JAYENI010000120.1:0-34321 GCA_034722015.1 Pseudomonadota bacterium
CTCGGGCACCTTGCGGAAGCGGGAGTTCGGTCCCCAAATCAACCACTGTGGACCCGTCGATGACGGTGACTACTACGACGTGCTCGCCGGCTCGCAGGTGGTGGTGTCGACGGCGATCCACGACTTTCAGGGCCTCGCCGTACTCGAGGCGGCGGCCCGGGGGTGCGTACCGCTGGTCCCTGACCGACTCGCCTATCCGGAGTTCTTTGCCCCGCAATACCGCTACCCCGGCGAACCGGGCGACCCCGACCGGGAGGCGCGAACCGTAGCGTCGCGACTCGCCGGGCTGGAAACACAGTACCGCAACGGCAACCTGCCCCCGGCGCCTGACCTGCGTCACCTTTCCTGGGAGCGGCTTTTGCGGCAGTATGCCGGGGCAATGGGCCTGCATGATTGACGGTCCGCCTCACCCCACATGCATCTCGAGCCCGATGTCCTGTCGACCGTTCCTGATCACTACCCTCGGCATACTGTTGTGCCAGCCCGCATGGGCCGAGATCCGCGCACCCGGGGTCGAGGCCAGCGTTCGCCCCGGGATCAATCGCGCCTACACAAACCCGCACATCGAGACCTGGATGCAACGCTTCGAGCGGCCCGGTCGCGAGGTCTACGACCATCGTACCGACATCGTCGAGGCGACGGGCGCGCGCCCCGGAATGATGGTGGCGGACATCGGCGCCGGAACGGGATTGTTTACCTGGCTGTTCTCGGATCGCGTAGGGCCCGACGGCAAGGTCTACGCCGTCGACATCTCGGGCGGGTTCATCGAGAACATAGAGAAGATCGCTCAGGCTACCGGCAATCGTAATGTCGTGGCCGTAAAGAACACACCGAGGGCAGCGAATCTGCCGAAGGGGTCCGTCGATATCGCGTTCGTCTGCGACACCTACCACCATTTCGAGTATCCCGCCAGCATGCTGGCTTCGCTGCGGGATGCGCTGCGGGAGGACGGCGAGCTCGTCGTCGTGGATTTCCGCAAGGTGCCCGGGTCCAGTTCCCCCTGGGTAATGAACCATGTCAGGGCGGACCGGGACGCCGTCATTGCCGAGATCGAAGGCGCCGGATTCAGACTGATCGGGGAGAACAACCTGCTCCGCACCAACTACATGCTGCAGTTCGTGAAGGGACAACCCGGCCACTGAAACACCGGATCCGGACGGCGCAAGGAGTTCGCAACTGCGTGGCGTGCGTCATTGATAGCGCCGCTCGACCGATCGTGGCACCTGGCGATCGGTTCCCCTGAAATCTGTGATGTGCGTCACGTCTCATGGCGACCCGGCACGAAATACAGAACGGAGTTGTTACATTCTTTCTACTACGTCACACCCCTGATTCAACCCCGTGCGGTAGTGTCAGTGACTCTCAAGCCGTTGGGTGACAGGCCACTGTGTCTTCGCAAGGACGAGCGAGAAACTTTCCGCAAGCCATGGACGGATGCGATGCACAGCACAAGTACACTTCGACACCTGTCGAGCCGAATCAATTGGCGCCTTTCTACCGGCCCGGACAGTTACCGCCGCCTTTTTCGTCTACTCCGGTCCGGACTCGTCTGTCGGGAGTATCTGGGCAGAAAACGAGCCGCACACGAGCTACGAGACCTACCCGGTATCGTCATACCGGAGCGACAGGGATTCGCCGTCGTTCCACAACGGGATTTTCCCGAGATTCCCGAGATCCCCGAGATCATTCGTTTGAGCCACGAGAAATTCTCCGGCTCGCTGGATTCCATTTCTCGACAACGAGGTGACAGGCCCTACGCAACGATTGCCCTGCCCAGGGAATTCGCCGATCTCTCCAGTCCCTTCATGCAGTTGGCGTTGAACAGAAAACTGACTACCGCGATCTCGCGATATCTCGGCGCGGTGCCCGTGCTGAAAAAGATCGAGTTCTGGATCGCACCGCCAAATTCAGTATCGGGCGGGATCCCCTACGGCAGTCAGCGGTACCACTGCGACGACGGCGACATCCGGCAGGTCAAGCTTTTCGTTAATCTTACAGATGTCACCGAGGCCAACGGACCTCTCGTCATGCTGAGCGCCGAGGAATCGCAGCGGATCCGGAGAAAATTGCGTTACAGGTACCATCAGATGCTGCCGGACGCCGTGATCCACGGGCATATTGATGAACAGGACGCCGTTGCGTTCACGGGCCCCCGTGGTACGGCAGTGCTCGCCGATACCAGCAGATGCTTTCACTACGGCGCTCGGGTCAGGAAAAACGCCGAAACAAGATTCACGCTCTTTTATCACTTTATCGTGCCAGGGGCCTTCAAACTCGCACTCGATCACCGTAGCGAAACCGCTTTCTCCCACCTGAACAGCCCGGAACTGTCTCCGCTTCAAAGGATGGTCCTGGGCGCCTCATAAACAAGAAACCCCGCCGTCCACGTAATCCGAAAATTGATCCCCGCATGCGCGGGGGATCCAGCACGGAGGCGGCGAGGTAGCAGAGGAAGATGTGAAAGGCGTCTTCCTGGTGGCGTTGCAGACCGGTGAGCGATTCCACCTGATCACGTCCCAATGCCGTCAGCAGGTCCGGCAGGCTGAATATTTTCGGCCGACCGGGTGTGAGGGTGCGGAAAACGGGATCAGTCAGCAGATTCACCTTCGGGCTCCTCCCAATCCACCAGGCGCAGCCCCGTCACCCTTCTGAACTCATCAATATTGTGCGTGATCAAGGTCATATCACGGGAACGGGCGATCGCGGCGATCATCAGGTCATTCGGTCCGATAGGGGCGCATTCGGCGGCAAGCTGCGCCCGGATCACGCCATACTCCTCCGCCGAGCGATCGTCGAACGGCACGCTCGACAGGGGCGCGAATAACCTTTCCAGCAGTTGCAGGTTTTCCGACACCCGCCGGCTGTGGCGTGCGCCGTAGAGCAGTTCCGCCTTGACCACGCTACAAAGGAAGATTTGGGTCGGCGAATGGATGCGCATGCGCCGCTTGATCTCGGGATTGCCGTCGTTGAGAAGGTGAATGCAGGTGTTGGTGTCGAGCAGCAGCGGGCTCATAAGCCGGGCCGGTCTTCATATTCACCTTCCGGTTCCCGCAGCAGGGGCTCTCCTTTCCACTGGCCGGTAACATGCTCGAAATAATCCTCCGGCCATTCGTTCAGGGTTTCGCGCTTGACCAGTTCCGCCAGGTAGCGGGACACCGTAAGCCGCGATTGCTGCGCACGCCTGCGAATTTCCTTCGCGACTTCATCGGGTACATAGAAGTGAAGCTGCGCCATAGATTAAACCCCCAAATATATTTGGACTATGTGCATAGTAGCATCATCGTGTTGCGGTCGTATCCATCTCGTCGCCATGGACCGGTCGACCATGATGGGACAGGATGGCGATGAGGTAAGGCGATTACCGGAAAATGACATACCAGATCGCGCCGGATTTTCGTTCGTCTTCAAGGCGCGGTAACGGGCGCATAGTCGAACTATTCAACCGTTTCCGCAACGCGGGAGACGGGCGAAAAGACAAGCAAGATGGTATGTGATTTGACAGAAATCGCCTAAGCCTTTAGATCATCGATTTCGACGAACCACTTCGTGAGTTCCCCGAACCGGATCACCTTCGCCAATCGGGCGGACAACTCCGGATCGCTCAGAACCGGCGCGGTCTCGACGACATGCCCCCCGGCGTTCAGTCCAGTACCAGCGACACCAGTCCGTCGACCAGTTTGGGCTCGAACCAGGTGGATTTGGGCGGCATGACCTCACCGGCGTCCGCCACCGACATGAGGTCGTCCATTCTGGTGGGATAGAGCGAGAAGGCGACCGCCATCTCGCCGCTGTCCACGCGCCTTTCCAGCGCCTCTAGGCCGCGTATCCCGCCGATGAAATCGATGCGGTCGTCGCGGCGCGGATCGGAGATGCCGAGTACCGGTTCGATGAGATTGTCCGACAGCAGGCTGATGTCGAGCCGCGCCACCGGGTCGTCCACCGGGATGCGGGACTCGTCCAGGTTCAATCGGTACCACCTACCGCCCAGGTACATGCCAAATTCAGCCTGGCCTGCGGGGCGCACGGCTTCCGAGGCGGGTGCGATGGAAAATCGCGCGGCGACCCGGTCGAGGAATCCGTCCTCCGACAGGCCGTTCAGGTCCCGCACCACACGGTTGTAGTCAAGGATCTTCATCTTCCCGGCGGGAAAAATGACCGACAGGAAACCGTCCGCGGCATCCGCGGACCCGTGCCGGGTTCCCCGGCGCGCGGCACTGACCCTGGAAGCGGCGGCCGACCGGTGATGACCATCGGCGATATAGAGCGCAGGCATCGCATCGAACGCATCCACCAGCCGCCGGATCACGGCATCGTCATCGACCACCCACAGGGCGTGGTGCACGCCGCCTTCGGCGGTAACGTTGGCGTCCGGGTTCCGGCTCGACTGTTCCCCGAGGAGGACCTCGACATCGGGAGCGTCGCCGAAGGCTAGCAACACGGGGCCGGTCTGGGCGTTCAGCGCCTCGATCTGCCGCACCCGGTCGTCCTCTTTCGCGGGCCGGGTGAATTCGTGCCGACGAATCCGATTGGTGTCGTAGTCCGCCACGGACGCGGCGGCGACCAGTCCGGTCTGCTCGTGGTCGCCCATGATCATCCGGTAGACATAGAGACGGTACGCCGGATCACGGACCAGGATGCCCTCATCGAGCATGCGGGCCATATTCTGCGCACCTTTCTCATAGACCTCCCTGGAATAGGGGTCCGTACCCTGCGGCAGGTCGATCTCCGGCCTGGAAATGTGCAGAAAGCTCCATGGGCGGCCACTGGCCATCTCGCAAGCCTCCTCTGCATTCATTACGTCATAGGGCGGCGCTACCACATCGGTGGCGTGCGAGGCGGCGGGCCGCAGGCCCGCGAACGGTTTGATCAGGGACACGATTCCCTCCTGGAAATGATTGAATATGTCGACCGGCGCGCAGCTACCGGGTGGGAACATCCGCTAGGTGCCCTGAATCTCGAAGGAAGCGACCGGACCCAGGGCCTGGCGAATCTCCTCCAGCGTAACGAAGGTTCCCAGCGGATCACTGGTGACCTTGCAGGTCAGATCGTGAACGTCGGTCTGTTGCGGAGACTTCAGATTCATGACGGTGATGTAGACGATCTCCCGTCCACGATCGAACATCCCGCCCCAGGCCATCGACGCGACCTGTATCCCGCGCCCATCGGCGTCCAGCCCGAAAGGTCTGCGAAACTGACTGAAACCCGAGACCTCGAATACGCCGGCCTCGATGGCCCGCTTTGCATCGAGCGGTCCCATCACCTTGAACGAACAGGACGGATAGAACCGGCTCACGGCGTTGACATCGACCACCTTCCCGCCCTGCAGATACACGCGGGACGACCCCGTTGGCACGGGCAACGACTCATGCACAGTCACGAGCGATCCGGTCGGGATGCGATAGTAGGGGGAAGACTGGCTCGGCGGCGCGGTCTGGCACCCGGCGGGAATCAGGGCCAACAACGCCAGCAGGATGCACCTGTAGCTCATGTATGTTCTCCCGTGTCCAATACCGCCCGTTTGCGCGATTCCCCCGATGGCAATCCGGGCGACGAGCCCCGTTTCGCGACAAACAGGTACAATGGGGAAACTTGTGACTCCAACCGGGAAAGCCGCACGCCTCCACTACCGGAGTCCAGCAGCGATCGTCCAGTCATGCCTCGCCTCGTACTCGCGCCCCGTGATCCCTTATACGCCCCCACCTCCTGTGAGACCATGGTCGGCGTACTGCGCTCGCTCGGTCTCATCGGCGATGCCCTGTCCCCCACACGCTACCTCGCGGGTGAAGGGTTTCTGGACGCCATCATGTTTCTTGGCTGCTCGCCACGCATCGAACTGTCCCCTCGCCCGGACTCGCCCGCGGATTCGTTCGATTTCTGTCACGTGCAGGTCCCTCCCTCGCTGGCGTCTCCCGAGATGCACGCAGGTAGAAACCTCAAGGCACCTCGCTGCCCGCGATGCCGAAAGCCCTTTGCAGGCAAAGACGATATCCGCAAGGCGAGTGTACACCCCGAGGTGTCCCGGCCTTGTGCCGCATGCGGCTGCAGGTCCGCACCGATCGCGCTGAATTGGCGCAGAAGCGCCTGTATCTCCCGACTTGTCGTGAATATCCAGGACATCCACGAAAGCGAGGCCGTCCCGTCCCCCGGGTTTCTCGGTGGTATGGAGGCCGCCACGGGTACCGCATGGACCTATTGTTACATCACTGACTAGTGCTCTATCCACATGCGCGCTGACAAGCCAATTGAACTCGCCTTATCACTGGGACAGAACACTGGAGGACCCGGAATGCACGTCACCATCGTACACGTCCACATCAAGCCCGAGCACGCCGATGACTTTATCGAGGCGACACGACTGAATCACGAGGCGTCGGTCAACGAACCCGGAAACCGGCGTTTCGACGTACTCCGCTCGCCCGGGGAGCCGAACCGCTTCATCCTTTACGAGTCTTACGCCGACGCGCAGAGCGCGGCGGCACACAAGCAGACGCCACACTACCTGGCCTGGCGAGAGGCCGTCGCCGACTGGATGGCTGAACCCCGCAGGGGTGTCCCCTGGCAGGGCCTCTTCCCCGTGGACGGCCAGGCATGATCGGGGCGTTTTCTATCGCACGCCTGCCGCGCATCGAGTTCGGCAGCGGAGCCTTCTCGAAAACGGCGGGGATCGCAGCCCGATACGGATCGCGGGTGCTGCTGGTGACAGGCGCCGGATCGTTCAGGGATTCCCCTCACAGGGAACGCCTGGAGAAGGATCTGTCCGACCGTGGAATATCCTGGCGTTACGTGACGTTCTCCGGCGAGCCTTCCCCGGACACGATAGATGCGGCTGTCGCGGACGCGGTGAAAGACATCGACGTCGTGATCGGCATCGGCGGCGGTAGCGCCCTGGACGCGGCCAAGGCCATCGCCGGTCTGCTCAAGGTCGGGGCCAGTGTGATGGACTACCTGGAGGGGGTCGGTCCGGAGCGTCAATACGAGGGTCCTGCGACCCCCTTTGTCGCCGTTCCCACCACAGCCGGCACGGGCAGCGAGGCGACCAGGAACGCCGTGCTGAGCAGGCTGGGCGCGCACGGATTCAAGAAGTCCTTCCGGCACGATCACCTGGTCGCCGAATACGCTGTAGTGGACCCGGACCTGCTGGAGACCTGCCCGAAAAACATCATCGCCGCCAACGGCATGGACGCCCTGACCCAGCTGATCGAGTCGTACGTTTCCTTGCGGGCGAACGTCATGACCGACGCACTGGCGATCAGCGGCCTGCGCGCGGCACGAGACGGCCTGCTGCCCTGGTACCTTGGCGAAGGCGACCCCGCGCAGAACCGTGCGTGCATGGCCTGGGCCGCGCTGGCTTCCGGGATCACACTCGCGCAAACGGGCCTGGGGTCGGTACACGGACTTGCATCGCCGCTGGGGGCATTCCACCCGATCCCGCACGGGGTCGTTTGCGGAACGCTGGTTGCCGCGGCCACGCAGGTCAACATCCGGGCCATGAACGACCGCGAACCGGGGAACATCGCACTGGCTCGCTATGCACGCGTCGCCGAGGTCCTCCTGGAGCGCCGAATCAGGGATCCTGAATCCGCCCGTACCGCACTGGTGGAACGACTCGACGAATGGACGCGGCGGCTCGACCTGCCACCGCTGTCGCACTACGGCATCGACGAGCAGGCCCTCGATAGCATCGTGGCGCACTCGCGGGGAAGCAGCATGAAGACCAATCCGGTCGTGCTGAGCGACGCGGAGGTCAGGGAAGTGCTCGAGCGGCGACTGTAGTTACCGACCTTCTGCTCGTGGACTCAAATTGCACTATAAAACAAGGAACTGCCATCCAACCGGGTAGAAACTCCGGTTGGAATCTATCACTTTGCCACGGAAACCAAATCCAACATCTGCCCTGTCAATGACACTTTTTTTCCAAAATCGCAAGCACCATGACTGACAATTCTCACTTACCTTCGGAGAACCGACAGGTCAACTTGATGATTTGGCGATTTCTCGGCATGTCGGCCGCTGCACTCGCGTTCTGGTCCCTTTCCCACGTGTTCCTGGGGGTCAATTGTTGGGTGCTTTTCCCAATTCTCGTCGTGCTTGCTTGGCCGATCTGGGAATATCAACGCGAATACTCGCTATTTCATCGCAGGGCTGTGCTGTCGGGTGTCACTCGCCCGGAAAGCCGGGTCCGAGGCATCTTCTGGGCCGGAACGTTCACACTGGCGATCCAGGCCGTCGTTTCTGTCTTGCTAGCGATCCTGCTACTCGCACTTAGTGTACGCCTTACCCCCGCGCACTGGGCCGTCCTCGCGCTCGACGTGCCGCTGCTGCTGGGACTCATCGCTCCGGCTAACCGGATACTTATCTCCGACGTCCGGCCCGAGCGTCTCGCGATGGCCGCGCGCCGCTGGCCTCTACTGCTGCTCAACGGCGCGCTCATAGTTGCCGCGTTCCTGGCGATCGACTTCTACGGGGAGATCCCAGACACGCGAAATATGGATTGGAATCTGGTCGCGGAATCTGCCTTCGCGGAGACTAACAATGCCTCCGGATGCCGTTTGTCCGGCTGGTTGACGGGTGCGGCCAGCGCTGCCGATGCGCTCGGCTGGCACGCCGCCCAATTGCTAATCCCGAACCTACCGGGAATGCCGTTGAAACTCTTAGCGTGGCTGATTTTTCTTCTACAGGCCGGGACCATAGCGTGGATTTATACCCGGATTCTGCTGGGCACCAGCGCGTTAGTAGAGAAAACGGGCGCAAGACGACAAATAACAGCTTCTGGCACATTTGTTACCACGATTCTCATACTCGCCGCGATCTATTCTTGGCTGACATGGAAGCTCTCTAACTTTGATCCTGCCACTTTCGGCGAACCGGCACGTGACATCCTTAATTGGACAAACCCATGCCCAACGGAATCGGAACGTCGCGAACGCATTGCGAACGAACTCTCTACCGAAATCGAACACGAGAAACAAGCCACTATAGACGCAGCTAACAAACGAATCGACGCAGGTGTCGATGAACTCTTTTCGGACGTAGAAAAGGGTGTGGACGCCTACCTCGCCTGGTACTTCTCGGTGCTCGGGGAATACGAACTCCTTTTCGCGATGTTTACTGGCGACGTCGCGGGCGAAATGAAGCATCAAATTGAGAAACACCTATTCGTCGGCGCGAATTTTGAGAGTCGCCTTGACGAGCTAGATCAAAGTGCAGGCAGTGAGTCATCCAAGCAGCTCTCGAATGTACTTTCAAAGATGACTAGTCAAACTCAAGTTGAATTGAGCGCAGATCCCTGTGGATCGATCCCAATCGATCCCTCAAAATTTATCCTAATCGGACACGAAAAACTACGCGCATCGGCAGCCGCAGCCAGTGGCACGGCAATTGGCGTAGTTGCGGCAAAGGCACTCGCCGGTAAAACAGCATCTGGAATCGCCGCAAAGGTCCTGACAAAGAAAACCTTTAAAGCAGTGAGTACACTGGCGGCTAAGGCGGCAGCTAAAAAAGGCGGCTCTTTCCTCTTTTCCGCGGCCGGAGCCGCCGTCATCTGTTCACCGGGTGGTTGGTTAGCCCTAGTCTGTGGCGTCGGTGCGGGCGTGGCGGCGTGGCTGGCGGTCGATAAGATCCTTGTCGAGATAGATCGGATGGCGAACGAAGACAAAATGCGAGAGGAAATGCTCGAAGCCCTGCAACAGCAAAAATTGGAACTGGCGAGAGAGATGAAGGACAAGCATCGTCTGCTGACCGGCGCCATGGCGGGACAGATCCAGGAGGCCGTCGACCGGACCTTCGTCCCCGCCCGCGACGGGTTGTAAGCGTGATTACCCTGCCGCACCGCCGCCAGGAGCCTGTCCGGGAATGGAAGTTTTACTACGGAAAAGCCTCGCGACGAACCCCATTCTCGGACAGGCTCCTAGGTCCGGAAGCCCGAGTCCCGATCCACCGGGAGTCCGATACGTTCGTACACGGCGATGACCTGTGCGCCGAGCAGGACGATCAGGGCCGCGACCTCGAATCCCACGAGAATCAGGATCACCGTCGCGAACGAGCCATAGATCACATTGACGACGGACACGGTGCTGAACCACCAGACCATGACGTGCCGCGTCGCCTCCCATAGCACGGTGGCCGCCACTCCGCCGATGAGCGCGTGACGAAAAGCGAGTCTGCCGACGGGCATGACCAGATAGATGGAGCTGAGCAGAAGCACCTCGCCCAGGATGCCGAAGAGATAGACGACGGCCGAAGAGGTCTGGGCCAGGGAAATGTCGAACCAGAGAAACGGAACCACACGCATTTCGCTGCCCCGCAGGGCCGCGCTGACGATACTGACCGTCATCAACCCGCCGGTCAGGAGCAGCATGTAGAAATAGGGCAGGATCGCCGACACGAGAAAGCGCCTGCGGTGGATCGCCACGCGGTGATGAAAGATGACGCACATGGCGTTTTCCAGGGCGGTGAAGGCCATGGAACTGAAGAACAACATCACCAGCAGGCCCACCACACCGTGGAAATGCCAGTTGGAAAGATAGCGGCGCATCTGCTCCATGATGGCTTCAGACTGGTCCACGGTGACCAGATCGAGATAGGTGCGAAGGGTCGCGAGAAGCGTGTCCTGATCGACGAACTGCGAGAGCAACAGCAACACGAGCGCCGCCATGGGCAACACGGAGAGCATGGAGTAGTAGGCCACGGCGCCCGAGAGGAGAATGCCCTGGTTGCCGCGAAACCCCGTCGTCACGTCGCCCACGAATCCGAAGGGATCCAGAAATACGGCGCGCATGCGATGCGACATCATTTGACACAAGCCGCCTTGGCGGCCTGCTGGACCCATCTCGCCCGGGACACGCGTTCAACCATGCTCGTGCAGGACTTCGCCCGCTGCGTCACGCACCGTGACACCCACTGAAATCCCGTCTCGCAGGCTCGCCGTCACGACACAGAAGTCCTCGAAGAGTACCAGACAGCGTTTCAGCCTGACGGCCTCGGCCAGGGTCTCGCACACCGTCATATCCACCTCGATCCGCCCGATCCGCAGGCGACCGTTCTCATTACGCTCCATGCGCCCGGTGACGCGCGTCAACACGCTATCCGCCGGCACGTCCGACTTGGCGATGCAGAACATCAGGCTCGCGCTGAGACAGTTGCCGGCCGCCGCGGCCACCAGCCGGGCTGCGTTGGGTCCCTGCTCCCGGCCGAGCGGTGCCGGTTCATCCAGGGTCAGGGATGCCGTATCGGCCCAGTCAAATTTAACGTTGAACTCGTAGTCGCGAACGTGTTTCACGACGAGCTCAAACTGACCTGTTTCGGACATGCCTCCCCCTGTACATGATGGTTCCCGCGTTGATGCGCCGCGCTTCCGCCATGCGGCCCGCGAGGCAAACCGGAGACCGGATCCCCGGTACCGTTGTGCTACCGAGGTATTGTCCGCGCTGCCGGTGCGAACCACAAATGTTTGCGTTTGCCGCTTACACACGGCGCAATTTCGTTTTACACTACGCGTGCAATTTCTCCGGCGCAGACCGGATACACAAATAATAATCAGCACAATTTAACTGACTCGACCTTCGCATTATCGCGGTCCCGGCGACATCGCGAATCCGACCGCTAACCAAAGGAGATCCCAGTGTCCAAACGTCATCACATCCCCTTGTTTCTCAGCGCGCTCCTGCTCGCATCGACGGCAGGAGCTGAAGACGCCGCCGGGCCGCAGGCGGACCTGATGTCCGCCGAGGCCGCGGCACCCGCAAGCGAACCGGCGCCCACTGACGCGCCGACGCCCGCAGCTGCTCCGGCACCCGCAGTCGCCCCGGCATCCGCCTCTGATCCTGCCGCCTCTGATCCTGCCGCCTCTGATCCTGCCGCCGCAGCTGCGGGAGACCAGGCGCCCGCCGAGCAAATGATGGGCGAGCCCGCGCTGTTGCCCGGCATCAGTTACGAGGAAGCGCTCGAGCAGATCGACGAGTGGCAGGCGTACATCGCCAGTCAGCACGAGGCCATGAAGAAGCAGGCCGAGGAGCGGCGGGTACGCCTCGAGAAGCGTCGCGAGGAAATGCTGACGCAGGCGAAGGAACGTCAGGAGAAGATGATCGAGTACTACGAATCCATGTACAAGAAGGCCCAGGAACAAAGGAAATTCCTGGAAGAGAACGAGGGCGACTTCATGAAGGACGCCCTGGAACGCCAGAGCGGTCTCTCCGAGTATCACGAACAGATGCGCCAGACGACCGAGGAAAGGCGGGCGGAACTGGCCGCCAAGCGCGCCGAGCTCGAAAACATGCCGCTTCAGGACATCCGCACCTATCTGGCCGACGTCCGCAAGCTGACCATGGAAGACGCCAAGTCGCTGCGGATGGAGGGCATACGCACACCGACCCCTCCACCATGGCCGGAGACCCCCTCGTTCGAGTCCCGGCAGGGTCACTACGGCCCCCCGGGACGCGGGTGGCAGGAACCCCAGTTCGGTTCGGGCGGCATGGACTACCCCATGGGCCCGTCCTCGGAAATGGGTAACGCGCCCTTTGGTGACTGGGGTCCCCGGGGCGGCTTCCCCAAGGGCGGATTTGGCGGCCCGGGCATGAGGCAGGGTCCTATGGGGAACCCGGAAATGGGCGGCCCGGGCATGAGACAGGGTCCCATGGGAAACCCGGAAATGGGTGGCCCGGGGATGAGACCGGGCCCCATGGGAAACCCGGGCATGAGGATGGGCGGACCTGGACCGCGGTCCTCGTTGACGCCGGGCGGTACAATCGGGCAGAAAGCGGCGCCCGCGATGCCACGAGGGAATGCCGGCGCAGCGCCCCCTGAACC
This sequence comes from Pseudomonadota bacterium, assembly GCA_034722015.1. Lineage (GTDB taxonomy): Bacteria > Pseudomonadota > Gammaproteobacteria > JAJDOJ01 > JAJDOJ01 > JAJDOJ01. The sequence goes on from JAYENI010000120.1 coordinate 12,805, forward strand.
GGTCACCTGGTATCGCCGCCCGGGCGGCTACGCCCCTACCCGCTTTGGCCGGGCGCCGGGCTACCATGCACCGCATCCCGTGGCATTCAGACCCTGGTCGGTGAGCGCACCGCACCCGGGCCGGTACCATACGGCCGGTTGGCGGCCTTTCCCGCGCGCCGCGCGCCAGCAGCTCGCATGGTGGCCTCCCAGGTACGTTCCGGCAGCCGTGGTGGCGGCAAACCGATTCGGCACACATCCTGTCCCGGGCATGTACGCGGTTCCCAGGGGGCCGCTACAGGCCGGAGCCTATCCGGCACGGGTCGCGAGTCGTGCCGCTCCGACGCACCCGATGCAGCCGGTGCAGCGGTTCCTTCCGGCCCAGGCATACGCGGGAAGCTGGCCGCATCGGCCATTCGCCGGCTAGGAGCCTGTCGGAACGGTCGAAAACCGCTTCCGTCAGGCGTGACGATGGAAGCCTGTCGGGCTGAATCGCTCGACGGGCTTTTTCAGGTCCGGTCCGGAACCCAGGACAGGGAAACGGGCGTCAGCTGTCCCTCTCCAATCTCAAACTCTGCCCACAGATCACCGATGCGCCGTCCCTCCACGGGATGAATGGTGGCCGCCGCGATCTCCGCCAATGGCCCCAGAACGAATGCGTATCGGAGTATTTCGTCACGGGGCAGGCTGATCCCGTCAAGATCCACCACCAGATCCCCGTAAAGCAGCAGGTCCAGATCCAGGGTACGGGGAGAGAACTTTCTCCCGCCCCGTTCGCGCCCGCGCGCATCCTCGATCTTGCGCAGGACCCGGGCCACCTCAAGCGGTGACTCGCCGGTCTCGAACCCCGCGACCAGATTGTAGAAATCTTCTCCCTCAAACCCTACCGGCGCGGTGCGGTAGACACGGGAAACTTTCAGCGTCCCGAACCGTCGCTCCATGGCGGTCAAAGCGGCCAGAATATTGGCCTCCCGATCGATGTTGCTGCCCACGCTGACCCAGGCCCGGGTCATCCGGCAGCCCTCTCGCCCCGCTCGATTATCACACCGACCTCACGAGCCCCGCGGACCGCCCCGGGCTTGGAGAGGCAAAGACGCAACCAGGGTATCGAGAATTCTTCCCTGATCAGTTCCGCGATCCGCTCAGCCAGGGTCTCTACAAGATGAAAATCATGTCCCTCGACAAAAGCCACGATCCTGCGTGAGACGGCCTTGTAGTCCAGGGTATCGGCGATGTCGTCTGTCGCGGCCGCCGTGCGGTTGTCGGCGCCCATCTCCAGGTCGATGGATACCACCTGCCGGATTTTCTGCTCCCAGTCCCAGACCCCGATACGGGCCTCTACCCTCAGATCCCTGATGAATACGATATCCATGATCAGCCCATCGTTTGGTGGTCCGGCAACACGGTCAGCCGGTGGGAAGGTGTCTCAGACGCATCAATTTTACTCGCCGCGCCGCTTGTCCGGTTTGTCGAATTCTGCTAACGTTCGCGTCCCTTCGTTACAGACTGAGTTTCCCGGAGACTAAAGATGTCACGCGTTTGTCAGGTCACAGGAAAAAGGCCGGCGACCGGTAATAACGTGTCGCACGCGCATAATAAAACACGGCGGCGTTTCCTGCCGAATCTGCACACCCGGAAATTCTGGGTAGAGAGCGAGAACCGCTGGGTCAAGTTGCGCGTGTCGAGAAAAGGCCTGCGCACCATCGACAAGAAAGGCATCGACGCCGTGCTAGCGGATATGCGTTCTCGCGGCGAGAAACTCTGAGCTTCAGGAGCACATAGTCATGCGCGACAAGATCAAGCTGGTTTCCTCGGCCGGCACCGGGCATTTTTACACGACGACCAAAAACAAGCGCACCATGCCGGAAAAGATGGAGATCAAGAAATACGATCCCGTTGTGCGCAAACACGTCATGTACAAGGAATCAAAGATCAAGTAGCAGGCAGAGGGCCGGGTACCGACGCGCTACCTCTCCCTGATACCAAACGTACCTCAGTCCGGCTATTCGGACGGCGGCACGTAGCCTTGCGGCGATTGTGACCCGCTGCCGAAGAAAAACTTTTCCATCTCCTCCTCAAGAAATATTCGCGCCTTGGGCTCGATGGGTGACAGCCGGTACTCGTTGATCAGCATCGTCTGCTGTGCGACCCACTGCTGCCAGCCTTCCTTCGATACGTTTTCGTAGATGCGCTGCCCGAGTTCGCCGGGGTACGGCGGGTAGTCCAGCCCTTCAGCTTCCTTACCCAACTTAACGCACTGCACCGTTCTCGTCATGGTTATGGTCCTGTCCTTTCTGGAGTTCCCTGAGTAGACCTGCAACGGGAGCGGCGAGGCCCCGCGGCGAGGATGCGACGTTATACCAGAGTTGATCGGGGCCATCCATCACCACCTGTGCCGCAGCACCGACATGCAACCTGATCGGCGTGATGCGCAACCGAAAATGAGTAAAGGCGTGAGTGATCGGCGCCCATGGCCACTCATCCACGGGAGGCACGCCGAAATTCCGCTGACACCACGCCCCGCATTCCTCCGGACGTCTCAACTCGGGAAAACTCCACAGTCCACCCCACACACCGCTCGGCGGCCTGCGTTCCAGGAGCACGTCCCCGAGTGGATTGCATGCCATGACCATTGCGGTCTCGCGCAGCGGAACGGGCTTCCGCGGCCGCGGCTCGGGCAGGTCCCCCTGCACACCGGCATCCCTTGCGTTGCAATCCACGGCGACGGGACAAACGGCGCAGTCGGGGGTGCCACGACGGCAAATCAGCGAACCCAGATCCATGATGGCCTGGGTGTATCGGCCGACCTCAGCCACCGGCGTCAGCTCCTCCGTCAACCGCCACAGCCTGCGCGAAACGGCAGCCGACCCGGGCCACCCCCGGACCAGAAAGTGACGGGTCAGTACACGCTTGACGTTTCCGTCGAGAATCGCGTGCCGTTCTCCGCGGGAAAGCGCGAGAATCGCCCCCGCGGTCGATTGTCCGACGCCGGGCAACGCCCGCACCTCGTCAATCCGGTCCGGAAACACGCCCCCGCGCGTATCCCGGATGCGCCGGGCGGCGCGATGAAGGTTCCTCCCCCTGGCGTAATACCCGAGACCGGACCAGTACGACAACACCTCGTCGAGTGGGGCATCCGCCAGGGCCATGACATCCGGGAACCGGCGCATGAAACGATCGAAATAGGGGACGACAGTCGCGACCTGGGTCTGTTGCAACATGACCTCCGACACCCACACGCGATAAGGCGTGGGGTCGCGCTGCCAGGGCAGATGCCGGCGGCCGTGGCGTCGGTGCCAGGCGAGCAGCCGCTCGCTGAACGACGCGGTTGACGTCACCGCCCGAAGATCCCCTTCAGCGCATCTCCCAGTGGCTTGTCCAGCCCGCCAGGCAATACCTTCTCGATGTCCTGCTGCGGGACCGCCTTCTTCAGCTCCCTGGATATCGCCTTTTCCGCCTCCTGGCGTACCGCTTCCGTTGCCAGGGCCTCCAGGTCCAGCCCGTAGCTCGGCTTGTCGAACGGGCCTTTGATCGTGATCGGGACGACCACGCGTTTGGCGTCCGGGCTACCTTCGGTCAGCGACAGTTTCAGGGTGTAGTCAACCGTTTCCGCGGCGATGTCCGCCTTCCCCTCGCCCCGGACCAGGATCAGGGGCATGTCCAGTCTCAGATCACGATTGTCGAGCACGCCCTTGTCAATACGAGCCGAACCGGTCAGTGAATCGAAAATGAGTTCGTCTCCGGTCGTGTGCGGTTGCCTGCGCTGCAGGAAAGCCACCGCCGCTTCGACCTTGCGCGCCAGTTCGGGGTCGTGGAGCGCACCTTTCGTCACCGCGAGCCGCACCGTGCCTCCCAGTTGTCGCTTCAGCGTCGAGACCCTGCCGCCATGCGTCTTCAGGTCGAAGGACAGGGCGCCGCTACCGCGGACATACGGCTGTTCCTGCGTCAGATCGCCGACGAGGTCCCCGATCTGAACGCCCTTCAGACTGGTATTGACCTGAAATGCCGGCGTATCCCGACGTGCATCGACGATCACGCCGGTGTTGACACGCCCGTCGTACAGGGCGGTCGACACCGGTTTCAGGGTCAGCAGTCCGTCCTTTGCCTTTAGGACCGCACTGATATCCGACAGGCGGATATTGGATATCTTCAACTTGCCTATCTTCGCGTCGCCGGCAATATCGAGGTCCCTCAGCATATCGACCGGCAGCTCCAGGGCATCGTCGGCCTCGGGCGACTGCGTCGCGGGACCGGGCGCGGGTTTCGTTTCCGCCACAGCTTCCTTTGATACGGGCGGCAGATAGCGGTCCGCGTCCATTTCGTCCAGGGCCACCTTGAAGGTGATGGCCGGCTTTTCGAAATTGTTGACGGTCGCCTCGCCCGTCAGGTTCGAATCGTCCAGCTTCAGTGACAATCGGGAAACACTGGCGCTGTTGTCGGTGCCGGAAAACGAGACCTTGAGATCCGCCAGCCGCAGCACCTCGGGATCGGCCGTTTCCGGGGGTTGTGAGCCCAGCTTCTCGATCAGTGCCCTGGGAGAAAACGCTCCGGTACTCAACTCACCCGAGTAGCGAAGATCGTCCTCGAGACCGGTCACATCGACCCTGCCCTGCAGGGTCATTCCCATCACACCCAGACCGAGCGGGGCGATCTGCGCGCGACCGGCCCCGAGGTCGACATCGACGCGAGAATCGAGCGTCGCGTCGACGCGACCGCCCGGCAGGTCCGCGCCCTCCGCCGTGGCCGCAACTTTCAGACCGTCCAGGACATAGCGCTGAGTTACGAGCCACAGATCGGCCCGAGTGTCCAGCGTCACCTCGGCATGACCGCCCGGCACGCTTTCACCGTCCGCCGCGATGGCAAGCTTCAGGTCTTCGAGGACCACGTACTGCTTCTCGAGATCCGGATGGACCACGGTGGAAAGCTTCACGTCCGCGACGACTGGCGGCGACGCGTTGTTCAGCCGCACGTTCAGATCGATATCGAATGGCTTGCCCAACTCGAGTTCGCTGGTCTCCAGGTCGAGCGGATCGATCGAAACATGCGTTCCGGTCTGATCATCCTGCCAGCGAATCGCGGCGTCGGTGATCGCCAGGCCCCCGATGGCAACGACCGGGGGCGGACTCGTCCCCGTTTCGGGCTCCGCCGTCTGCTCTTCGGTGGCTTCTTCGCCGGCACGTGACAGATTGTCCACCAGGTCGTCCCAGTTGGTTTTCCCGTCGGCATGCTTCGCCAGATTGACCCGGAGCCCTTCGAGCGTCACCTTGTCCGCCTGGACCTCGCCGCGAAACAGGGGGATCAGCGCCACCCGCACCTGCACGTCGCCCACCCTGGCAAAGGGATCAGCCCCGAATCCCGGCGCATTGCCCAGTTCCGCTTCACCCATCCGCAGGCCCAGCCACGGAAAGAACGTCAGGCTGATGTCGCCCTCCAGTTGGAGGTCCCTGCCGGTCGCTTTCTTCACCTCCTCCACGACCATCGGTTTGTAGTCGTTGGGATCGAAGGTCGCCAGCAGAATGGCGGCGGCGCCAAAAATCAGTACGACCAGAACGATCAGGAGCAAAAACAATCGCTTGAGCCATTTCATGGAATCTCTCCATGGTCGGTGTGTGACACGGGTTAAAGTGCGTGGCCCGGGACGTTTCCCGAGGCACGGAAACGACGGAAACCAGGCGGAAGAACAGGGCCTGGACCGGGCGACACCCGGCAATCATCCGTGAATGAGAACGGAATATCCAGAAACCTCCGAGTCGCTGATGCCGAGCCCGAAATCTCGCGCTATGCTTAGATGGTCTTTCGGTATCCCTCGCCCTATTGTCCAACCGACGCAAGATCCGAATCAACGCAATGACCGAAACATCTCCGGAAAACGACTCAGCCCTGCTTAGACGCAAACCCCATGTCCTGTTTGTCGGACAACACGACGGCACGTACACGCAAATGGCCCTGGGTTACATGAGCACTCTGGGGGCCGACATGCTGGACGCGGAATCCGGCGGGATTCAGTCGAACGCGATCGATCCCCGGGTCACCCGGTCCATGTCGGAAGACGGGATCGACATTCGAAGGCACCAGGCATCACTCGTCAGCGGCAGGCAATTGCGCTGGGCGGACCTGGTCATCACGATCGGCACCTTGGAAGAAGACTTCCGCGTTGCGGTTCCGGGCAGCGCACACCAGAAACGCTGGTCGGTCCGTCAGGGCCTTGGGGCTGACTCGCAGGACGTCGGTCCTGAGGTCTACAACGCGTGCCGCGACGAGATCAAGCAACGCATTCAGGGAATGCTGCAGGCAATTCGTCTGTTCAGGGTGGCTAAGGAATCGCATTCCCGGGCTGGCAGGCGAGCAGGTCCCCGGGCCGGAGGGAAGACCGAGTTTTCTGCCGGTAGCTAGACCAACCGGGTTTCGCCTGCCTCATCCGCCACGGGTCGCGACCAATCCCCGGAACGCCCGCCCGATTTACTGACGAGGCGGATTCCGTCCATGGTCATGGACCGGTCCACCGCCTTGCACATGTCGTACACTGTCAGCAACGCAATCTGCACCGCCGTCAGCGCCTCCATCTCGACACCGGTCCTGCCATTGCACGCCACGCTTGCCCTGCATGTGACCCCCCCTTCTCCCCGGTCGGCCTCGAGGTCCACCTCGACCGAGGTCAGGGCAAGCGGATGGCACAGGGGGACGAGGTCCGGGGTCTTCTTGGCAGCCATGATGCCGGCCACTCTCGCGATGCCCATTACGTCTCCTTTCTTGTGCCCCCCCGAGAGGACCAGCGCCAGGGTGTTTTCCTGCATCGTGATCCGGCCTTCGGCGACGGCGACGCGCTGCGTCACGTCTTTCTCCCCCACGTCGACCATGTGAGCTTCGCCTCTGGCGTTGAAATGAGTCAGATCGCTCATGTGCTTTCCTGCCTGCCGGTGCGGTTGTGGCCGGGGCCGATGGTATAATCGGTGGCGTCGCGAGCATAGCAAAATCGATATGATCACCGTTAAGTACTTCGCCAGTTTGCGCGAACGCATGGGACGAGAGCAGGACACGCTGGAACCTGAACGCATCAGGACAGCGCGTGATGTCTGGGATTCCGTGTCGGAAAACGGCGACCCGCCGGGGAACCTGCTCGTGGCCGTCAATCATGAATACGCCGATCTTGCGGTCGCCGTCAACGACGGTGACGAGGTTGCGTTCTTTCCTCCGGTGACCGGAGGCTGAGGGTTTACGGCGGGGCGGTTGCTCCCCTGAGCGGATGGAAACAACAGGTGCCGGACGAGTGAAAACCGCGACCGGTCAGGCCGCGGTTTTCGTGCTGTCGCGTGTCCGGGATCAGGTGCAGACTACGACGTGACCGAGATCCTGCGCGGCTGCAGTTTCTCATGCTTCGGGATGCGCACCTCGAGCACCCCGTCGGAGCAGCGCGCACTCACCTTTTCCGAGTCCGCAGTATCGGGCAGTGAAAATCGCCGATAGAACGAGCCACTTACGCGTTCGACACGCGAATATTTTTCCCGTTTCTCCTCGACTTCGGAGCTGCGGGACCCCTTGATGCACAGGACCCCGCTGTCCATGTCGACCTCGATGTCGTCCGGCTTCACGCCGGGCAGATCCGCGTGGAGGACAAAAGCGTCGTCCTCCTCCTTGATGTCAACCGCCGGCGCCCAGGCCGCGGTCGTCACTTTCGAGTCGTTGCCATCGTCTTCTTCCTGTCCCAGTACGCGCTCCATGTCGCGCCGCCACTGGTTCATCAGGCTCCAGGGTTCATAGGCTCTGGGTAACATGCTTTCATACCTCCAGGCTGGTCTGTTGTTGCGTTGCCTGAAGATGTGGAGGCGATCCCGGGGATTTCAAGGGAAGGAAGACCGGCAGGGACCCGGGATCCTACTCGATGTTCTGTACCTGCTCGCGCATCTGCTCGACCAGTACCTTCAGTTCCACCGCGGCCTGCGTGGTCGCGATATCCGCGGCCTTGGAGGCAAGGGTGTTCGCCTCCCGGTTGAATTCCTGCATCAGGAAATCGAGTCGTCGCCCGACCGGTTCGTCCCGACCCAGCGCCGCACGAACCTCCTCGCAGTGGCTGTCAAGCCTGTCGAGCTCCTCGTCGACGTCCATTTTCTGCGCGATGAAGGCGACTTCCTGTTCCAGACGACCCTCATCAGGTCTTGCGTCCAGGTCGGCGATCCTGGCGATCAACTTCTCCCTTAGGGCGGCCAGCACCTCGGGCCTGCGCTCGCGCACGCCCGCGACAATTTCCTCCATCGAGCGACACCGGCTCTCGATCAGTTCGGAAAGCCGTTCACCTTCACGCAAGCGCCCCGCGACCATGTCGTCCAGTGCTTCCTCGAACAGACTCACAGCCTGAGCCTTCACCGGTTTTGCGTCCATCTCCGGCTCGATTGCCACGCCCGGCCAATTGAGCAGTTCCATTGCGGTCAGTCGGGCCGCGTTGTTCATCATGCCTTCGATGCGGTGTGTGGCATCAACGAGCGACATCACCAGGCCTTCGTTGATCTCGACCTGGCCAGCGACAGCGACCGGGGGTCGGTAGCCCAGAAAACAGTCGAGTTTTCCGCGTCCCAGTCTGGACTGCCCGCGCGCGCGAAGGTCGCCCTCGACCGAGCGAAGCTCCTCTGCGATGCGAAATCCGAATTCCAGGTATCTGTGATTCACGCTGCGCAGCTCGCACACCATCGTCCCCAACCCGCCTTTGTACTCCGCGCGGGCGTAACTCGTCATGCTGCGAATCATTCTGGCGTATTCCCCATCCCGTTCCTCCGGCCGGTAAAACAGATCGCGGAAGGTATAATACCCCGCTTTTGAACGGAGGCATTCACCATGAGACCCAGTGGCCGCGCACCGGACGCTATGCGGGAGGTGTCATTCACCCGAAATTTCACACGCCACGCGGAGGGCTCCGTGCTAGTGGCCTTCGGTGATACGCAGGTTATCTGCACCGCCTCGGTCGAAGAGCGCGTACCCCATTTTCTCAAGGGCGCCGGCAAGGGCTGGGTCACCGCTGAATACGGCATGCTGCCGCGCGCCACCGGGACTCGTATGTCTCGCGAGGCCGCACGCGGTCGCCAGGGCGGGCGCACCATGGAAATCCAGCGGCTGATCGGCAGATCCATGCGCGCCGCCGTCGATCTGGAGGCACTCGGGGAGCGTAGCGTGACCATCGATTGCGACGTTATCCAGGCGGACGGCGGCACGCGTACCGCATCGATCAGCGGGGCCTTCGTGGCGCTTTACGATGCGATCCTGAAACTGCTTCGGGAAAACCGTATCGAGCGCAATCCCATCCACGGCATGGTCGCCTCGGTCTCGGTCGGCATCTACAAGGGCACGCCGGTGCTGGACCTCGACTACCGGGAGGATTCTTCCGCCGAAACGGACCTGAACGTCGTGATGAACGATGCCGGGGCCTTCATCGAATTGCAGGGCACGGCGGAAGGGCATGCGTTCCGTCCGCACGAACTGGATGAAATGTTGTCCCTGGCGCGCAACGGGATCGATACCATCCTGGGCAAACAACGCACGGCACTCAAAATCTAGCCCGCGGGCAACACCCCGTTCCGATGCCCGGGACATGCAATCGCCTAAGGAGTTTACCTATGCACAAGATCGTTCTCGCCAGTAACAACGCGGGCAAGGTACGTGAAATCGGCCATGTCCTCCGCGACCTGGACGTCGAGATCGTCCCTCAATCCGCGTTTCAGGCGGGAGAAGTCGAGGAAACCGGGTTGAGTTTCGTGGAGAACGCCCTGCTGAAGGCGCGACACGCGGCCCGGGTGTCCGGCCTGCCGGCCCTGGCCGACGATTCCGGAATCGAGGTAGATGCCCTGGACGGCGCGCCGGGGATCTATTCCGCTCGTTACGCCGGCCCCGATGCCGACGACCGAATGAACAACGACAGACTCCTCGAAGCGCTCAGGGACGTCCCGGAATCGCAGCGCGGGGCGCGCTTCCAGTGCGTCATCGTCCTGATGCGCCGGCCGCTGGACTCCATGCCCCTGATCTGCGCCGGGACCTGGGAAGGACGGATCCTGCACGCGCCACAGGGACGGCACGGCTTCGGTTACGATCCACTGTTCTACGTACCCACACACGACTGCGCCTCGGGGGAACTGGAGCCCGAGGTAAAAAACCGCATCAGCCACCGCGCCCAGGCACTCGAGGCGCTGAAAAAGGCGCTGGTCGGACATCAGTCTCACTTGCCCTGACGCGGAGACGGAGACACCTCGAAGTGGACCGCGCCGCGGCGACTCCGGCAACGCCGGATCCAACGGGACGAAACGCGACCGAAAGTCCCGGGTTCACCCATCGCCCCCCGATGGGCCTGTACGTGCACCTGCCCTGGTGCGTGCGCAAATGCCCCTACTGCGACTTCAACTCATTCGCCGCGGGCGAAGGACCGATTCCCGAACGGGCGTACCTCGATGCCCTGCTCCTGGAGCTGGAGGGGTATGTCCGGATGGAGGATTGGCCGGCTGTCGAATCGGTCTTCATCGGCGGTGGAACGCCAAGCCTGTTTTCTGCGGAGGGCATCGAACGATTGCTGACGGGGACCCGGCGCCGGATAGCACTGTCACCCGCGGCGGAAGTGACCCTGGAGGCCAATCCCGGCACCGTCGAACAGGGCAGGTTCGGCGAATTTCGGCAGGCAGGCATCAACCGTCTGTCCATCGGGATACAGACCTTCGATGACGACGCACTCCTTCGCATCGGCCGCATCCACACCGCTGCCGAAGCGATACGTGCCGCCGAGGGCGCCAGAGCGGCGGGTTTCAACAATATCAATCTCGATATCATGTTCGGCCTGCCGGGACAGGACCGGAAATCCGCCCTTGCCGACGTGGCCACCGCGATATCACTGGCTCCCGACCACATTTCGCGGTACCAGCTCACCATCGAGCCGGACACGGCGTTCCACGTGCGCCCGCCAAGGCTCCCGGCGGACGACTCGATCTGGAATATGCAGGTTTCCGGCCAGCGGATGCTCATGCACCGGGGCTATACTCATTACGAGGTCTCCGCGTTCGCGGTGCCGGGCAGGCAATGTCGGCATAACCGGAATTACTGGGAGTTCGGGGACTACATCGGGATCGGGGCGGGCGCGCACGGCAAACTCACCCGACCCGATCAGCTGAGTATCACCAGGACCGGGAACACACGAAGACCGCGTGCCTGGATGGAACAGGTGAGCAACCGGCGCCAGGCGGGGACGACGAGCCGCGTGGTCTGCGAAGACTTGCCGTTTGAGTTCATGCTGAACGCGCTGCGACTGGAGGAAGGTTTCGAGTATGAGTTGTTCGAAGAGCGAACGGGTCTGCCGCGCGACGCAATCAGTCCCCGCGTCCGGACAGCGGAGAATGACGGGCTATTGCGTATAGAAGGGGGCAGGATAGTCCCCACGGAGTTGGGCGGCCGGTTCCTGAACGACCTGATGGCCCGATTCCTGCCCTGATAGCTGGCTACCGAGGAGGGAGAGCAAAGATGAGTGCGCTCGTGGAGGATGTCGAGGTTCTGTGTCCGTATTGCGGGCAAACGATGGAGATCGATGTAGACTGCACCGCGGGAAATCAGAAGTATTTCGAGGACTGCCGGGTCTGTTGCTCGCCAATCCAGTTCAGCGTCTCCGTGGACAACCGTGGAAACCTGCTCACGGTGGATGCGCAGCGCGAAAACGATTAGGCGACATTGCATGGCCGCCGGTCCGGGTGGGGAGTCTTGTGCACATGCCCCGGCCATTTGCCCGCAAGAGCCCGGAACATCCACAGTCCGACGGTTAACCCGTATATAACTTCATAAAATACAAATAGTTGCGAATCTGATTGTTTTTTAACCAATCTGCAACATAGTCCCATATACCCTGGCGTCCGCCACGTTTGCCCCAAAATGTCTACAAAGTTATCCACAGAATCTGTGGATAACGCCCCACCATCCCCTGAATCCCGTCAAGACGGCGGAAAGGTCGTCCCACAACAACCCCTGCCGCCATCCGGCTGGCGTCCCGCGACTCCCCTGAATCTGCCATGTGAGCGAGATGCATCACGTGTCCTGTACCACCTGAACGGGGCCGATCGAACTGGACTTTTACACAAATCGTGCTAAGAGCCGGGAAGACGTACCATCAGCCCAGGCCTTCGAGACCCGGGGACCCCGAACACAGTTAAATATGCTTTGTTATCAACTGGTTAAAATTTCTGGTAAATTTTTATACAATTTGACACTTTCGTGAATCCACGCGGCACCTCGCTCGTTTGACCCAATCTATCAACAGACTTATCCACAGATCTTGTGGATAACAGTCAAACACTTGAGTGTCAGCCAGTTAGCAAATGAACCTTGATTCTCCGGCAAGTAAATTCCCCAGGTATTCTTCGCGCAAGAGGTCTCCCCCTGATGCCCGAACGCCACGGAAAAGGGGAAGAAACCGCAAAATCTCTTCCGTCCCCGGACGCGGACGTCGGGACTCGTAGAACGGAACCGAACCGGGGGTATAATTCGCGGCTGTATCGGACCTGGTTTGGCGAGGAGGTGATCAATGTCGAGACAGAAAAGGGCCGTTGCACTGATTTCGGGTGGCCTGGATTCCCTGCTGGCCGCACGGATCGTCCAGGACCAGGGCGTGCACGTGGAGGGCATCAATTTCTTCACCGGCTTCTGCGTCGAAGGACACACACATGCCATACGCAGAAAGGACCGTGACAAACGGAAAAGGAACAACGCCCTGTGGGTCGCGGAACAACTGGGCATCAAGCTCCACATCGTGGACGTCGTCGAGCCCTATAAAGATGTCCTGCTGAACCCCCGACACGGATACGGGGCGAACATGAACCCCTGCCTGGATTGCAAGATTTTCATGGTTTCCAAAGCGAGGGAGTGGATCGAGGAAAACGGTTTCGACTTCATCGTCACCGGCGAGGTGGTGGGTCAACGACCCATGTCGCAGCGCCGGGACACCATGCCCGTGGTCTCACGACAGTCCGGCGCTGACGACCTTCTGTTACGCCCCCTGTGCGCACGCAACCTTCCGCCGACACGGCCGGAACGGGAGGGTTGGGTCGACCGGAACGGGCTTTTCGACATCAGTGGCCGGTCGCGTAAACGGCAGATGGAACTGGTCGCGAAGTTTGGGATCACCGACTATGCGCAGCCCGCCGGTGGCTGCTGCTTCCTCACCGACGCGAGCTACAGCGCCAAACTCCGGGACCTGTGGAAGAGTCGCGGCGCCCGGGAGTACGAACTCGACGACATCATCCTGCTGAAGGTCGGGCGGCACCTGCGCCCGCGGCCGCACTTCAAGATGATCGTCGCCCGCGAGGAAGGCGAGACGCGCTTCCTCGAGGGGTATCGGCACCGCTTTCCCCATATCCGGACATTGAGTCACGGTGGTCCGCTGACCTTACTCGACGGAGACGGGATCAGCGAAGACGACATGCGTTTCGCGGCGAGCATCGCCGCGCGCTACAGTCAGGGTCGGGACGAGACCGCGGTGGAGGTCTCCATCACGAGCACCGGGTCCGGCACCTCGAACCTCACGGTCACGCCGATGCCGCCCGGGGAAATCGAATCTGGCTGGAACGTGTGATCGCGCAGCCCTTCGAACCCGCCATCTCGAGGACCGGGAAAAGACCGGTCCGTCGCTTCGATCGGGAGACACCATGAGCCGATACGTCGTAGATGCACGCGGCCTTCTCTGTCCCCTGCCTGTCATTCGCGTACAGGACAGGGTCGCGAAACTTGGACCGGGAGATCTCGTGGAGGCGATTTGCTCAGACCCGGGCGCCTTGAATGATATTCCGGCATGGTGCAAGATCAACGGTCACCAGATCGTCGAAACGATCGACGAGAATAACGAGATAAGGATTACCGTCAGGGTCTGTGACGGCCGATAACCGACTCTCGGCGTCCAGCCGCACACCGGTTCGACTCCCGGTTTCCCCCGCGCGACCGTTCACGACCCGACTGCACCAGCGCAGCAATGCACCATTTTTGACCGTAATTCCGACGAGACGCACCATGATGGGGCGGATATCCCGTCTGGCCGAAATTGGTTACGCCAAATCAAGCACATAATGCGAACAATGTTGGCCTTTTAATTGCTTTATATTCCGAATCCCACTTTTTCAAGGCGCGCGCCGGACAGGGCGCGCCACAATCACCGACCCGTTTGGAGGGGTATCAATGTCAGCAACTGATGTTTTGAGGATGATGCAGGAGAACGACGTCAAGTTCGTCGATTTCAGGTTTACAGATACACGCGGCAAGGAGCAGCACGTTTCCGTTCCGGCTCATACCATCGAGGAGGACCTCTTCGAGGAAGGCAAGATGTTCGACGGGTCGTCGATCGCCGGCTGGAAGGGCATCAACGAGTCCGACATGATCCTGATGCCCGATGCGAGCACCGCGGTCATGGACCCGTTCTTCAACGAACCGACACTCATCCTGCGCTGCGACATCGTCGAGCCGGCCACCATGCAGGGATACGAGCGAGACCCCCGTTCCATCGCCAAGCGCGCGGAGGGGTATCTGCAATCCACCGGCATCGCCGACACGGCGTATTTTGGACCGGAGCCCGAATTCTTCATATTCGACGACGTGCGCTGGGGTTCCGACATGAAAGGGACCTTTTACGAACTGGATTCCGACGAATCGTCCTGGAACTCCGAAAAGGTCTACGAAGACGGCAACATCGGCCACCGTCCCGGCATCAAGGGCGGTTACTTCCCGGTCCCGCCGGTCGACTCCCTGCAGGACCTGCGCTCCGCCATGTGCCAGGTCATGGAAGAGATGGGCGTCTCTACCGAGGTGCATCACCACGAGGTCGGCACCGCGGGCCAGTGCGAGATCGGGACCCAGTTCGACACCCTGGTCAAACGGGCAGACGGCAACCAGATCATGAAGTACGTCATCATGAACGTCGCGCACAACTACGGCAAGACGGCGACCTTCATGCCCAAACCGCTGGTCGGTGACAACGGCAACGGCATGCACGTCCACATGTCGCTGGCCAAGGGCGGTGAAAACCTGTTCTCGGGTGACCTGTACGGCGGACTCTCCGAGACCGCGCTCTATTACATCGGCGGGGTCATCAAGCACGCCCGTGCGCTCAATGCCTTCACCAACGCCAGCACCAACAGCTACAAGCGACTGGTTCCGGGATTCGAGGCGCCGACCCTGCTGGCGTACTCGGCGCGCAATCGTTCCGCATCGATCCGCATCCCCTTCGTGTCGAGCCCCAAGGGGAGGCGCATCGAGGTGCGGTTCCCCGACGCCTCCGGTAACCCCTACCTGACCTTCGCCGCGCTGGTGATGGCAGGCCTCGACGGCATCCAGAACAAGATCCACCCGGGCGAGGCGATGGACAAGGACCTCTACGATCTCCCGGCCGAGGAGGAGGCCGAGATCCCCAAGGTCTGCTATTCACTCGACCAGGCCCTGGACGAACTCGACAGGGACCGCGAATTCCTCACCACCGGCGGCGTATTCACCGACGACGCGATCGACGGCTATATCGCCCTCAAGATGGAGGAAGTCACGCGTCTGCGCATGACGACCCACCCGGTCGAATTCGATCTGTACTACAGCGTCTGACGGGCCTGGATTTCACCGTCGGTGGTTGTCTGGTGGACTGCGTTGAACTGCACTTGTCCACCCTACCGAGCCTCATCTCCCAGGATGGGAGGGCGGGTGGACAAGTGCAGCGCAGTCCACCAGAGTTAGCACCACTGGTGGATTCATCCGCCCCCCAATCCACCCTCTCAAAGCTGTTGAATGTCAGCGGATTACCGGCATCATTCGGGTAATCCGCTGATTCCCCCCCGGGGAAAGAGGCGGGATATTCTCCTCTCGCGCTTTCCCTGATGCCGCTATTACTCTATCCACCGGATAGGGGAGAGACACGATGATCAGACAATGGATAGTTCTGGCGGTGCTTGTGCTGGCCGCCGGCACATCGCAGGCAGCGGATACCGTCTTCAGTATTTCCAGCGAGGCGCCTCTGCAGGAGGTCTACGACAAGGTCTACCAGGAACTGGAGACGAACCGGTTTTTCGTGGTGTTCGAAGCGAATATCGGGCGCAATGTCTCGCGATTCGCGGACAAATGGGGCGAGGACTACAACCGAAGCGGCCTGGAAGGCATCCGGGCCATGGTCGTCTGCAACGCATGGTACACCAATCAGGTCGCCAACAAGGATCCGGACATGCTGGCGCTATGTCCGCTGAGCGTGACCCTGATTCACAAGGACGGCATCACGAAAGCGCTGTTCGCACGGCCCACCGTGATGGCGGCGGGAAGCAGGGCGGAACCCGTCCTGAGGGAGGTGGAAACGGAGATTATCCACGCCCTCGAGAAAGCTATGCAATAATTCGCGCCGAGGTGCGGTCTATAGACACGTCGCCTGCCGATGCATCCACGGTTGCCCCGGCAACGAGACTGGCGATGTGGCTTCGTGCCACCCAGACGGAAAGAGACAAATTCTTTAGGAGAGATGACCTATGAGCAAGAAATCCGCAATCAAACCCCTCGTCGCTGCTGTCGGCGCCGCCATGGCGACCTCGCTAATATCCATTCCCACGGCCAGCGCTGACGCGAATCCCTTTGCCATGACCGAGCTTTCCAGCGGCTACATGGTGGCCGGCGCCGAAGGCAAGTGTGGCGAAGGCAAGTGCGGCGGCGACAAGGCCAAGAAGGAAGGTAAGTGCGGCGAAGGCAAGTGCGGCGGCGACAAGGCGAAGATGGAAGGCGGCGACAAGGCCAAGAAGGAAGGCAAATGCGGCGAGGGCAAGTGCGGCGGCAGCAAGTAAACTGATCGCTCCCTTCAGATGGTGTTTCGCGGCCAACCGGCCGCGAAACACTCTGCCTGGCTCAATACCCGCCCATATTTAACGGCGAGTCCTGACGCGATCGTCAGTCGTCCGAACGTTCCTCCAGGCGCTTGTCCACGCGCATCAGCGCCGCGTTGACTCGCGGATCAGGCCTGCGCAGCAGCCGGTCGGCGTCTGCGTACAGCGCGCGGGCCATCTCCAGGTCGCCGTCCAGTTCCGCGCACACCCCGAGGTTGTAGATCAGCGACAGACCCCGAGGGGCCAGCCCCCTTCCCTGCGCCCAGAGTTCGCAGGCCCTGTCCATGCGCCCGGCCTCGGCGAATTCCAGTCCCGACTCCAGTTTCTCCCTTGCCTTCCGGTCCTCGATCCCGTCGGTTTCGTCCATGAGTTCGATCTCGCGGGTCACCAGATAGGGGGCGATCTCCTGCCGGAGGCTGTCGACGGCACGCTGTCTCGAGGTCGCAAGCAGCGAGTTTCTGTCACGCAGCGGTTTGCCGTCTCCACGGCAGGCATCGGACTGGTCCTGCCCGGACAACTCCCTCGCAAAGACAATCGTACCGCTGTCCGTCGCGACGAGACGCAGGGTCATCGCCGCCGAGGCGACACGCCTCGTGCAGGGGATGGTCTCGTCCCGCCATCGGGTGCACTTACCGTCCTTGTCGGTGGAAGCGCAGCGCTGCCGCGTCCTGGAATAGCGATCGTCCGACACCGACTCGTGATTCACCACGCCCATGTAGATGCCTTCGGCGCCCGACAGCCGGCCCACCTGCGCCGCCGTGTGCTCGTCGAACAGCGGTTCCCCCGTCGTTTTCTGCTCACTCAGTACGGCATCGAGGCGGGCACGCTCGACCATGGTGAAATACTGTTTGCCGTTCAGGGTGATTCCGGTGAGCAGGGCCTCGATGCGGGCGCGGTAGATCTCCCCGTTGCGGCCATCGAAAGGATAAACGCCGACACGACGCAGTTTCGCGGCGTCGGCATCGTGTGCCGGCACCACGAAGGTCGTGTTGATGCTGGGCGGCGCGCAGGCGACCAGGGCAGCAAGACAGGGGCAGGACAGCATCCGGGGTACGAACCCGGCAAAATCCCTCCATCCGGTCATCGAAGGCCTCATTCTCAGTCAAGGAAAAGTTTGCCGACCCGTGGCTCTGTCCCCGCTCCCGAGCAGACAGGCGCCTAAAGCCGATCCAGGAGTGTGTCGCCAACCAGTTCGCCTAGCCGGTCGCCCAGTTCGTCGATTGCGCGTAAATGCGCCTGCGCCGCGGAGACGGGCGACCCACCCTTGATCGTCTCGTGTTCGGTCGCGAGGACCCGACCCGAGTCATCGAGGATCCTCACCTCTCCATCAGCGTAGACGAAGAAGATTCCCTGGGCCTGCGTTTCGCGTGCGCGCACCTGATACTCTAGCACGAGGTCCGATTTCCCGAAGTCGCTCACTCGCAGCCCGTGGTTCGTCAGGTTACGGGCCAGATCAGCCTCGATCTCCTGCGACGAATCCCCTACCGGGCGCAACTCGATGCGTAGCTGATCAAGGAGGGCATCGATACGGGCCTCGACCGCGGTGATGTCGGGGGCAGGCGCAACGGGTTCGCCGGAGACGACTCGCAGTTCGTTCCCCAGCTGCTCGTAAGACTCGATCAATTCCAGCGCGGGCATCATACGGCGCAACTGGAGTACACGCGGGGCGTCGTGCGGTATCGTTGCGATGCTCCGAACCTCGTCCGCGATCGTGTTCCGCCGGCCTGTCAGGACATGCGACGCTCGTTCGCGGTCAAGCCTTGCCAGCGCATAGACCGCATTGCCCGCCTGATCGATACACTGCTCCGCGATCTCGACGCCCGGTAGTTCGGTGCTTTCGGTACTCGTACGGATCTCCTCTCGCAGCATGACCGCGAAGGTATTACCCGAGCCGGACCGGGAACGCTCGCTTTCGACAATAGTGTCGGAGACGATCGTGACCTCGAGCTGCTGAAGCAACTCGACGAGCGCGCGCTTTCTGGCCTGATCGATAGCCGCAGGGACTGATCCGTAGCGAATGTCGGCGACGCCTACGCCGTAAACGAAGCCAGGCAAGGTTGGCGTGCGGGAGATCCAGTCCGAATCCGGTCCGCAAGCGACTGCCTCCGGCACGGAAGGAACCGCCGGCGTCTCGCGCAATGCTCCACTCGTACACGCGATCGAGAGCAGCGGAGCCAGCAAGCCGGCTGCCCGCCAGGCCCCCAACGGGCCCACCGATGCGCCCAAATATCTCACGCTTGTCCTCCCACTTGCGACGGGACCAGGCCAGCAATTTTGCTCTCTGCCACCGGCATCGTCACCCGGCGCAGACCCGGGAACCCACCCGACAATCTTCTGCCAAGCATAGTTGAGGCCCGCCATCCGCGCCGGAAGGTCGCGTGACCGGACACGCGAAGCATATGAGAGGATTTCGACACCCGTGTCGATGTCGTCTATGGGGACGTGAACCTCAAGGGCTGCGGCCGCCCCCTGCACTGATCAGTGCTGCCTTACCGGTCGGGGTTCAGATGTCCGGTCTTTGCCTGTACGTCCCGCGTCATCCGTCGCGGGCGCTCCCTGCCCGCCAGTTCCAGGCGCTTGCGCCCAACCCCGGAGCTCGGTAACCCTGTCCAGTCGAACCGGGTCGGTGTCCACGACAACCAGGCTCGTGAAATCCACTTTGAGATCGGGTTCCGAATCGTCAGGGCGCTCGTCACTCAAACTGTTTTTCCGGACAGGCTCCTAGAAGGTCTCGACATCGGGCCTTATGTCCAGTTCCTGCGTCCAGGCCGATCGATCCTGCCCGATGAGATGAAGGTAGGTCTCGGCAATTGCGTTCGGCGAGAGGCATTGCGCGTCCCCTGCCCCGAATCGATCGAGGGCCGCCTCCCCGCGAATCATGCCGTCCACGACGATGTGCGCAACATGGATGCCGCGCGGGCCGTATTCGCGCGCCAGAGACTGCGCCAGACCACGCAACGCGAATTTGGCCGACGCAAAGGCCGAGAACCCGCCGCCGGCCTTTACCGATGCGGTTGCCCCCGTATAGAGCAGTACGCCGCGGCCGGCCTCGAGCATGCCCGGGACAACGCACCGCGTGCAATTGACCGCGCCGAGAAATGTGGTCCGCCACGTGGCCTCGAAGGTCTCGGGCGCGGTGTCCTCGAAGGGACCCATGGCGAACAGGCCGGCGTTGTGAACCAGGACGGAAATCGGGCCCGCATCCGCCGCGACCGCTTCCAGGGCGTGGGTGACCGCTTCGGTATCCGCCACATCACAGTGCACCCCCGTGTAGACCTCCCCCTCGTGATTGAGTTCGGCCCCCAGTGCCGCGTCGCCCTTTCCCGACCGGGACATGCCGGCGACACGATAACCCTCCCGCGCGAGCCGGCGACAGATCGCCGCACCCAGTCCGGGCCCTACGCCGGTTACCAGCGCGGCACGCTTGTTTTTCGACATCGATCGCTCCCATGTTGTTGGCGGTCCAGTCTACAGTGCCCACCCCGCAACCGCCTCCCTGTTCGAACAGGCTTCCAGGGTCAGCGAGTTCCGCGGGAAAACCCGTTAGACTATCCCGCGACCACTATAAACAGGGGAGAAAAACATGACGGAGCGATCCGGTACCGGTTCCAGCCTGCTGGAGAAGGCGGAGTATTTCATCTACCTCGCCGCCGGCTACATCCTGGTCATCGCGGCAGGTGGCCTGCTGATCTCGGCGGTCATCGAGATGGTCCACAAGATCCTCGAATCACACTATACCGAGGGCCTGATACACCTGCTGGACCGGGTCCTGCTGGCATTGATGATCGCGGAGATCATCTATACCGTGGGGCGCATCGCCCGGACGCAGAAGCTGGAGGTCACGCCGTTCCTGATCGTCGGCATCATCGCGGCGGTCCGAAGGATGCTCATCATCACGGCTGAAAGCACGGAACACATGGACTTCGGCAACCCCGCGTTCCAGGCCGCGTTCGCCGAACTGGGCCTGCTCGCGGTCATCATCTTTCTTCTCGCCTGGGCGATCAGGCTTCTCGAGCACGAGAGGCAGTAAGCGGACACCATGCAGGCCCGGGGCATCTCCCGGAACGGAAAAATTGCCGGCGCCGCGGTGCTGGGCGCTGTCCTGGTGCTGGTGCCGGGATCCTGGGACGAACTGTACCAGACACCCTCCGGAGACCGGATCCTGGAGCAATCGTGTAAGGGCTTCGAAGCGGATGAACGTCCGCCCCTGCCCTCGGTCGTTGCGATCGAACCCGAACATCGCGCGCCAGGCGGGATCCCCGGATACATCCGGTCACTGGTAGACGCGTACGCCAGATCGGGAGCCGCCCCCCTCAGCGGGCGGTTTCCGCTGGAAAACGATGTGACCGACACGCTGCGCGTGATACCCGGACTGAGGACCGACGTGGTCGTGAGTTGGCTGGATCCGATCACCGGCGACCCGGGCGGACCGCGCTTTGGCGCGAACAACGACTACATCGCCTGGTTCGGAGACGGATGGGACGACGACTGGACCGGAGACGTCGTCGGGTCCGCTCCGCAATTCAATGGGTCCCCGGACGCCGGCTGGGTCTGGGTGAACCATGAGTATGTTTCCAACAACGCACCGCAGGTTGGCGCCGCACCGGGCGGTCAGCACCTGACGCTGGCCCGGTTTCTGCAGCATGCCGGCGTGCTCGACCTTGATGTGACGCGCGACAGCGCCTGGGACCAGCACG
>JAYENI010000121.1:0-11336 GCA_034722015.1 Pseudomonadota bacterium
CCGGCTGATCCGGCGGTTCGTCACCGATATGATAGACGTACCAGCCCCCGGAGGTATCGCTGCGCACCTTGTCCCAGAGCTCATCGAGCTGCGGCCAGCGCAGAATCCCGCTGAAGCCCCCACGGAATGCCGACAGGAAGTGCTCACCGGTATTCACGGCCGCTCCCCTTCGCATGCCTTGTCGATCCAGTCTTCGAGCAGGGCGATCTCGTTCTCGAAATAGCCTGCCTGCTGACAGGTATTCGTCATGACACTCGCGCCCTGCAAGCGGCCCATCACGTGCAGTGCGAACATCTCGGCGTCGTCTTTATGACCCATCGCACGGAACTGGTTCTCAAGCCAGGAAAGATACAAGTCGAACAACTCCCGCGCATGACCGCGGAGGTCCTCCTCGTTGTTGTCCTTCCTCAACTCGGTAACGAGTGAACCGTAGGGGCAACCGTAACGCTGGATGCTGTCCAGCATGGGCAGGCGGCTGCGGACAAATGCGCGCAGACGTTCGCAGGGTTCCGGAGAGACTTGTTCGAGTTCCTTCAGATTGGCGCGACCAAGCTCCAGCCAGCTGTCGATAACGCCGTCCAGAATCTCGTCCTTGGACTTGAAGTAGTAGTAGAAATTGCCGCGAGGAATATCAGCACGTTGCGCGATGTCACTGAACGACGTCGCGTTGTATCCCTGCTGATAAAAGAGATCACGCGCCGCGGAAATGATTCGTTGCCTGTTGCTTGTACTGCTTGCGTCCACTCGAGCGTCTCCTTCTTTCCCTCGCCACGTCAGGGGCGGCGCACCGGCCCGAAGCCTGGAACACGCCGCGAACGTGGTCGCGCGAAGCTGGGGCTCGGTGGAACCCCGGCCCGAAACGGGCACTGCGTGCCCGTCGTTTACGCGATTGGAGACCGCCGGTCAGATAAACAGACAGATATCGGACTCACCGGCGAATTCGAAGAACGTCGCGGCGCCGCCGTATTCAACGTTGTCGATGAAATCGGCGTGATCCATATCGAACAGGTCCACCGTCATCTGACAGGCAATGAGCTTGACTTCCGCCTCCAGGCAGAGATCACGAAGATCCTCCAGGCTGGCCACGCCCTTGGACTGCATCTTCTTCTTCATCATCATGGTCATCATGCCCTGCATACCCGGCAGGGTCTGCAGCATGACGGGCATCGGCATCGGCATCGGCATGCCGGGGTTGCCGACGGAGGTTACCTGAAGCGACATCTTCCGCTTGAGGAGGTTGAGTCCGTAAAAGGTAAAAAAGATCTGTGTGTCGTATCCGAGCGCCGCAGCGGTCGATGCCAGAATGAAGGGGGGATAACCCCAGTCCAAGGTCCCTTTGGTCGCAATGATAGCCAGCTTCTTCTCGGTCATGTGCGTTCTCCTAAAACGTTTAGACAGCCGTATGACTATAGTAACGGCCATTTCATAAAACCGCAATACTCTAATTTTCCACTATATCGCAGCAGATGGGATATTACCGGCGAGGTCATGCAACTATTTGATACTGCAATCAAACAATTACATGGGCTCTCCGGAAACCCGGCAATTTTATCGGCGGTCCCGTTCGTGTGACAAACGACCTTATCGTCTACCTTGCTTGCAGCGAATCCCATAGCCACGCCGCGCCCCGCACGCCGCTCGAATCTCCGAACCGCGGCATCACGAGCCGTGTCCGCACGCAGTCCGAAAAGACGTAGTCGCCCCAAATTTCGGGTACATTTCGATATAGCCGCTGCGCATTGGACATCCCGCCACCCAGCACGATTGCGTCAGGGTCCAGGATATTGATCACGGAACCCAGCGCACGCGCCAGGCGATCCTCGTAGATCTTCAGGACAGACTCGGCCGCCGCGTTTCCGGATGCGGCCTCCTCGACAACACACCTTGCATCGACGGTGCGTCCCGTAGCGCGCTCGAAGGCAGCGGCCAGGCCCGGCCCCGACAGGTAGGTCTCGATGCAGCCCCGCTTGCCGCAGTAGCATTGCGGACCCTCAATCTCATCGCCCCGGGGCCACGGGAGCGGGTTGTGCCCCCATTCCCCCGCGATCGCATTGGGTCCGGTCAACACCCCGCGGTTGACGACGATTCCCCCACCCGTTCCCGTCCCAACGATCACACCGAAAACGACCGCGGCATCACGGGCCGCGCCGTCGGTGGCCTCGGACAGGGCGAAACAGTTCGCATCGTTGGCGATACGGACCTCCCGACCGAGGATCGTTTCGAGATCCGCCTGCAGCGCCTTGCCGTTGAGCCAGATCGAATTGCTGTTCCTGAGCAGGCCGGTGGCCGGCGAGATCGCGCCGGGTGTCCCGATTCCGATCGGGCCTTGACCGCCCAGCGCCGCGTCCGCTTCGTTCACCAGTCCCGAGATGGCTTGAAGCGTCGCTGCGTAATCGTCCCGCGGTGCCGGCATCCGTCGACGCAGGCATTCACGACCCTTGCGGTCCAGCGCGGCGATCTCGATCTTGGTCCCGCCCAGATCCACGCCAAGGCGATATGAGGCGTCGCGACCCATTTACCCGCCCGCCACGGTGCGAGTCCCTCGCAGCCACGGGGGTAACGCTCCGTTACTCGCTCGCCTCATGACTGACCGTTGCGGTTACGGTCCCAGAAAACCTCTCCTTCCCTCGCTTCGCGGGCGAGCGTCCTTGCCAGCACAAACAGCAGGTCCGACATCCGGTTCATGTAGTGCAGGAGCGCCGCATTCACCTGCTCGGTCGTGGACAGGGCCAGGAGGCTGCGCTCGGCCCTGCGACACACGGCGCGAGCGCAATGGCAGGCGGCGGCCGCCGGTCCCCCGCCTGGCAGGATGAACTCTTCCAGCGCCGGCAGCTTCCCGTTGAACCGATCGATATCGGCCTCGATCCTTTTCACGTCGGCGTCGATGACCGATACGGCGCCCGGCATGCTCAGCTCCCCGCCGACCCGGAACAGATCGTGCTGAATCGTGACCAGGCAGTCGCGCAACAAAGCGTCGCAACCGAAGGAGAGCACCACACCCAACTGGCTGTTCAGCTCATCGACATCACCGATGGCGGCAACGCGCAGCCCCGTCTTCTCCACACGCGACCCATCGCCGAGACCGGTCTTTCCGTCGTCGCCGGTGCGCGTATAGACCCTGGTAATCCTGTACCCCATATCCTGGCTCCGTTGTCACCGGCCTGTCGCAACGCCGCTCGAGGCATCCGGCAGATACGGCAAGGCGTTTCGCCACCCGACCGACTGTGGCGTAAAATGCCAAAAGTATGTAAGAATTATAGAATTCTGATTTTCCGCCCCGACTGTCTTCCCAGGGGCCTTCATCGGCAATCTCAACAGGCAATCCATGACCAGAGCAAGACCACGGTTTCGTTTCCTTTTGGCGACCACGCTAATCGGCCTGTCATCCCCCGCATTCGCCTATCTCGACCCGGGAACGGGAAGCATGGTGGTCTCCGCCATCATCGGGATATTTGCGACCGCCATCCTGGCAATCAAGACCTACTGGTACAAGCTCGTGTCATTCCTGCGCCCGAAGGAGAAGGTCTCGATCGAGGATAATCCGGTTAATGCTCCGGGAAAAGACACGGAGACGTGAACGATTGATCTCCGGCGCGTAGGCCACGACGGCCACCGTCGCGGACGACCCATGGTATGTTCAGGGATTTTTTCTCCAGCTGGAACGCATCGCGCCGATTCTCCCGCTCGCCCGAGACCTGGCGTAGAATCGTTTTCTATTCCGAGAGCGGACAGTACTGGCATCATTTCCGTCCCATTATCCTTGAGCTGACGGACGGCCTCGACAGAAATGTCAGTTACCTCACCTCCGACCCGCACGATCCCGGCCTTGAGGCCGCAGAAGATCGCCTGCGCGCATACTACATCTACCCCGGACTGATCAGGATCCTCCTGTTCCAGTTCATGAAGGCCGACGTCGTGGTGCTGACCATGCTCGACCTGAATAACTTCGAGCTTAAGCGCTCGATCCATCCCGCGCACTACGTCTACACGTTTCACGGAATGGGAAGCACCCACATGGTGGACCACGCGAACTCCTACGACCACTACGACAGCATCTTCTGCGTCGGCCCCCATCAGATGCGGGAGATCAGGCGGCGCGAGGAGATGGCCTGCCTGCCGGCCAGGTATCTCGTGGAACACGGCTATACCCGACTCGAAACGCTCATGGCCGAGGGCAGGGAACATGTACGTGAGACGCACGACCGGCCCGTGATCCTCATCGCGCCGACGTGGGGCGAGGAATCGCTGCTTGACTGTTGTGGCGAAGGCCTGGTCCGTGTATTGCTCGACGCCGGCTACCGCGTGATCGTACGTCCCCACTATCACACCCTCAAGCTGACGCCCGAGGTCATCGACCGCCTGGTCGAGCGGTTTGGAGAGAACCCGCGGTTCACGCTCATCACGCGAATGGGTGAGTCTGCATCCCTGTTCGAGTCAGACTTGATGATCTGCGACTGGTCGTCCTCGGCGATCGAGTATGCCCTCGGGCTGGAAAAACCGGTCCTGTATATCGATGTCCCGAAGCGCATCAGAAACCCGGAGTTCCAGGCCTACGGTATCGAACCCATCGAGATCTTCATTCGGGAAAGGATCGGGGAGGTACTCTCGCCGCAGACGCTGGAAGAGGCGCCGAGGACTATCGAGCGGTTACTGAAGGCGCCCGACGCCTTCCGGCGATCGATCGCGGCGTTGCGGGAAGAGATCGTATTCAATCTTGGACACAGCGCCCCGGCAGCGGCGAAAGCGCTAGCGGAAATCGCTGACGATGTCGGCAGAAAATAGTCCGGCGACGTCCCCGGGGGGCGACGAACCCAGCACAGGGCCGAACTGGCTGGCGCCGGCCGGCCGCGCACGCCTGGTGAAGTGGGCGAGCTGGTTCGCCGTATTGAACGCCGGTGTCATGGGGATCGTGGCGCTGCGTTATCTCGTCCGGTATCCGTTTCCGGACGATCCCGTTGCGATCTTCTACGTCTTTCTCGCCTATACAGGGCAGTTTGCCCTGCTCTCCTATCTCCCGTTTCTTCTCCTGATATTGCCCCTGGGCCTGATCCTGCCCCGGCCGCGACTCGTCGTCCCCGTGGCGATCGTCGTCTTCAGCGCCATCCTGATGCTGCTGGTCGTGGACAGCCTGCTGTTCGAGCGCAACCACTTTCACATCAACCCCCTCACAATCAGGATCCTCGGTGTCGGCACCTGGGGTTTCGCCGTCCTGTATTTCACCATCATCGCCGTATTCGAGTGGTTTCTCGCCCGGTGGGTGTGGCGGCGCTTCGCCCCGACGGGGAAAAAGAACCGGGGGTTCCTGCTGGGTGCGTTTCTGTTCCTCAGCCTGATCTCCAGTCAATTGATCTACATCGTGGCGGACGCGCACTACTACGTCCCGATTACCAAATTCGACCACTACCTGCCGCTCTATCATCGCCTGACCGCCAAACGCTTTCTCCAGCGCCACGGGCTCGTGGAACTGAACCAGAACCGGGAACGGAGCCTGGTCTCCGGTCTCGGACAAACGCATGGCAAGGAGCTGAACTACCCGGAGAACCCGCTACGCTGCGCAGCAGATGCACCGACGTACAACATCCTGTTCATCGTTGTCGACGCGATGAGGAGCGACTTCGCCACGGCGGAGATTACCCCCGCCATCGAGCGTTTCTCACACCGGAGCGTGGATTTTCGCAATCACTACAGCGGCGGCAATTCGTCCCGAATGGGCATGTTCTCTCTCTTCTACGGGATACCCGGCACCTACTGGCAGGCGTTCCAGTCGCTGCAGCAACCACCGATGCTGATGAAAGTCGTGCAGGAAAACGGTTACCGGATCGGTGTCTTTGGCAGCGACACGCTGTATGGTCCATCCAACCTCGACCGTACGGTGTTCGCCAGGGTCCCGAACCTCAGAATGGATACGAAGACCCGGCCCGATATTCCCTACGCCAGGGACCTCGCGATCACCGAGGAATGGCTGGACTGGCTCGACGAGACACCACCGAACAGTCCTTTTTTCGGCTTCCTTTACTACGCGGCGCCCACGCACGAATACAATTTTCCACCGGATTATGGCCAGGTGTTCAACAGCCGCGCCGTGGATGGCGGCGATCCCACACCGCTGGACCGGTACAAAACCGCATTGCATTTCAACGACTCACTCATCGAGCGGGTGCTCGACGACCTCGAGGATCGCGGATTGCTGGATGAGACGATCGTGATCCTGACCAGTGACCACGGCGAGGAATTCAATGACAACGGCCTCGGGTTCCGGGGCCACGGGACCGCATACTCGGAATACCAGATGCGCACGCCCATGCTGGTCCACTGGCCCGGCATGGGCCACCAGGAGGTAACGGTTAGGACCTCACACCTGGACGTTCCACCCACACTGCTGGGACGGGCGCTAGGCTGCGAAAACCCGGCAGCGGAATACAGCACGGGAGAGGATCTCTTCACCCGCGAGGACTGGCCCTGGCTGATTGCGGGGAGTTACAACGGGTACGCGGTCATCGAACCCGAGCAAACCACGGTCACCTACGTCGGGGGGTATTTCGAGGTCCGGGACCGGGACTACCGGCTTATCGACGATCCGGTCATCAACGCGCCCGTGTTGACCCGGGCATTGCACGACATCGGCCGGTTCTACAAATAACGCGTGATGAACGACTGCGTACCCGGGCCCGTCGACCGCGCCGATGATTGACCCGATCTCCCGATCTCCGGTGGGCCCGCGGCGCGTTCACCGGGGGATCGCACTCTGGCTTCTGCTTTTTCCGTGCCTGGTGTGCGCAGGCCCGGTCACGGTGACGACCGGGAAGATGGTGCTGGAATTCTCTACCATCGGCGGGACACTGTCGCGTCTCGAGGTCTGCCACCCGGCCTGTGACCAGAGCAGGCCCGGTTCAATCACCACCTTTCGATTTCACGGCGAGACATCCCGGCAATCCCCTATCGCGGTCGTCATCCCGGGCGATGACGCCATGACCCGCCAGATCGCCGGGTCGGACTATTCTGTTGACCGCTCGGCGGACGACGCCTTCGTCACGCTGATCTTCGAATCGGCACCCGTCGAGTCCGGTGTCTCCATCCGTAAGGTGTACCGGATTTCCAGGACCTCGTACGACATCCGACTGACTATCGAGGTCACGGGGGAGAACCGTCAACGCCTCGCATCGAGACACCCGCCCGCGCTCAGACTCCTGGGAACGGGGGACTTTCTCACCACACGTGAAAGCTCGGGATTCGCGGAAAGCTACGAGGGGCTGTCACCAGTCTACGCCGTCGGGGACGACGCTTCGGTATTCGATACGGGTGAGGACGGCGAGGAGGCAATGACCCTCTCCGCCCCGTTCTGGGCGGGTCTGCGAAACCGTTTCTGGGCGCTGCTGGCACACCCCGTCGATCCGGGGAGAATCCGGGTGACGGCCACATCGGATGAGCAGACGTCGTCCGTCACCCTGTCCGGCGCGGGAGAACCGCCGGTTCACCGGTTCCTCATCTACGCGGGCCCGCTGCAACTCGACGAGCTGAAGGCGACCTCGCCCTCGCTGACCGCGTTCCTCTATGCCCCCCTGTGGTTCTGGTTGCGATGGCTCTGCTTTGCGCTGTACTACCCCCTTACCCTGCTCTATCACGTTACGGGAAACTACGGCATCGCCATCATCCTGCTCGCGGTCGTCGTCAAGATCGCGATGTCTCCCCTCACCGCCATCGCCGACCGATGGCAACGGAAGGTCGATACCACGCGCTCCGCGCTGCAGCCACACCTCGACGTCATCAAGCGAAATTTCAGGGGTGAGGAACAGGTCAAGCGCATCCATGCGCTGTACGGGGAACATGGGACAAACATGTTCTATACCTTGAAGAGCCTGTTCGGTTTTCTGATTCAGATACCCGTATTCATCGCCGCCTTCTACATGCTCAACGAGAATTTCCTGCTGTCCGGAGTACCGTTCCTGTGGATCGACGACCTGGCGCAACCCGACCACTTCATCCGGCTTCCCTTCACGCTACCCTTCTTCGGCGAGTACCTGAACCTCATGCCCTTCGTCATGACGGGCGTGACGCTGCTCGCGTCGCTGAGCCACGATAGCGGTGCCCTCTCACAGGACCTGCGGCGCAAACAGCGCAACCACCTGTTCGTCATGGCGCTGCTGTTCTTCGTGCTCCTGTACACCTTCCCGGCCGGAATGGTGCTCTACTGGACCTCGAACAACCTGATTCAGCTTGCAAAGGACCTGGCTGGACGCGTGCTTCCCGATCCTCAGTAATGTGGCCGCATCCAAGTGTAGTTACCACGCAGTGACGGACCCCCTGTGTCAGGATAGATCTCGCCGCTTCGTGAAAGACTTTGTTTGAGCTGGGAGCGTAACAAGGTAGCGGGGAATCACCGCCAATCTTCGAGATGACAAACAGTGACGCATTATTCAGAGGAATTTAAGGCGATTGCCGGAAAATGACATACCAGATTGCGCCGGCATTTCGTTCGTCATCAAGGCGCGACAACAGGCGCATCGTCGAACGATGGAACGCTTGTCGCAACACAGAGGACGGATGAAAAGACAAGCAGGATGGTATGTCATTTGACAGAAATCGCCTAAGGCCAGCATCATTGCCGGATTGCTGGTTATGCAATCTAACGGAAGAGCGGCACGGTGCTGGCCGAGCTCCCCGAGCGCACGCGTCAATCACCCACACATCACGCCATGAGGGCAGTACGGGAGGTGCGCGATGAAAGTCTGCATTGTTGGTGCCTCCGGGAAGCTCGGGAAGTACATGGTGCGCCACGCGCTGGATCGAGGCTACGAGGTGGTTGGCGTGTGCCGTGAGCAGAGCGTCGGAAAGCTCGACGCGTTCGAGGGGCGCATCGCTATCATTGCGGGAGCGACGAACGACCGCGAGGTGATCGAGAAGGCGGTCGCGGGGTGCGACGGGGTCCTCACCGTGCTGGTCCCGTGGGGCGTCCGCAACTACTCATCGGGGACTGCCCAGGCGGTGCTCGACTATGCGTCTCCGGGCGCGCGCCTCGTGTTCTCGTGCGGGTGGCACATCACCCGCGACGGTCAGGATGTGTACTCGCGCACGTTCAAATGGGGCGTGGCTGCGGTTGGTTGGCTCGCGCGACTTATCCGCGTCGTGGACCTAGACGACCAGGTGGAAGCGTGCCGGCGCGTGTTTGCCAGCGACACACGGTGGACGGTCGTGCGCGGAAGCGATCTCGAAGAGGGCGAGAGCCAGGGCCTGCCCGTGTGGAGCCGGCACGTCGGCGACCCCATCCTCGAGAGCAACATCACGCGCCGCGTGGACTTCGCCCTGTTCATGGTGGAGGCCCTGGAGAACGACGAACTGGTTCAAGAGGCACCGGCGATTGTCAGCTGCCAGACGCCCTCCGCGCTCGCACACACCGCAGGGTGATCGTCGAAGGTCCGGGCGTAAAACCCTGAATCACTTGCAGATTTTTTTGCGATTGATTCGAGGCCTTCCGTTGCCTCAGGAGACCATTCTACTTCGAGGTCAATTTCCCGAGACCCTGTTCCATGCACGGCAGGGCAATCGAATACCAGACCACCATTGCAAATTGTCAAATGTAAGGCCCGACCAATTTCCGCTCATAAGGCCCGACCAATTTCCGCTCACTAATCCGGGCTCGTTCAACAACAGGATTAGATCGCGGCTTCGCGTGATCTATCCTTGTAAGTTAGCTGCTTTTGTAGACGGCTGAGCGATGGGCAACCTTGACGACCATGACAACAAGCTTGTTTTCATTGATTTCATAGATAATTCGGTAGACTCCCTGTCGAACGCGGTACCGCTCTAGGGCAGAAAGCTTTACACAACCATCCCCGCGGGGATCATCACGCAGGGCCTCGATCCGTTTCAGAATGCGCCCAACCTCCTGCTTCGGGATGCTCCGCAAATCTTTTGCGACGGATTTCCTGAAAGCAAGCTCATAACTTGCCATGTGATTTCAGATCTTCAAGCAGAGCCTCATAGCTCAATGTCGGCTCTGCGGCACGCTCTTCAAACGCACTCAAATCTTCTTGATCTTCGCGAAGGGCCAACCGAACCGCCTCGTTTACCACCTCAGAGACCGATTGATGCGTATTTGCAGCTTTCACCCGCAAGGCGTGATGAATCTCTGGCTCGAAATACACCGTTGATCTTTTGGACAATTCACCCATAGCGATACACCTCCGAATGGCAGAATAACGCTATGACGTTAAAACGTCAACGGGACGTTTTCTGCAACTAAAGTGATTGCCGGAAAATGACATACCAGATTGCGCCGGATTTTCGTTCGGCATCAAGGCGCGACAACAGGCACATAGCGAGCCTCCCTCCGGTTGCCCACACGTTCGCACTATTGGTGCGAAATCCTCGGACTGTCCATACAGAGTTCGGCCCACAGAACTGGCTGTTTCTACCCACAGATATCCCTGAGGACCCTCTTTTCCATGTACCCCTGCATAAATTACCAATGATTCAATTTCAGAAATAAGGCTATCCCAAAAATAATTACCTACATCATACTCTTGACCTTCATAGAACTCCCTACCTGATTCCAAGTCTTTTTCTGGATCAGATATTATTTGAATGCGTTTGACATTCATTTTCTATGTTTTGATTTTAATTCTTGCATTGACAGAAATATCGCAGTTCCATCATCATATTTTTTCTTTCTAAAAGAACATCCATATGCCATCCAAGATGATTCTATTCCAGACTCTTCATGAATGAGAGAATCCCATATAGCTTCCATAGTTTGAAGCCGTTCGATTTTGCTCATTCTATTTATTTCAATTGTACTCATATTATTTTCTCATTCATCGGCGCAAAATTCTGAGGAGCTATAACGCCCGGACTCAGGGGCGCGTAGCGAAGCGGAGCGTCCCTTGGAGCCCATTGTTTATGTTCTTGAACTTACCAATAAACAGGATCATTGAATTCCTTGACGCATGTAGGACGTTCATAAATAGTCGGAATTGACTCTCCCGTTAAGGACAGGCCCAGCCAACCTTCTGGCATTGAAAGCTTGAGCGGTGCCTGGATGATATTTTCTGACAGGGTTTTAAATCCTACTTTGGAGTAGAAAGATGGATCGCCATATGTGATAGCTACTGCCACAGACCGAATTTTAAGCTTATTCAGACCATAATTAATTAGTGCCTGTCCAACACCTTTCCCTTGATGGACACGCATATAGGGGACAGGTCTCGCATTATAGCATTTGACTGCGGATCACCCGTCCTACCGTCGCCGGGTGCAGGCCGCATTGATCGGCAATCTCGCGGTAGCTGTAGGCGCCAGTGGCATAAGCCGCAACAATGGCAGCATTGCGCTCGCGGTGT
>JAYENI010000122.1:0-11189 GCA_034722015.1 Pseudomonadota bacterium
GGGTCTCCAAGGAAGCCGGAAGCACGCACCGCACCCTGGCGATGCGCCGACTGTCTTTCACTGCGCCGCGTCCGCGCCAGGTTGCTTGATTCAGGCGATTGCCGGAAAATAAAGTACCGGATCACGCTGGATATTCGTTCGTCTTCAAGGCGCGACAACAGGCGCATAGTCGAGCTATGTAACGGTTGTCGCAACACAGAGGACGGATGAAAAGACGAACGAGATGGTATGTCAATTGACGGAAATCGCCTCAGGATTACTTCGGCAAGGCGGGCGCGCGCCCCTGATCAGGACAGTGTTACCGGAACCCGACCACATCTCGGCGGAAGTCGCAAGGGCCCTTGAGGAGGATATCGGCACGGGAGACGTCACGGCCGAGTTGATCGGCCCGGACACCCGGGCCAGCGGCCACGTGATTTCGCGGCAGGCGGCCGTCCTGTGCGGCCGCGCCTGGTTCGACGAGGTCTTTCACCAGGTCGATCGTTCGATCGCCATCCGCTGGTTGGTCACGGAAGGGGACACGTTCACAGCGGACCAGCGACTCTGTGAATTCGAGGGTCCTGCACGCAGTCTGTTGAGCGCGGAGCGCACCGCGCTCAACTTTCTTCAGTTGTTGTCGGGGACCGCCACGGTGACACGTCGCTACGTCGATGCCGTTGCCGGGACGGGGACCCGGATCCTCGACACGCGGAAGACGATACCGGGTCTGCGACTGGCCCAGAAATACGCCGTGACCCGCGGCGGCGGGCGCAACCATCGCATGGGCCTGTACGACGCGGTCCTTATCAAGGAGAACCACATCCGCGCCGCGGGCTCCCTGTCGACCGCCGTGTCGGCGGTGCGCCGGCTGCATCCCGAACTTACCGTCGAGGTCGAAGCCGAGACCCTCGAAGAAGTCTCGGAGGCCCTGGCGGCTGGCGCCGACATCATCATGCTGGACAACTTTCCCCTCGAGGCGATGCGCCGCGCGGTAACGCTCAATGACGGGCGTGCAAAACTGGAAGCCTCGGGCGGCGTCAATCTGGGTTCCGTCCGTGATATTGCCGGAACCGGTGTCGATTTCATTTCCGTGGGTGCCCTGACCAAGGACGTCACGGCGGTCGATCTGTCCATGCAAATCACCGGTTGATCGTTGTACGCAAGGACCCGGGACCGGCCGACAAGCATTTTCGGAAACGACTCGACATTGGGGCTGGGGCGTAACGGCACGGCACTCGTGGGTGCAACAGCCGTCAGGAAAACACGACCGTGCGATTTCCGCAGACGATGATACGGTCTTCCAGGTGCCACTTGACGGCCCTTGCCAGAACGTAGCGTTCCACGTCTCTGCCCAACTCCCGCATCGAAGCCGCCTTGTGACGGTGGGACACCCGAATGACATCCTGATCGATGATCGGACCCTGGTCCAGATCCGCCGTCACGTAGTGGGCGGTTGCGCCGATCAACTTGACACCACGATCGAAGGCCTGGCGATAGGGGTCGGCGCCGGCGAAAGCCGGAAGGAACGAGTGGTGGATATTGATGATGCGGTTCGGATAGTGAGCGACAAAGTCGGCGCTAAGGATCTGCATGTAGCGCGCCAGAATGACGAGATCCGTGTCGTCCCCGAGTCGATCGAGGATCTCAGCCTCCGCTTCCGGTTTGGATTCCCGGGTCACCGGTACGTGGTGAAACGAAACGCCGAAACGCTCGCTGGCGTCACGCAGGTCGGGATGGTTGCTGATGACCTGCGTGACCGTGCAGGGCAGTTCCGTTCGGGAGTATCGCCACAGGAGCTCCAGCAGCGCGTGGTCGAAACGGGATACGAGAACCGCAACGCGCTTCGGCCTTGCCGCGTAGTGGATCCGCCAGTCCATTTCGAAACGCCTGCCCACGGCAACGGCAAAGTTACTTTCGAGGGCGCCCCGCGAAACGTCCAGGTGCGGCGTCTGGAATTCCAGCCGCATAAAGAAGGTCCCGCCCTCCGGGTCGGTGCTGTGCTGATCCAGCGAGGTGATATTCGCACCGTGATTGAACAGAAACGCCGAGACAGCCGAGACGATTCCGGGGCGATCCGGGCAGGTAATCAGCAGTCGCGCGGTACTGTCCATTCCGACAGGCAGGGGCTGTTGACGGTCAGGCATCCAGGGCGTCGAGGGGTTTCATTTCACCGTGATGGTAATCTTTCTCGACACGACCGGCTCCGCGTGCGGTACGTGGGAAAAATCCCCCAGCACCAGCTGAAGCGTGTGCTTCCCCGGCGGCAGGTCGATCACGGTCTCGGTCTGCCCACCGCCGAAATGCCGGTGGTTCGCATCCGAGGGAATGGGCTTGTCCAGTGGCGGTAGTTCCGCGTCGATGATGAGGTGGTGGTGGCCCGTGCCGGCCTTCTCGACCCCGGCTGGCGCCACGCCCATGCCGCTGAGCCCAAAGACAACCTGCACCGGACTGCTCACCGTATCACCATCTCCCGGCGAGATGAAATACAGTTCGGTTTCCTGCGACTCAGGCGTCCCGGCCAGCGCTGGCGCGGAGACGGTTACCAGGATCAGGCAGGCGAACAGGATCAGGGACGGGGCGATTCTCATCGTAGTTCCTCGGTTGTTTTTCGTACCCGTGTCGTAACCGGAGTTCGGGACACGGATACCTTGGCGCGCGGTGCGGATGTGCCCGGCAACGATGAAGTGTAAAACCCTGAGGCCTTCAACGCTATTCCCGAAACGGTCATCGGCGCTGTGACTGGCGATTCTCTGAAGGGATGGCGGGAAACGGTGGAGAAACGCGCTTAACGGGTGCAGAGGAGAAAACCTGGCGGGACGGCCGTTCGTTGCCGAACCGGCATACTGGTCGAATCGCGACATTCCCTTTCCGAAAAACGACAAACCCCGCGTTTCGCGGGGTTTGTGCGATCGGGAGACCCTTCCGTGTCAGAGGGGCTGGACGTTCGTCGCGCTCAGTCCCTTGGGTCCTTCCTCGAGCTCGAAGCTGACCTTCTGGCCTTCCTCGAGCGTCTTGTAACCATCACCGGAAATGCCGGAGTAGTGTACGAATACGTCCTCTTCCCTGCCGTCAGGCAGGATAAAACCGAAGCCCTTGGAGTTATTGAACCACTTTACTGTACCAATTGTCATCAATCTTTACCTCTTTATGAAACATGCTCATTTTCGTTTGATACGGCGTGCAACCGGTCCGGGTGGATGTTGTTTAACTATCACCCGGTGCCAGCCCCTCCTAGCGCCGCGATTCGAAGTATAGTCCAGCAAAACAACGAACGCCATGCGCCTGAAACAAAAAAGAATATTATCCGGACCTGTGAAAACCAGGGGTCCCGGCGGGCAGTCCTGGGAACGGCCCGCGTGACGTTCCGTGGCGGTCGAGCAACATTTGCTCGAACTGCCTCGTCGAACCGGCGGCCGATGCATCCAGTAGTTCGACGCGCCCGGCAGCCAGCGCAGCGACGGGGATCCCCCCACGGTAAAGCACCCGGTTGGACGCGAGCGCGGGCACCCGGACACCCGGCGTGACGATCCCCGTCTGATTCAGGGGATCCGCACCGGATACGGTAACGTACCCTTGGCCCCTTTCATCCCGGTGGACTTCGCGCAGCAGACCCGCGGCCTCGGGCAAGGCGAACTGTTCGCCGCTGAAACCATCGACGAAACGCCCGCCCCTGATCTCGCCCCGCGCCTCCAGCCGACGCAATACGTAGAGCAGCTCCCGCCAGGGCGGAATCCGTGTTTCGCGTTCAATCACCCGGCGGAACACGATGCCGTATCGGCGGAGCAATGCCCGCACGATCGGTTCGTGTTCCTCCGCCAGGCCGTCCACGACGGTCGTTTGGCGGGTGGTGCGAGTCGCCCCGGCAACCAGTACCCAGCGTCCCGCGTGGTCCAGTTCGCTTTTTCCGCCCCTCCTCTTCCCGCCCCGCTTGCCGGGCGGGACCATCAGGGCGCGAAGGCCGGCGAAGGTGTCGGAGGTCGCGAGACCCGCGACGGCCAGTTCGCTCAGCGCCTCTTCGGCCTGCATCGGTAAAAGGCCCGCCTCGTGGACAATCTCATCGAAGAACGAAGCACCGTTCGATTCGAGGACACCGGCGACCCGCCTGGCCAGACCCGAGAGCGAGCCCTCCTTCGTCAAGTCCTCGACCCACCATAGCGACAGGTTCCTGCGATCCACCAGGGAGACGGGGGTGACCTTCAGCGAGGCCTGAAAGCGTCTGGGTACGGAACGGGGGGGCTCCCTGCCGCGCGTGCCGAGTCGCGCCCACATCCTGCGTCCCGTCACACACAATCCGTCCAGCCAGGATGGCCGGTACCCGGCGACACGCAGCGGAAGGATCGCGGACTCCCACGCCGCGGCCTGCGCCTCCCAGCCCTCGAGTTGCTCGAGCACATCCGCAAGGGCGTCCTCCCCGGTGCGTGCCTCCGCCGCGGAGGGGACATCCTCGATATGGACGCGCTGCCAGCGGAACAGGAATCGCATCAGGGTCTCCGGCGGCACGGGCCTGACCGAATCCCTCAGGCTCCGAACGGTGTAGCGGTGGATGCGCGCGAGCAGCCCGCGCTCGCACCACTCTGTTTCGCTTGTCGCCTTGCTATACGTGCCGCGCATCGCGAAACCTTCCGATTCCAGTTCGATCAGCGCCGCACGGACCTCATCCGGGTCCACCTGCAGCACCCTTGCAATCGACGTCCCGGTCACCGGACCCGATGCTTCCAGACGGCCCCGCACCAGTTCGCGTAGCGCCGCCTCCCGGGTTGCTTGTGCGGGAGCGCCTGCCGGATCGATCTGCGGCATTGTGGCGGCATCAGGATGTACCTTGAGAAAATCGGCCAGCCGCTCGGCACAAATCCACAGGGTCTGCCGGTCGCGGCCCGTGATCGCGGCCGTTGCGCGACGCGCCTCGAACAGTTGCCCCGAGGCCGACTCGCTACGCTGACCGAGCGCCTCCCGCCCTTCCTCTACGGTCAGGACACCGAGAAGCATCAGGGCCTCGTGCAATTCGTCGGCGTTGCTCGCTACCGGCCACGCCTCCTCTCTCACCCGGCCAATCGCCTCAGCGTCCAGGCTGCCCAGCGCCGCAACGTCCTCGGGACTCGTATACCGTCGCGCCCGAACCATCTGGGTACGCCGTTCCTCCGCCGGCGCATCATCGAGGAAGGCGTAGGGGTTGGCAGTGAGGACCTCACGCGCCAGCGGTGACGGCTGCGTGAGGTCCCTGGCGATGACACTGACTTCGCCCTTCTCGATGCGCGCGAGCAGCGCCTCCAGGCCGTCGATATCCATCACGGCGTGGAGGCAGTCCTCCAGGGTCTGGTTCACCAGGGGATGGTCCGGCACCTCCCGCTTTCCGATCACGTTCTCGAGGCACGCGATCTGGTCCGGGAACACGACCGCGACCAGGTCCTCGGCGTCCATGCGCTGGAACTGCGGGGGTACACGCCCGCCCGCCCTGTTGCGACGGACGGCCAGGGAGATCGTTGCGTTCCAGCGCCAGTGCGTGGGGAACATGGGGGCGTCGAGCAGGGCCTGGACCAGAAGATCACGAACCGTGGCGGACTTCAGGTAGTGGGCGGCCTCCTCGAGCGGGAAACTGTGCGTGCTGCCAAGCGAGAGCACGATGGTGTCCTCCAGCGCGGCGGCCTGCAATTCGAAATTGAACTTGCGGCAGAAGCGCTTGCGCAGCGCCAGCCCCCAGGCCCGGTTGAGACGTGACCCGAAAGGCGAGTGCAGCACCAGGTGCTGATCGCCGGCCTCATCGAAAAATCGTTCGAGAACGATGGTCTCGTGACACGGTATCGTCCCCAGGGCGGCGCGGGCCGCCGCGAGATAGCCGATGAGTTCCTCCGCGACGCGTCGTGACACGTTCCATTGCCGCTCCAACCGCGCCACGGCCCCGAGAAAATCCGTCTGCCCCAGTTCGTGATCCACCTCGTGGCGCAGCCTCGAGACCGCCGCGCTCAGTTCGTCGCTGCGCCCGGGCGCCTCCCCGAACCAGAACGGGATATTGGGAGGCTGACCATGCGCGTCCTCGACGTGGACCTTGCCGGTTTCCGTCTTCAGAATGCGATAGGAGGTGTTGCCGAGCTGAAAGATGTCGCCGGGCAGGGACTCGAAGGCGAAGTCCTCGTTCAGGGTGCCGACGAAGCTCCCCTGCGGCTGCAGGATGACGTCGTAGTCGAACAGGTCCGGGATTGCGCCACCGTTGAGGACGGCCGTGAGTTTCGCGCCGCGGCGTGCCCGCAGGCGACGATTGACCGCATCCCGGTGAATCCAGGCGCCGCGGCGACCCCGACGGGTCGAGAAGCCGTCGGCCAGCATCCGCACGACGGCATCGAAGTCCCCGCGCGCGAGGTCCCGGTAGGGCCATGCCCGACGCACCCAGGTGAACAGATCATCCTCCGACTGTTCCGCGCAAGCCGTCTCCGCGACGATCTGCTGGGACAGCACGTCCAGCGGCTGCGGTGGCACGCACAGCGCATCCAGCTCGCCGCGCCCGATTGCGTCCACCAGCGCAACACATTCCACCAGTTCGTCGCGACTGGTCGGAAACAAACGCCCCTTCGGGGTGGCGCCGACCGCGTGACCCGAACGACCCACCCGTTGCAGAAAAGTGCTGATGGCGCGCGGCGAGCCGATCTGGCAGACCAGGTCCACGTCGCCGATGTCGATCCCGAGTTCCAGCGATGCGGTCGCAACCAGGGCACGCAGCCCGCCGGACTTGAGACGCTGTTCCGCGTCGAGCCGATGCTCGCGCGCCAGACTGCCGTGATGCGAGGTCACACCCTGCTCGCCGATCCGTTCCGACAATGCCTTGGCAAGGCGTTCCGCCAGGCGGCGGGTGTTGACGAAGATGAGGGTGGTGCGATGGTCCTCGATCAGCTCGCACAGGCGTTCGTGGATCTCCGCCCAGGCCTCCGCCGACATCACCGCATCCAGCGGGGAGGCGGTTAGCTCGACGGCCAGGTCGCGCTCGCGCTCATGCCCCGCATCGACGATCGTGCCGCTCGCTTCGCGGGCGCCGATGAGGAAACGCTCCACCGTCTCGAGCGGTTTCTGCGTGGCGGACAGGCCGATCCGGATCAAGCCCCGGGCACTGATCGACTCCAGCCGCTCCAGGGACAGCGCCAGATGGGCCCCGCGCTTGTTACCGGCCAGTGCATGGATCTCGTCGACGATCACCGTCCTTGCGGTGGACAACACCCGCCGCCCCGAGTCCGACGTGAGCATGATGTAAAGCGACTCGGGCGTGGTCACCAGGATGTGCGGCGGGCGACGCCGGATCCGGTCGCGATCGGCCTGGGTGGTGTCGCCGGTCCGGACCATGGCGCGAATTGGTATGTCCGCGTACCCCAGGCGGGTCAGCTGATCGCGGATGCCCGAAAGCGGCGCCTCGAGATTTCGCCGGATGTCGTTCGACAGGGCCTTCAGCGGAGACACGTAGACGACGTGGGTCTCGTCCGGCAACGCGCCGAACAGGTCGCCCTCCATGCCACGCCACACGAGGTCGTCGATGGCGGCGAGAAATGCGGCCAGCGTCTTCCCGGACCCCGTCGGTGCGGCGATCAGCGCGTGACGTCCGGACTTGATCTCGGGCCATGCACGTCGCTGCGCGGGCGTGGGTCCGGGAAAAGTGGATGTGAACCAGGCGTGGACCGCGGGATGGAAGGCCGACGTGGGCATCAACGGGACACAGATCCCGGGATTCCCGAATCCCAGGTCTCGGGGCGTGGTGTGCGGGAGCGGTTATCCCGTCTGGGCTCGGTGTCGAACATGGCTTTTCCACGGCTGCGTGCTACGCACGCCGGCGAAGCATTTTCCGGCGGCGCCGTGTCAGGAGTGTATCCCGAATTTGTCGGTGGACAAACGACAGGCTGACATATACTCAGTGGATCAAAGGCCGGAGAATGGTTTCCGCCCGGGAGTCTGCGCTCTCCCCGAAACAGCCCGCACCCAAACCCGAATCCGGGGGATGCCGTCGACCCATGCAGGCCGATACAAACCGCATTCGCTTGCTCCAGTCCATGCCCCTGTTCGGGGGCGTGGACGACGAGATCATGAACTATTTGTTGTCTCGCGCCAGGGTCGTCAACCGTCCCGGGGGCGCCTACTACTTCCGTGAATCCGATCCAGGTGACGCCATGTATGTCCTGGAGGCGGGGCGCGTGGCCATCGTCAAGAGCTGGCAGGACAAGGAATTCGTGCTCCGTGAACTGAATTGCGGCGACAGCTTCGGCGAGATGGCGGTGATCGACCTTTTTCCCCGCAGCGCCGGCGTCATGGCAATGGAGGACTGCGAGGCGCTCGAACTCTCCAGCGAGATGCTGTTCGAGGTCTACGAGCGAGATACGAGACAATTTGCCCTGATGCAGATGAACGTCGCTCGCGAGATCAGCCGCAGGTTGCGCGTGGCCGACGAACGGCTGTTCGAACTTCGAATGTCGGAAAAGGCGTTACCCCTGAAATACGACTCACATATCTATTGAGCCGCGCAAGGTCCACGCATCGGAACACAAGACCATGATGCAGTGGGATCGGTAGGGTGGACAAACGCAGTGAGTCCACCCATCTTCGAATTCCCGGGCACATCCGTGGTGGACCGCGCCATGCTGGTCCACGCTACGCCTCGACGGCTCGGGTGGCGTGCCGGCGTTTCTACGAGCCGAAGTGCTTCTGTTCCCACGCCCAGGCATGGGCAATGATCGTATCGAGATCGGCGAAGCGAGGGTCCCAACCCAGTTGCGATTTCGCCCGTTTGGCGTCCGCCACGAGCTTTGCGGGGTCACCCGAGCGCCGTTCGCCGTGGACCTCCGGGATCTCCCGGCCCGTCACCACCCGCGCCGAGTCGATCACCTCGCGCACCGAGAAACCCTGACCGTTGCCGAGATTGAAGCGGTCGCTGCCGGCCCCGTCGAGCAGACCGCGTAGCGCCAGCAGGTGAACGTCGCACAGATCGTTGACGTGGATATAGTCCCGCACGCAGGTCCCGTCCGGTGTGTCGTAGTCGTCTCCGAAGACGGTGATCCGGTCCCTGCGGCCCGAGGCCGCCTGGAGGATCAGGGGAATGAGATGGGACTCCGGGTCGTGTCGCTCGCCGATGCGGCATTGGGGGTCCGCCCCGCAGGCATTGAAGTAGCGCAGCGCCACCGATCTGAGGCCATAGGCCCTGTCGTAGTCCTCGAGCAGCTGCTCCACCATCCACTTGGAACGTCCGTAAGGGTTGATCGGCGACTTGGGATGCACCTCGTCGATGGGGACAGTTTGCGGCTCGCCGAAGATCGCTGCGGTCGAGGAGAAGATAAAGGCATCGATGTCGTGCCGGCGCATCGCGTCCAGCAGCACCTGGGCGTTGGTGAAATTGTTCAGGTAGTACTTGGCGGGATCGGCGACCGACTCCCCGACCTCGATATGCGCCGCGAAATGCATCACTGCATCGAAGCGCTGCCGTTCGAACAGGACGTCCAGAAACCCCGCGTCGCCGATATCGCCCCTGACAAACGCTCCGGCGAGCACCGCGTCTTCATGTCCCGAATACAGGTTGTCGACGGTCACCACGTCGAATCCCGCCGCGTCCAGCCCCAGCACCATGTGTGAACCGATATAGCCGGCCCCGCCCGCTACGAGAATTCGCGCCATTCAGTGGATTCTCCGGACTATTAGCAGGCTGTTGAAAAAGACTCAGGCGAGTGTGAGACAAGGCAAAATTTGGCGAGAAAGCGCAGTTTACACGGAGTAAATGAGCATTTGGAGCCGAATATTAACGCCGTATCATGCCGCATGAGGGTTTTTCAACAGCCTGCTAGTATGCGTTTTCGTGGGTGAAACCCTTGAACAGGGTCAGGAAGATGATCTTCAAATCGAACCACAGCGACCAGTGCTCGATATAGTAAATATCGTGCTCGATACGCATATTGAGATCGGTGTCGCCGCGCCAGCCATTGATCTGGGCCCAGCCGGTGATGCCCGCCTTGACCATGTGCTTTTTCATGTAGTCCGGCACTTCATCCTTGAACTGGTCCACGAACACGGGACGCTCGGGTCTGGGGCCAACGATCGACATGTGCCCCATGAGGACATTGATGAACTGCGGCAGTTCATCGAGGCTGGTCCTGCGCAGAAACTGACCGAAGGTTGTCGCCCTTTTTTCGCCCCTGGAGGCCCACGTTGGGCCCGTGCGACACTCGCAGTTCACCGGCATGGAGCGAAACTTGAACATCATGAAGGGCTCGCCATTCCAGCTCACGCGCTCCTGACGATAGAAAACCGGACCAGGGGAACTCAGCTTGACCCCCAGAGCGAGCAACAGCAACAACGGACTCGTCAGGATCAGGATGATCAGTGCGAGGCCCTTGTCCTCGGCCTCCTTGATCCAGAGATTGAGTCCGTTCATGGGCGTCCTGGACAAATCCAGCACCGGCAGTCCCGCCACCTCTGAGAAGGAGTGGTTGAGCAGACTGAATCCAAAAATATCCGGGATGAAACGTATATCCGTGGTCGAATGCCGCAATTTGTGCAGTACCTCCTTAACCGCCTTCTCTTCCCGCAACGGCATGGCGAGCCACACCTGATCCACTGAATTTGCCTCGACGAATGCCGGCAAGGCATCCAAGCTGCCCAGTATGGGGAGTTCCCGTGCCGCAGGCTTGCCGTCGTTGACCGGCTCGCCGAAAAACCCAAGTAACTCCAGACCGGTCCAGTTGGCAGCAGTCACCCTTTCTGCCACTTCGCGCGCCAGACTACCGGTACCGACGATAACGATCTGTCTCTGGTTGAACCCCTGACTGCGAATCCAGCGAAGCAGAAAACGCAATACAATGCGGGATGTTGTCAGGGAAGTCCAACCCAGCACAAACCAGACGCCCCCCCACATTCGGGAGTATTGCGCACCGGTCTTGGTCATCAGGGCCAAGGCAGCCAGGACGAAGGCCAGTGCGCACCATCCGATCGTTACCTGCCGAAGTTCCTCCATCACCGGCGCACCGCGCCACACCCGGTAGACGGAACTGGCAGGAAAAATCGCCGCCGACAAACCGACGACCATCAGGATGACCAGGACATAGCTTTCCGGAAGACCGGTCTGGCCTATCTGCTCGAACGCTTCGGAGACCCCGCTAAGGTAGAAAGCCACCACGCCGCTGGCGTAGATGGCGAACCAGTCGATCGCCCTCAGAAAGACGTTTACCAGGCTCGAGTGCTCCTTCAACATGCCC
>JAYENI010000123.1:0-11180 GCA_034722015.1 Pseudomonadota bacterium
CTCAGGTGGTGAAGTATGCTGGCCTCGGAAGGCGCGGTCCCCCGGCCATTGGATTTTCGCTCTTTGCTCATACGTTTATCACAGGGCAATGACCCCCTCGAAGACAGTGGTTGCGGGACCCGTCATCATGACCGGTGATTGTTTGTCCTCCCAGACAATACTCAGACTGCCTCCAGGCAGGGACACGTTCACGCGGGAATCCAGCAGGCCGCGCATCCTGCCGGCGACGACAGCCGCACAGGCGCCAGTGCCGCAGGCCAGCGTTTCGCCCGCCCCTCGCTCGAAGACGCGCAGACGTACTGAGCCGCGACTCACGATCTGCAGAAATCCTGTGTTGACCCGCGCGGGGAAGCGCGGGTGGCCCTCGATCATGGGACCCCATCGCGCGACCGGGGCCTGGTCGACGTCATCGACGAGGATCACGGCGTGGGGATTGCCCATGGATACGACTGATATTTCCAGTCGTTCGCCGCCCAGGGCAATAGGATA
This sequence comes from Pseudomonadota bacterium, assembly GCA_034722015.1. Classification (GTDB taxonomy): domain Bacteria; phylum Pseudomonadota; class Gammaproteobacteria; order JAJDOJ01; family JAJDOJ01; genus JAJDOJ01. The sequence goes on from JAYENI010000123.1 coordinate 490, forward strand.
AATGATTGATTTTTCCGCAGCGTCAAACGGCACGTCCAATGGATCAAGTCGCGGGTGACCCATGTCCACGGTGACCCGGTCGTCGCTCTCAATCTGCAACAGGATGTCACCTGCGGGGGTCTCTACCTTTAGGTTGCGGGATTGCGTAAGGCCCTGATCGATGACAAAACGCGCGAAACAGCGCGCGCCGTTTCCGCATTGCTCGACCTCGCCGCCATCGGCATTGAATATCCTGTAACGGAAGTCGGTGCCGGAGCGCCGTGCGGGCTCGACCATGAGAATCTGGTCGCAGCCCACGCCGAAGTGGCGATCGGCGATGTGTTTCAGCGTTGTGGGGTCATCGGACACGACTTGCCGGATCGCGTCGATCACGACGAAGTCGTTACCCAGTCCGTGCATTTTGGTGAAACGCAGCATTTCCTGTCGCAGGGGCATAAGGCGATTTCTGTCAAAGGACATACCATCCTGCTTGGCTTTTCATCCGTCCTCTGTGTTGCGACAACCGTTCCATCGTTCGACGATGCACCTGTGGTCGCGCCTTGATGACGAACGAAAAGCCGGCGCAATCCGGTATGTCATTTTCCGGCAATCGCCTAGGGGGATGTCCCGGGTCCTCGGTGCGCATCCGAAAACGGCCCGACGCTTTTGTGGTCCGGTCGCGCGAAGCCGGCGGGGGTATCGGTTCATGGACTTTGAGCGTAGCAACGCTGATTGACAATGTCTAACCAAAACAATAGCGTTCGAATGCAGGACGCGGGTCGTTCGGGCCTGTCTGATTTCGACAAGGGCAGGCGATACGGGTCGATGGTTTTAACGAATCTGTTCGCGAATACGCGTCGGCTGCTCCTCACAGGTCTTTTTCTGCTTTCCAGTGGTGTGGATGCGGCGCTGTGTACGCAGGGCAACGCCCTCCTGGTCGAGGTGCACGGGATCACGACGCCGCAGGGCCAGATGCGGATCGCGATTTACGACTCGCCCGAGAGCTACCTGGGCCGGGACGCCCCGCTGTTCAAGACCGTCATCGATGTCGACTCGGTGAGTGTCACCTGGGACCTGTGCGGGATACCGCCGGGTGACTACGCGTTGATGACATTCCACGATCGCAACGCGAACGACCGGTTCGACTACGGCTTTATGGGAATGGAGCGAGAGTCCTACGGCTTCTCGAACAACGCCAGGCCCGGACTCAGTCCACCACCCTTCGCCAAGGCCAGCTTCCGGGTGGAACAGGGCGCCAACCGGATCCAGGTCGAGTTGCGCTGAGGCGATTGCCGGAAAATGACATACCGGATTGCGCCGGATTTTCGTTCGTATTCAAGGCGCGCCAACCGGAGCATAGCGAGCTATGTGACAGTTGCCGCAACGCCGAAGACGGGCGAAAAGACAAGCAGGCTGGTATGTCTTTGACAGAAATCGCCAGAGTCTGCTGCAGCGTGCAGGGACCCTCGCGCGCCGGAACCTGGCCGAGCGCTAATGCGCTAGAATGCGCGCAACCTGCGGCGACGGCGATTTCGCTGTGTCGTCCGAAGAGAGTTCCGGATCCGCTATTCCCGAGGAGAGTCATATGGCAAAGATTGCCCCCACAGAGATCCAGTTGCATACAAAGTCGAGGTTCCTGGAACTTCGCTTCGAGGACGGCGCGCATTTCGAGTTGCCCTGCGAGTATCTGCGCGTTTTTTCGCCTTCGGCCGAGGTTCAGGGACACGGTCCGGGTCAGGAGGTCCTCCAGCTCGGAAAGGAGGACGTCACCATTACCGCCGTGGAACCGGTCGGAAACTACGCGGTCAAGCTGGTGTTCGACGACGGGCACGATTCCGGGCTGTATTCCTGGGACACGCTATATTCCCTGGGCGCAAACCAGGAGGACAACTGGCGCAACTACCTGGTCCGGCTTCGCGAGGCCGGCTACGAGCGACGGACCCAGGCGCACTAAGGCGATTTCTGTCAAATGAGATACCACCTTGCTTGTCTTTTCATTCGTCCTCTGTGTTGCGACAACCGTTCCATAGTTCGACTATGCGCCTGTTGCCGCGCCTTGATGACGAATGAAAATCCGGCGCAATCCGGTATGTCATTTTCCGGCAATCGCCTAATGCCCGCGACGGAGCGGGTGACTGCCCGGTGACCGGAGGCGAATCCTGACGTACTGACAATATGAGTGACGACGACAACAAAGACCGCGACAACACGGATTTCGGCTACGAGCGCGTCCCCGCCGTGGATAAGGCCGGCAAGGTGGCGGAGGTGTTCCACTCGGTTGCCAAGCGTTACGATCTGATGAACGACGTGATGTCGTTCGGCATACATCGCGTCTGGAAACGGTATACGCTGGAAATTGCGGCCCCGCAACCCGGCGAGAGAATCCTCGACCTGGCCGGCGGGACCGGGGATCTGGCTGGCAGCCTCTCCAGGCGCGTCGGTAACGATGGTGCGGTCGTGCTGTGCGATATCAACGCCTCCATGCTGGAGATCGGACGCTCGAGACTGACTGACCGGGGGATCGCCGGCAACGTCGGTTACGTGCAGGCGGACGCCGAGCAACTGCCATTCTCCGACGGCAGTTTCGATTGCATTACCATCGCCTTCGGATTGCGCAACGTGACCCGCAAGGATGCCGCGCTGCGGTCGATGCTGCGCGTGCTCAGGCCCGGTGGACGCGCACTGGTGCTGGATTTTTCCCGACCGGCAAACTGGCTTGCACCCTTCTACGACTGGTATTCGTTCAACGTTTTGCCACGTCTGGGGCGTGCGCTGGCAGGTGACGCCTCGAGTTACCGTTATCTGGCCGAATCGATCCGCAAGCACCCCGATCAGGACACCCTGATGGCCCAGATGCGCGAGGCCGGTTTCACCAACGCCGACTATTTCAACCTGAGCGCCGGAATCGTCGCCCTGCACAGGGGATATCGGCCGTGAGCGGGCTGCCGCTCGAGGCCGGTCCGCGATACAGACTCCGACCGACGTCGGGATTTCGTCCGTGATGCTTCCCGGTCCCGTCTGCGACGGTTTGACAGCCGCTATCGACGCGTGGCTCGGGCTGGATCCTGAGGCGGCCGGGCGCCTCGTTCCCCTCGCCGGGCGCCAGCTGGAAATCGAAGTGACCGGGCTCGAACTGCGATTCTGTATCGCGCCGCTGGAAAGCGGCATTCGCGTGCTGCCCCGCTGCATGGGCGAACCCGACGCAAGAATCTCCGGCACCCCTGTGTCGCTGTTTCGCGCGGGCGCGACGGACCAGGGCGGCACGGCCGCCGGGCAAGGCGAGCTCACGATCAGCGGCGACGTCGAGGTGGCCCGTCAGTTCGAGGAATTGCTGCGCGGGATGGACATCGACTGGGAGGAGCTGCTCGCCAGGCGAGTGGGTGACATCCCGGCGCACCAGATGGGGAACGCCGCGAGACACCTTTCGGGATGGGGCCGGCGCGTCGGGAGTTCCCTGGAAGCCGATATTTCGGACTATCTCCGGGAGGAATCCGGTCTGCTGCCGACGCGAATAGAGATCGACGCGTTCATGGACGAGGTGGATACCCTGCGCAGTGATACCGATCGCCTCGAGGCGCGACTAGAACGTCTATCCGCGGCCCTGAAAGACCGCCCCGAAGGCGCCGGGCGCTGAAGCGATATGCTGCGACCCGCACAGGTCCTGCGTCTGGCGCATATCAATATCGTGCTGCTGAGACACGAGCTGGACGAGGTGGTGTTCGCCATCCACCTGTTTCGGCCGGTCAGATTTCTGATGTACCTCGCGCCCTGGCACTGGTTCCGTCGTAACCGGTTGCCGCGCGCCGTTCGCATCCGCTGCGCCCTCGAAGACCTGGGACCGATCTACGTCAAGTTCGGACAGATGCTCTCCACCCGCCGTGACCTGTTGCCGGACGACATCGCCGACGAGCTGGCCCGGTTGCAGGACCGTGTCCCGCCCTTCCCCGGAACGCAGGCCCGGGAAGTCATCGAGAGGGCCTACGGCAAGCCGGTGGGCGAGGTATTCGCGACGTTCGACGAGCAGCCGCTCGCCTCGGCATCAATCGCACAGGTCCACCCCGCGGAGCTGAAAGACGGCACGCAGGTTGTGATCAAGGTCTTGCGTCCCGACGTCGAGGCGGTGATTCGAAGGGACATCGGCCTGCTGTATGTCATCGCGGGCCTGGCCGAGCGCTATTGGCGTGACGGTCCCAGGCTTCGACCCCGGGAGGTCGTGGCCGAATACGAAAAGACCATCATCGATGAACTCGACCTGATGCGCGAAGCCGGCAACGCCAGCCAGTTGCGGCGCAATTTCGAGGGATCTCCGGACCTCTACATCCCCGTCATCTATTGGCCCTACGTCCGCAAGGATGTCATGGTGATGGAGCGCATCGAGGGCGTCCCCATTGCCGACATGGCGCAGTTGCGCGCACGCGGAGTCGACTTCAAGAAACTCTCGGCGCGCGGGGTCGAGATTTTCTTCACTCAGGTATTTCGGCACAACTTTTTCCACGCCGATATGCACCCCGGAAACATCTTCATCTCTTACGATCACCCCGAGGACCCACAGTACATGGCGGTGGATTTCGGCATCGTCGGAACGCTATCCCAGGCGGACCGACGCTATCTGGCCGAGAATCTGATGGCATTTTTCAATCGTGACTACGCCCGCGTCGCCGAACTGCATCTGGAGTCGGGATGGGTGCCACGCGAGACCAGGGTCGACGAATTCGAGTCCTCGATCCGCACGGTATGTGAACCGATATTCCAGCGCCCGATCAGCGAGATCTCCCTCGGGCACCTGCTTCTGAAGCTGTTCCAGACGGCGCGGCGCTTCAACATGGAGGTGCAGCCACAGCTCGTCCTGTTGCAGAAGACCCTGCTGAATATCGAGGGTCTGGGACGCCAGCTGGATCCCGATCTCGACCTGTGGCAGACGGCGAAGCCCTTTCTGGAGCGATGGATGAGCGAGCAGATCGGGGCGCGTGCCCTGCTCCAGGGTCTGCGCACGCAGTTGCCGCGTATCGCGGAACGGTTGCCCGAGATGCCCGAACTGATCTATTCGCTGGTTCGGCGGGCCGAGGCGGGCGAAGTGCGCTCGGAGTGGTTCGGTTCCGAACTCAGGGAGCTGCACGAGGAGATCGCCCGCGCCAATCGGCGGACCCTCTTCGTCCTCGGCGGGGCACTCGCGCTGGTGGTTGGACTGATTCTGCTCAGGTAGGCGCGCGACGATCCCCGGGTGGTTGCAACGCAGCGGTTGACGCCCCGCCATCTGATAGAATTCCCGCATGGATGTTTCCTCGATCCTTGATCCTCTGAACGACGCCCAGCGAGAGGCCGTGACCTCACCCTCCTCGCCTGTTCTGGTGCTTGCCGGGGCGGGAAGCGGCAAGACCCGGGTGCTCGTTCATCGCATTGCCTGGGTCTGCCGGGTAGAGGGGGTCTCGCCCTACGGGATCCTGGCGGTCACCTTTACCAACAAGGCGGCCGCGGAGATGCGCAACCGGGCCGAGGCGCTGATGCAGACCCCGCCCGGCGGCATGTGGGTGGGGACCTTCCACGGGATCGCGCACCGCCTGCTGCGGGCGCACTGGGCCGAGGCCGGGGTCCCGCAGTCGTTCCAGATTCTGGATTCCGAAGACCAGTACCGCATGATCCGGCGCGTTCTGAAGGGCCTCGAACTCGACGAGGCGCGCTGGCCGCCGAGACAGGCCCAGTGGTTCATCAACGCGCGCAAGGATGAGGGGATACGCCCGGGCACCATCGCCGACACCGGGGACTATGCGGCACAGCAGTGGGTCAGGGTCTATGCGGCCTATCAGGCGGCGTGTGGACGTGCCGGTCTGGTGGATTTCGCCGAACTGCTGCTCAGGGCGCACGAACTTCTGCGAGACAACCCGGTGCTGCTGGACCACTACCGCAGACGCTTCCGGCACATCCTCGTCGACGAGTTTCAGGACACCAACACCATTCAGTACGCCTGGTTGAGGCTGCTGTCGGGTGGCGAGATCCCGGTCTTCGCGGTCGGAGACGACGATCAGTCGATCTACGGATGGCGCGGCGCCCGGATCGAGAATATCCAGTCGTTTACGCGGGATTTCCCCGGTTGCATGACCGTGCGCCTGGAGCAGAACTACCGCTCGACCGGGACCATCCTGGAGGCCGCGAACGGTCTGATCCGCAACAATGCCGGCAGGATGGGCAAATCGCTCTGGACGACCGGGGAGGCGGGTGATCCCATCCTGCTCTACAAGGCCTACAACGAACGCGACGAGGCCCGGTTTGTCGCGGAGAAGCTCCTCGAGATGACCCGCGAGGGTGATCTGACCCGCAGCGAGTTCGCAGTGTTGTATCGGTCCAACGCCCAGTCGCGGGTCTTCGAGGAGGCGTTTCTCGAGCGCGGGATTCCGTATCGGGTCTACGGTGGGCAGCGATTTTTCGAGCGTGCGGAGATCAAGGATGCCCTGGCGTACCTGAGACTGATCGTGAACCATCACGACGATGCGTCCTTCGAGCGCGTCGTCAACCGACCCACCCGGGGGATCGGCGAACGCACATTGGCGATCTTGAGGGACAGGGCCCGGGAACGGGGTATCAGCCTGTGGGACGCCGCTGCCGAGACCCTTGCGGACGGACTTCTGGCGGCCAGGGCGGCCGGTGCGGTGCGCGGCTTCGTGTCGCTGGTCGAAGGTGCAGGTGCGCGAATGGCGGCCCTGCCCCTGGCCGAGCAGATTGACCACGCCATCGGCGTCAGCGCGCTGAAGCACCACTACGAGAAAGAGGGGGCCGAGCGCGGCCAGGCCCGTATCGAGAACCTCGAGGAACTGGTCTCCGCGGGCAGCGCCTTCAACTATGATCCGGAACTGCACGGCGATCTTCCCCGTCTGGAGGCCTTTCTGGCGCATGCGGCGCTGGAGGCCGGTGAGGGACAGGGTACCGAGGGTGAGGATTGCGCCCAGCTGATGACCCTGCACTCGGCCAAGGGCCTCGAGTTTCCCGTGGTCGTCATGTCCGGCATGGAAGAGGGTCTCTTTCCCCACAGGATGTCGGCAGAAGAGCCGGGTCGACTCGAGGAGGAGCGGCGGCTGTGTTACGTGGGTATTACGCGCGCGCGCCGGCAACTGATCCTGACCTGCGCCGAGACGCGGCGCCAGTACGGGACCGACCACTACAATTCCCCTTCCAGTTTTCTTGCTGAGATACCGACAGAGCTGATTCGCGGCGTCCGTTACGGCACTACCCACCAGTCTGTCGGTGCGGGTGCCGGTGTGCGCGAGACCGACGACGGCGACATCAGAATAGGCCAGCGTGTGTTGCACAATAACTTTGGCGAGGGGATTGTGCTCGGTGCCGAGGGGGCGGGTCGCAGCGCCCGCGTCCAGGTGAATTTCGAGAGCGTGGGGGCAAAGTGGCTGGTACTCGAATACGCCAGACTTCAGCAAATCTAGGCGCCAGTCCGAGGAACCTGTGGCGACGCGACTCCCCTCCTCCCGAGGATTGCGTGGTTCATTCTTGGAGGGACGTGTTGGGTCGCTGTTCGCCAGACCGCCAATCCGACAACGCCGGGTCTGTACAGAATTTTTTTGTGTTCCTTGCTCGGGTCCGCCCCCCGGGCTTGCAGATGACAACAGGTCCAACGCCAGGGAGACTCCATGCGAAGACGTCAATTCCTCCAGTCCGCCGCGCTGGGTTCGGCAGCGGCAGGTGGCATACTTTCAGGTTGCTCCCCCGAGACCTCGCGGGCGCCGCAAGCCGGTGGCGACCATTTCGAGCCCGTTGTATGGAAGATGGTGACCACCTGGGAGAAGGGCTTCCCCGGTCTGGGTACGGGGGCGGAATTTCTCGCCCAACTGATCAACGAGATGTCCGGCGGGCGGATCCGGGTCAGGGTGTACGGCGCAAACGAACTGGTTCCACCGTTCGAGATTTTTGATGCGGTGTCGCGTGGTGTGGCCGAACTGGGTCACGGGTCGGCCTATTACTGGAAGGGGAAGAACAGTGCCCTGCAGTTTTTCTCCACGGTGCCCTTCGGCCTGACCGGGATGGAGATGAATGCATGGCTGTTTCACGGTGGCGGCATGGAGCTGTGGCGAGAGGCCTATGCCCCGTTTGGACTCATCCCGATGGCGGCCGGCAACACCGGTGTACAGATGGGGGGATGGTTCAACCGGGAAATCAATTCTCTGGAGGATCTGAAGGGACTGAAGATGAGGATCCCCGGCATGGGCGGAGAGGTGCTGAAGCGAGCCGGCGGAATTCCCGTCAATCTGCCCGGGGGGGAGCTGTTCACGTCGCTGCAGACCGGAGCCATTGACGCGACCGAATGGGTAGGACCCTACAACGACCTCGCCTACGGGCTGTACAAGGCGGCCAGATACTACTACTACCCCGGCTGGCATGAACCGGGGACGACACTCGAGTGCTTCGTCAACGCGAAGGCCTTTGAAGCGCTGCCTCCTGACCTGCGCAGCATCGTGACGAATGCCGCCAGGGTTGCGAACCAGGACATGCTCGCCGAGTATACGGCACGTAACAACGACGCCCTGGATACACTCCTGGACGAGCACAACGTCGACATGCGCCGGTTTCCCGACGACGTCATCGAGCAACTGCGCAGGCTCTCGAGGGAGGTCGTCGAGGAAGAGGCCCGAAAATCCCCCCAGGCCGGGCGTATCGCCGAATCCTACCTCGGGTTCTGGAAAAAGGTCATGCGCTGGCACGACATCTCCGAACGGGCCTATCTTAACGCCCGGGCCGGCGGTGGTTGAGCGTCGCAACGCGCGGTGGTTTCGGCGTACCGTACCGGAGATACGGGTTTCTCTCATGGTCTACACTTAGTTGAGGCGATTTCTGGAAAATGACATACCATCCTGCTTGTCTTTTCGTCCGTCTTCGGCGTTGCGGCAACGGTTGTATAGAACGACTATGCGCCCGTTGCCGCGCCTTGAATACGAACGATAATCCTGCGCAATCTGGTATGTCATTTTCCGGCAATCGCCTGAGTCCGGGTTAACACGTATCCGGAGAACGGTTCCCTTTTCCTGAATCAGCCGAAATGAAAGAGTCTCAGAACCGTTCCGGATCGCGGGACGGAAACGCCGGCGACCGTGCGACATCAGGGGGTATCGGACCGGTGTCGGGGTCGGGGTCGCTGGCGAATGGTGGTCGGGGTTTCGACCTGATCTATGTACTGGACGACCAGGCCACCGGGCGGGATGTCCTGCGCCAGATGATTCTCCAGATGGATCCCTGCATCGAGGTGGAGACATTCGAGAGCCCGATCGAGGCACTCCGGCGATCCGAGATCCGGTCTCCCGACATGCTGGTAACCGATTACCGGATGCCCGAACTCGACGGTGTCGAGGTCATCAAGCGAATCCGGGTCCTGCCGGGTTGCGAGGAGATCCCCATCGTCGTGGTAACAGTGGTGGGGAATCCCGAAGTCCGGTACCGGGCCTTGCAGGCCGGTGCGACGGATTTTCTCGTTCGGCCCCTGGACAGGGTGGAGTGTCAGGCGCGATGCCGAAATCTCCTGATGCTCAGAAAGCACCAGAAAGTGGTGCGTGACCGTGCGTCCTGGCTCGAACATCAGGTCTCCCAGGCGACCCGGCAGATTCGCGATCGGGAGCGGGAAACGCTACTCCGGCTGGCGAAGGCAGGCGAGTACCGGGACGAAGGTACGGGTAATCACGTGCTGCGCATGGCGCGCTATTCGCGCCTCATCGCCGAATGGCTACAGCTCGAAAAGAGCGAATGCGAGGAGATCGAGGTGGCCGCGCCCATGCATGACATCGGCAAGATCGGCATACCGGACCATGTCCTGCTGAAACCCGGAAAGCTCGGCCCGGACGAGTGGGAGCTCATGAAGGAGCATTCACAAATCGGGTATGAAATCCTCCGCGACAGCCGGTCGAAATACATCACGCTGGGTGCGCAGATCGCCAGGTACCACCACGAGCGATACGACGGCAGCGGCTATCCGGAAAGCCTGGAGGGGGACGAGATTCCCTTGCCGGCACTGATTGTCGCGGTGGCGGACGTCTATGACGCATTGACGACCGAGCGTCCATACAAACAGGCCTGGCGCTCCGCGGATGCCGTCGATTACATCCGCGGGGAGTCAGGCCGCCACTTTGCGCCCCGATGCGTCGAGGCATTCCTCGGGCAATTGGCCCTGGTGCGCGAGGTGGAGACGCAATTGCGCGATGAACCCGATAGTACACGGGTCCATTTGTAGTGGTCGATGAGCGCAACTTCACAGGAATCGACGAGGCCAGACTCGAGATGCTGGTCGATGTCGGGCGTGGAACGGAGTTTGTTTCCGGTCTGGTCCGGAAATTCGGCGCCTCGGGTGGAAATCTGATTGTCGTGCTGCGGGACGCCCTGGCGGCCGGTGATTTCGACAGGACGCGCGACACCGCGCATGCACTGAAGGGCAGCGCATCGGATCTCGGCGGGACATGGCTTGCCGAGTTGTGTTTGAGGATCGAGCAGATGCGTAATGAAGAGCTGCAGCGGCGGGATGCCACGCAGTTGACAAGGGAGGTACTGGAGTCGTTTGAGTTGACACAGGCCGCAATGGCGGATTTTCTCGAGCAACGGACCGGATCGCGCGGGGGATAGCGCCCGGATCCGGGCATGATCAACGATGAGGCAGGCGTGCCCGCACCGTTAGGCGATTGCCGGTAGCAGCCTGTTTAACCCGCGCACATCGGGTAGGCGAGAGAGAA
>JAYENI010000124.1:0-11135 GCA_034722015.1 Pseudomonadota bacterium
TTTCCTGATCGAGTATAGCGACTGTTATGCAAAGAAGGGTCTACAAGAATCCGCCGATTGAAGAGGCATTATGTGACTTCCGTTTTGAGAATAGTTCAGAATGGGATCCAATGCTTCCGCTGGTATTTCGGGATCAGATTAAAGATACTTACCCCGGAAAGCCGGTTCAGCGCGCACCTATCGAAGCGAACCTGCATGCCGGATCAGACCAGGCTGGCGCCTCTTTCCTCCTTAGGCAAGAGCTTGGGCGAATACAATTCCCGAGTGAGGACGGAAAGGCGTTGGTGGCCATAGGGCAGAATGTTCTTAGTGTACATATGCTGCGCCCGTATCAGCGCTGGGAAGAGTTCAGGCCCAGGATAGAGGATGCGTTAGTAAAGTATAGCAATACGATGCCATGTGATGGGATTCAGCGTATCGGGCTTCGCTATATCAACAAGATTGAGATCAAAAATACCGGGAGTCTTGATCTTAATAAATATTTCGTGGTCCCGCCTATGTCGCCGCCGGGATTTCCGACCCGGATCATCAGTTTCATTACCCGTACCGAACATATCTACGATGATGAACCCGTTAAGCTGATCCTCACCTTTACGGATACTTCGGTGCGAGAAGGTTATGCCGCCTTTTTGCTGGATCTCGATCTGGTTTGGGAGTTTGGCGATACTCCCTTACCCGTTGAAGAAGCCATGAGCAAGGTCGATATACTACGAGACCGGGAGCGTGATGCGTTTGAGCAATTGATTACAGACGATTCCAGGGGGATGTTCGATGCCATATCAGAATGACGGAACTAGCGACGCCCGGCAGGGAGTCGTAGCGGCAGGGGCATTGGTACATTACTATGGCGCAGTGTCTGCGACAGGGGTGCCGGATACTGCCCGGCCTTCGGAAGAGGCAGAGGACTATGGTTTGCCACTGGTTTTAATGGTTACAGCTCCCTTGGACCAGTCTCATGGCTCATCTGAATGGTCTGCAAAGATTCGTACTGTACTGGGGCGTGCATTATCAGAATACCGGACGGAAACGGCATACGATTGGGGCAGGCTGGTCCGCTCAACGCGCGAGTCCCTATCTGAGAGGATTGAGCAGCGCTTTTTGGCATTGGCTGAGGAATGGCGCCAGAGTCAGGGCGTGTCATCAAGCCTGACTCAGTTAGCGATGCACCCGGCATATCAGCAGATTATTGGCATGGGGGAAGCGGTCATTCCGCTGATTCTCAGAGAACTAGAAAAGCGACCGGATCATTGGTTCTGGGCGTTAAAGTCCATTACTGGTGAAGATCCGGTCTCTGATGAGAATCGTGGCAATATCCGGCAGATGGCGGCGGATTGGCTGGAGTGGGGCAAGAAGCAGGGATATCAGTGGTGAGATGTGGGAAGAATCGGATTTTCCAAACCTGCAACAGTCGGGCTTTCGTATAACCAGCCAGGTTACCCCGGAATACAATTGCATCGCGTGGGCTGCCGGAGAGGATGGTCGTTGGTGGTGGCCAGACCCCTTGGGGCAGGCATACTGGCCCCCGGACATTCCTCGCGAAGTAACACTCGACGCATTTGTTCAGGCCTATATGAAGCTGGGTTACCAGCCGTGTGAAAACGATGCACTTGAACCAGAACATGAAAAGGTTGCATTGTTTACGTCATCAGATGGTGCTCCGACACATGCAGCCAGGCAGCTTCGGAATGGAAACTGGACCAGCAAGCTCGGGCCGCAAGAGGATATCGAGCACACCCTGGAAGGACTGAAGGGGCCAACATACGGAACGGTTGTCAGGTTTCTGCGGCGGCCGTTTCCCCAAGACTCATAAACAATTCTTATAGCAATTCCCCGGTGCACCCACAGTTTCCACTATCTGGACCACCACGAATTATCCCAGCTGTACCCATATCGTTACAGTCATCTCCAACAGATGTTTCGCGCACAAAGAGTCTGAAGAGTCTGGGGTCAGTTCTAACAATCCAACATCCTCTACTATCCTCTCATCATGGCCGGGAGAGACCACGTTTTTTCGTTTTTCTGTTGGGCATCGATGAAACAAACGTGGTCTGTCTGCAAATTCTCTGCCCTTCTCAAGGGGCAGGCGCGGGGACCTGCCCCCTCCCTTCATCTTCCGGTGAGACATGGACGGACTTGCGCCGGCGCCGACGCGCCGCTTTCTGATCGCACTGCTCCGACGCCACGCAATGCCACCAACCAAAAGCCGGTAAGCGCTCACGCATCACCATCTATAGCGGAATGGTGAAACGCGGTCGCAGATGGCAGAATCACCAGCGACTCTACGGGAGGATTCGCCGATGCTCGACTATTTCGCACTGTTCCTGTTGTTCTTCGTTGCGATCGTGATCTTCTACAGCATCATCGCGATCCACGACATCCCCTACGAAATCGCCAAGCGTCGCAACCATCCCCAGCAGGACGCGATCCACGTCGCCGGCTGGATCAGCCTGTTCACGCTTCACGTTATCTGGCCGTTTCTATGGGTCTGGGCGACGCTGTACCGCGAAGACCGCGGATGGGGCTTCGCCACCGGCGGCAAGGAGCCGGGCGCGGACGAGATCGAGTCCCTGCGGACCGAACTCGGAGTGTTGTCGCAACGCCTGACGGCACTCGAACAGCGTGAGGAAAAGTAACTATGGAATTGCTGCTGATCCTCACCTACACCGCGATCTGCGTGGTCATCTTCAAGTTGTTCCGGATCCCCCTGAACAAGTGGACGGTGCCGACCGCGGTGCTCGGCGGCGTGTTGATCATCGGCACGCTGTTCATGATGATGAACTACAACCATCCGTATTCCGAGTCGACGCGGCTGTATTTCACATCGGTACCAATCGTACCGCAGGTGCGCGGACGTATCGCCGAGATCCCGGTCGAGGTCAATACGCCCATCAGCGAAGGCGACGTGCTGTACCGGATCGACGACGTACCGTTCCGCGACAAGGTCGAGGCGCTGGAGGCGCGCCTGGATGGTGCGATGGACGACCGTGACCACGCGCAACTGGAGCGGGACCGTAGCACCAGGCTACAGGCGAAGGGGGCCGGCTCGGACCGCACGACCGAGCGCTGGCGGGCTCAGTATGAAGAAGCCGCAGCCAAGGTCGACGACCTCGAGGCGCAGCTGCACCAGGCACGGTTCGATCTCGACAGCACCGTCGTGCGGGCGCCGTCCGACGGCATCGTGACGCAGCTGACCGCGCGGCCGGGCATGATGGCCGGTCGCGTCGCGTTCAGCGCAGTGATGGTGTTTCTGCCCAGGGACGAGGCCGTACTGATCGGCTGGTACCGGCAGAACAGTCTGTTGCGGCTGACGGCCGGCGATGAAGCCGAGGTCGCCTTCGATGCGCTGCCCGGGCAGGTGTTCAAGGCGAAGGTCAAGCAGGTGTTGCCGGTCATCGCTGAAGGACAGCTCACGGGGAGCGCGGACCTGATCGAGTACCGCGAAAACACGGTGGCCGGCCGCATGGCGGTCGAGCTGGAACTCGACGATCCTCTCATCGAGCAGTACGACCTGCCGCAAGGGCTGTACGGGCAGTCGGCGATCTATACTGATCACGCCCACCACGTCGCGCTGTTGCGACGCATCCTGCTGCGCATGTCGAGCTGGTTGAACTACGTGTTTCCGTTCCATTGATTCACGCGGCAAGGACCCGGCAAGCAGGCCAAGCGAACATGCCTTTCAAGGTGCAGGGCGCAAGTAAATGGTTAGTGTCTATGGACGGACGCCAGGTATGGAAGGCGGACAATTGGGTATACAGTGGCGTAGCGGGGCCGTTGATGCGCCCGATCGAGTAATAGAGGTGCCACCGGCATGACCGAGAAAAATCCGTGTGAAGGCAACTTGCTGTCTGGGATCGACCTGTTTGCGGGGCTGTCGGCTCAGGAGCTGGATGCCGTCGCGACCCGCGGGGTGACGCGGACGCTGCGGGGCAGTACGGTTTTCATCCAGGAGGGTGAAGAAGCGTCATCGCTCTATCTGGTCCTGGCAGGCAAAGTGAAGGTGTATACGGGCGGCACCGGGGGCGAGGAGAATGTTCTCAACATAAAGGGGCCCGGCGAGCATCTGGGCGAGCTGGCCCTGATGGGGGATTCGGTACGAACGGCATCCGCCATGACGCTTGAGGACTCCAGGTTTCTGGTACTTTCCCGGCGCGGGTTCATGGAGTGTCTGGACGAGTGTCCGCAGATCGCCTTGAATCTGGACGACGATCAACTCGTTCGAACCACCGAGTCGGACCTCGGCATGGACGCAGCGAAGCGGTACCTGGCGTGGTCGACGTTCCGGCGCAGCGGAACGCCACTGATATTACTGATAGGTGGTTGTACCGGCACGGGAAAGAGTACGGTTGCCGCGGAGCTGTCTCTACGCCTGGATATCGGGCGTACACAGTCCACCGACATGCTGCGCGAGGTTGTGCGGCTCTTTGTATCTGAGGAGTCAGCCCCGGAGCTTCATGCCTCTACCTATGCAGCCTGGCAGGCCCGTCAGGCTGCCATCGGTGTGGCATCCGGCGAGGGTTCACAACTCGTTGACGGTTTTCGCGCCCAGGCCGCCAGTCTGGCCACAGCGATGGACGGCGTCATAGAGCGATCGGTCAGGGAAAGGGCCTCGACCATCATCGAGGGTATTCACGTCCATCCCGCCTACCATGAACACCTGTCCCATCACGACGCCCTGTTCGTACCCCTCCTGCTCACCAATCCAAGTCAGGATGCGTTGAAGCGGCATTTCGCACGCCGTGGCCAGAAGGCACCTTCCCGTAGTGCCGGCCGGTACCTGGAGAACTTTACTTCCATCTGGCAACTACAGACATATCTGATAGAGGAGGCGGCACGCCGTGGGGTGCCCATGATCCCGAACATCCAGCTGGTGGACACCGTACGACGGGTGATGGAGGTTATCACGGACGCTCTGCTGGTCCGCCTGACCGACAGCAGGTCATGCCCCACGGTGCTACGGCCAGGACCGCCGGGACCGGTCCTGGCGCATACCACTACGAGCGCATAATGCCGGAGTTTGCCTGGCGGGGTCCTTTCGATCACCCCAGCGGCAAACGCCTGAACGTATCATTTTGGATGGGTGACGGAGCGGGTATCGCGCGGCGCAACGATGCGCTGACGCGACCATTCGTTCAGGGTTTCGCGAGCGCATTCTCCAAGTCCCGGATCAGATCATCGGGATCCTCGATTCCGACAGACAGGCGTACCAAGCCATCGTCGATGCCCAGTCTGGCGCGGGTGTGGGCAGGAATCGAGGCATGCGTCATGATCGCCGGGTGTTCGATCAGGCTCTCCACACCCCCGAGACTCTCGGCGAGCGCAAAGATCTCGCAGCGCTCCAGAAAGGCCCGGGCCTTTTCCAGACCGCCCTTGAGCACGACGCTCACCATCCCTCCATAACCCCGCATCTGGCGGCGGGCCAGTGCGTGATGGGGATGACTGGCAAGTCCGGGATAGTGCACGCGTACCACGTCCTTGTGCGCCTGTAGCCAGTCGGCGATCACCGCGGCGTTCTCGCAGTGACGTTGCATCCGTAGCGAAAGTGTCTTCACGCCCCGCAACGCCAGAAAGCTGTCAAAGGGACTGGCGATCGCACCGACGGCGTTCTGCAGGAATGCCATCTGCTCGCCGAGTTCATCGTTGTCGCCGACGACGGCGATGCCGCCCACGATATCCGAGTGACCGTTGAGGTACT
Source organism: Pseudomonadota bacterium (assembly GCA_034722015.1). Lineage (GTDB taxonomy): Bacteria > Pseudomonadota > Gammaproteobacteria > JAJDOJ01 > JAJDOJ01 > JAJDOJ01. The sequence continues at coordinate 5,693 of JAYENI010000124.1, forward strand.
TGGTGGCCGAATGCACGACGAGGTCGAACCCGCATTCCAGGGGCCGTTGAATCCAGGGCGTGGCAAACGTGTTGTCGGCCACGCTGAGTATGCCATGCCGACGCGCCACCTTCGCGACCGCCTCCAGGTCCACCAGCTTCAGCAGCGGATTGGTTGGGGATTCCACCCACAACAGCCGGGTGTCGGGCCGGATGGCTTCGTGCAGCGCGCCCGGGTCCGTCAAGTCCACGAAGTCGAATTCCAGCCCTGCCGAGCGACGGCGCACGTCTTGAAACAGGCGGTAACTGCCACCGAACAAGTCATCCGTTGCAATGACATGTGCGCCGGGCTCCAGCCATTCGAGCACCGTGGCCGTGGCGGCCATGCCGGATGCGAACGCAAAGCCGGACTTCCCGCCCTCCAGATCGGCCACACAACGCTCGTAGCCCACGCGTGTCGGATTGCGCGTGCGGGAGTAATCGTAACCCTTGTGCACGCCGGGACTTTCCTGGACATAGGTTGAGGTGGCGTAGATCGGCGGGATGATCGCGCCTGTGGCGGGATCCGGCGCCTGTCCCGCGTGAATGGCGCGGGTGGCGAAGCCCAGCTTTTTTCCTGTGTTTTTCATGGTGTGAGTCGACCTTGTTCGGCGCGAGGGCTTTGGTCAGTCGCTATCGGTAGAGAACGGACAGCAGATCAGATACGCGACGAGAACACACATGAGACGGGTGCTTCACGCGGGCCTTGCGTGGCGTTTTTTGGCGCATGACAGCCGGCTCACTGCGGCATGCGCCGTCTGAGATACTGCAGGAGGTCGATACGGCTGATCAGACCGAGAAACTGTTCGCCGTCCATCACGATGGCCACATGATCCTTGGCGAATATGGGCATCAGGGCCTCAAAGGGTTCGGATGGCGCGACCATTTCCAGCTTGCGGGTCATGGCGGTCTTCACCGGCTCATCGAAACATGCCTCGTTGCCGTAGACCGCGAGCAACACATCGGATTCGTCGATGATACCGACGATACGATCCTCCTGCATCACCGGCATTTGGGAGATCAGATAGAGCTTCATGCGCGCGTAGGCCGTCAGTAAGTGCTCATCGGGACTGACGACGATCGTGGCATGGTCCACGTGGCGGCGCGCGATCAGGTCGCGCAGATCCCCGAAGGTCTCCCGTTCCTGAAATCCCTGGTCCATCATCCAGTAGTCGTTGTACATCTTGGACAGGTACTTGTTACCGCTGTCGGGAAGAAGGGTCACGACGCGCTTCGGTTCGCTCTGGGCGCGGCAGTACCTTAGCGCCGCCGCCACCAGCGTGCCGGATGACGAACCGCCGAACAGACCCTCCCGCCGCAGCAGCTCGCGCGCCGTCTCGAAGGCCTCGCCATCACTGATGGTGTAGGCCGCGCCGACCAGGGAAAGGTCGCAGATTGCGGGGACAAAGTCCTCGCCGATCCCTTCCACCAGCCACGAACCGGGCTCCTCCGTCCGTCCGGTATTCACGACCCCCGCAAGTATCGAACCCTCGGGATCGGCCAGGACCATCTCGACCGCCGGCGCCACACGCCTGAAGTAGCGCCCGAGCCCGGTCAGGGTACCGCAGGTGCCCACCCCGCATACGACAGCGTCGAGGTCATGCTCCATCTGTTCCCAGATCTCCGGGCCGGTGCCCTGCTCGTGGGCCAACGGATTGGCGGCATTCGTGAACTGATTGATGTAGCAGGCGTTTTCCATCTCCGCCGCGAGACGGGCGGCAAAATCCTGATAGTAGTCAGGGTGACCCTTGGCGACGTCGGAGCGGGTCATGAGCACCTCGGCGCCGAGTGCCTTTACGTGGAAAATCTTTTCCTGGCTCATCTTGTCTGGGATGACCAGAAGTATCTTGTATCCCTTGTGCATCGCAACCAGCAACAGCCCGATACCGGTGTTGCCGGCCGTGGCTTCGACAATCGTGCCCCCGGGACGAAGCGTACCGTCGCGCTCCGCCGCTTCGATCATCCCGAGGGCGATGCGGTCTTTGATCGAACCGCCGGGATTCTGGTACTCGAGCTTCACGAACAAGCGGCATACACCCGTGTTCATGTTTTGCAATTCGACCAATGGCGTATTGCCGATCAACTCAAGTGCGCTGTCGACTGCACGCATTACTCAGTCCTCTCGTTTGCTGGTTTCTCCCTTGTTTATAGCATCCCGGGATCAGACTGGATCGGTTCGCGGGATATGCTGTTTCTCAGGGTCTGCAACCCGCGTATTTTTTTGACGTTGTCGATGAAGAAATCGACAGCCCCACGGGTTCACGTTAACGGCCGGGCCATCATCGGCCTCCCTTGTGAGCATTGACCCAAAATTAGTCCATCCTCTCGAAATGTCAAGTGTAAGGCCTGACCCCCTTGTGCTTCACGGACTTGCCAACTAGTCATGAGGATCGTGAAAAATTCCACTTAACTTCTGGCCATGATTTTTCTTACAAAACCACGAATACAGTGGATATCCCAATACCGAGGACGCAGCCCCGAAAAATGCGCCAAAAATAGAAAAGACGATAAAATTCACCCAATAATTCTTAAATCTGGTTGCCTCAATAATGTTCGCCACGTCTAATACAAAAACGACAAGTGCCCAGGAAAGCCCTCCGCAAAATCCGATAACGGTGGTCACTTTTATCAAGGACAGCAAATTTAGCTGAACGGCGCAATACTTGAACGTTTTATGACCGCTATCTGGATTACTTCCTTCCGAAGACATTCGTCGATCCTAAGGTCAAGTTAGTGTATGCACGAAAGACAAGTGAGGTGGTACATTATTTGAGAGAAATCGCCTAAGCTGCGGTGTGCGGCTCTTCGAGTTGAGATGAAACCGACCCGGATCTTTCTGCCCTTCTTGTGCACGATGGCCCCGCGCCAGGTTGAATCGTCAGGTCAGGAGTGTCTCCCAAACCGTGTCGCCCTTCGCGAGAGCACCGTCGGAAAACGACACGATGGACATCGGCTCCTGCCCGTCGTTGCGCAACGCATGGAAGGTCCCTGCGTCGACGTTCAGCACCAGTACGCGGGTCCCGTCGTACCTGCGCGTGGAGACCTCGGACGCCGAAAGCACCCGCCATGCCAGGGTCCAGGGCCCTCCCGAACGGACCACCATCATCTCCGAGCGGAGAGGGTGGGCGTGGTTTCCGCGAACGGCGCCGGGGACAATGGTCACGCAGTGCATCTCCCCGAGGGCGCCGAAACCGGCCAGGCACTCGACCGGGACACGAAGGGATTCACCGCGACCGTCTTCGTGCGGATCGAGTACAGTAATCCGGATCCCGACCACGCTGCTCCCTACTCTTCTGATGGTTCCGACACGCGTCACTTATATCAGCTTAGGCGATTGCCGGAAAATGGTATACCAGAATGCGCCGGATTCTCGTTCGTATTCAAGGCGCACCAACCGGAGCATAGCGAGCTATGTGACGGTTGGCGCAACGCAGAAGACGGGCGAAAAGACAAGCAGGCTGGTATGTCATTTGACAGAAATCGCCTAAGCCCATGGAAACCACTCTGTTCAGCGAGCGCTCCCGAGACCGATTTGGCTATCTCTACGCCCGGCCGGGGCTGGTAACAGAATCCAATTGACGCCGTGTGACAAGCCAGTCCGGCCTTCTCGTGAAACGGAGAAGAATTGGTACGACTATTCAACCCGGATTCCGCTGCGCTTCATCCAGGCTACTCTCGCGACTCCCGTATCGGGGCCGTGCCTCAGGCCCCCGACATGACGCGGTGGACGGTCTCGCCGATGTGGGCAGGGTTGCGGACCACATGCACGCCGAGTTCCTCCATGCGCGCCATCTTGGCGTGCGCGGTATCGGATTCTCCGGAGATGATGGCCCCGGCGTGGCCCATGCGCCTGCCGGGCGGGGCGGAGACTCCGGCGATGAAACCGATCAGCGGCTTGTTCAGGTTCTCCCTCGCCCAGCGGGCGGCCTCGACCTCCTGGGGACCGCCGATCTCGCCGATCAGGACGACGGCATCGGTGTCCGGGTCATCCCCGAAGGCCTTGAGTACGGTGAGGAAATCCGTGCCGTTGACCGGATCGCCGCCGATGCCGACGCAGGTGGACTGCCCCATCCCGAGCGCGGTCATCTGCTCGACGGCCTCGTAGTTCAGCGTGCCCGAGCGGGAAACGACACCGACCCGCCCCGAGGAGTAGATGTGCGACGGCATGATGCCGACCTTGCATTCGCCCGGGGTGATGACACCGGCCGTGTTCGGGCCGAAGATCAGGGTGTCGCGACCCGCCACGTAGCGCTTGACGCGCACCATGTCCTGTACCGGAATGCCTTCGGCAATGACCACGATCACGCGGATGCCCGCGTCGATGGCCTCCATGATGGCGTCCGCGGCAAACGGTGGCGGCACGAAGATGCCGGATACGTCCGCACCGGTTTCCTGAACGGCCTCCTGCACGGTGTCGAAGACCGGCAGGTCGAGGTGCGTGGTGCCCCCCTTGCCCGGTGTCACGCCGCCGACGACCGGCGTGCCGCTCTCCATCGCCTCGGTGGCGTGGAACGTCGCGTGCTGCCCGGTGATCCCCTGAATGACGACCTTCGAGCCCTTGTCCATGAAAATACTCATTGCACCGTCCCCTGCTCGGCGGCGATGACCCTGGCCGCCGCGTCGTCGAGATTTTCCGCCCGGATGAGCGTCAGTCCCGATTCGTCGAGGATGCGGTTGCCCTCCTCCACGTTGGTGCCCGCCAGACGGGCGACGACGGGGATCTGAATCTCCTGCTCCTCCATCGCCTGCACCAGCCCGGTCGCGACCCAGTCGCAACGATTGATGCCGGCGAAGATGTTCACCAGGATGGCCTTGACGTTGTCGTCGGCCAGCACGATCCGGAAGGCATTGGCGATCTTTTCCGGCGACGCCCCCCCGCCGACGTCGAGAAAGTTGGCGGGCCGTCCGCCGTGCAGGACGATGGCGTCCATGGTTGCCATCGCCAGTCCCGCTCCGTTGACGATACAACCCACGGTACCGTCCAGCGCGATGTAGCTGAGATTGTGCCCGCCCGCGTCGACCTCCTTCGGGTCTTCCTCGTCGAAGTCCCGCAACTCGGTGATGGCGGGCCGGCGGTACAGGGCGTTGTCGTCGAAGCTCATCTTGGCGTCCAGCGCGACGAGCCGGTCCCCGACCATCGCCAGCGGATTGATCTCCGCCAGCGTGGCGTCGTTGTCGCGGAAACACCGGTAGAGTCCCTTCAGCACCTTGACCGCCATATGGATCTGCTTGCCGCTCAGCCCGATGCGCGAGGCGATCTTGCGGCACTGAAAATCCAGCAGGCCGACGGCGGGGTCCACCGTCTCGCGCACCACGCGATCCGGATCGGTCCGGCTGACTTCCTCGATGTCCATGCCGCCCGAGTCCGAGGCGATCACGGTCACGCGCTGGCTCGCGCGGTCGATCACCAGCCCGAGGTAATACTC
>JAYENI010000125.1:0-11129 GCA_034722015.1 Pseudomonadota bacterium
ACTTTCGTGACAGAAAATTCATCATGTAGACGGTCGTTGGATCACCACCGCCTTCCATCTCGGTCTGGAGCTTGATCTTCGCCTTTTCCTCGGGGGGCGTGAATGCGCCTACAACCGTGTATTTGATTCCCCGGAAGACCTCCCATTTGGCGTCCTTTCGCGCTGGAGCGGTCGCGGGGTTCAGGTTCGGATTGTTGTCTTCGGAGTTGATGAGTGCATACCATTGTTCGGTGGGAACGGGGGGAGGCGGAAACCCGATGTGTTCTGCGAATCGCTCGACGACTTCCTCCGATGAAATTCGTGTACCGTCGGCGAGTGTTGCCTCATAGGTCACCAGAGGCTCAGGCAAAGAAGGTGAATCTCCTCGGCTGAGACCCGCTCCATCGTATCCCTTGTCTGTCACATAGATGCGAAAGACAGCCTGAATAGACCTGTCCTCCCGACCGGCATACATGGAGTTTTTTTCACGGTCGGCGGGATTGGCCGGAGGATCGTCAGCGACGATATGCGCAGTGTAACTGCGATTCTTTACGGTGCGATCAGCACCTGCAATAAATGGATTGCTTGAACCGGGGTCGGGTTCAATATCCCACGCCGCCAGATCCTCACCGCCGAGCGCAATGAAGGTGTTGTGCTCAAAGCGGTACAAGGCGATCTTGAAATAGCGCGCATGGGGGAATTGTCCGCGCATGGTCAACCGTGTTCCGGGAGGCAGCTTCATCTGGCCCATGAAATAGGTTGGAAGCTTGTCGCCCCAGAGATTCGGGTTCAGAAAATCCTTGGGATTCTCCAGCCGGTTCCAGTAGTGCCACCCACGCGGCCCCTGAATCAAGCGGTCGTGTCGGTATCGCTCGTCTGTGCGGATGAGCGTGCCGAGCGGGAGTCACCATACCGTTCTGCAGATTGAGCCGGGACCCTTTTCTCGAGTGTAAATGGGGTCGCGGCAAAGGCCGTAGTCATCACCGGGACGAGGAGCGTGGTCAGCGCCACGGTGAGCCGCGCGCGATTTTTCGTTTGCATGCCAATCTCCGAAAAGGATAACCGAATTGTGGATTTTTCAAAGCATTTGTAGGGACCCGGACGTCTTTCACGCTAAGAGGTTGCCAACAAACTGGAGAATTAGAGCAAAAGATTGCGATGGTGACTATTGGAGCTATCCCGACTCGATCACAAGAGCAGACTGGTCAATGTTCGGACAACGTCCTGCGCCGGTACCACCAGGAACACCAGCGGTAGAAATGGCAGCACTGCGGACAGCACCATGGCGAAGACATGCCGTATTTCCAGCGGCAGGGGCTTCGTCCATCGCGCGTTCTCATACAGCGCGCCGAAGTCAGCCAGCCCGGAAATCTCATCGGCCGATACGTCTTCGGTCCATCGACCACGCAGTTTACTCTCCAGTTCATTCGCGCCTTCGTAGCCACTGCCGCTCAAATATACGAGGCCTTCCTCGCGCGCCTGTACGAGTTTTGGCGCGAAAACCAGAAGCGGCAGCAAGAGCACTACCATCGTGATCAACACAAAAGCAATCAGGTATGTCGAGAATGCCAAGAGATCTGCACCCTGATAACTGAACCCGTCAGCGACCAGGCAAGACAACTGGACACCGAGTGCGAACACCAGAACGCCGAAGCCAGCCTGAGTCGCGCCCAGGTACGCCAGGCCGCCGGCTCGATCGGGATGAGTGGGCCGAGGCTGCAACTTCAATCGCGCAACCCGCGACAGGAACCACGCCCACAACAGAAAACGCCACAACCAACGCAGTTCCAGAAATCGCAACACGGTCATGCCAATCAGCAGATACCACCATCCCGGCAGCGTCAGCCGCTCATCGACGTACTGCCACCCACCCGAAAGCCATTCCCGTACGCCCCAGAACGACAGGCCCGTCGCGGCGAAGGTCAGAAGCATAAGCAGCGCGTTCATACTCCTGCCTTTCCATCGCAGTACAAAGCGCGTCAACAACGCGTCCAATTCCCGGTTCTCTTCCGGGGCGAGAAGGTCGGAACGCCGCAATTCCGCAACCGTCCGCTCCAGTATTTGAGCGACGATGCTCTCTCCCCACACCAGAACCGGTAGGGCGACCAGAAACTGGCCATAAGGCAGGAAATCCTCCAGGAGCGGCACCTCTACTCGCTCGCCCCAGGCGACACCCTCTACTATCGCCAGGATCAGCAGCGGCAACCACGTGACCACCGCCAGGATCACCGCGACCCGTCCCGAACGAAGGCGCGAATCCTGAACCAGACCGGCCCGTTCCAACGCTCGGCGGACCCGTCCGCCGTGCAACACGAACAGCGACTCGAAGTCCGTCCCCGGTATCGGCCGGATTCGAGTGGTCATTTGGTAATCAGCGCGTTTGGCGGGAAACCGTGTTCATCTTGGTACTTCGCTGACATTGCCACCCATACCGTTTGAATCGTGGTATGCCTGCAGGCAGGGAATCCTCCCATCCGATGCAGGCAGATGCGCTTTGGCCAGCGCCGTGGCTACCAGGCGTTTACATCTCGTCGTCACTTGTCCTTATCTCTGGAAAGGTTTTATAGAGATTCCGGCTGATCACCTCCCCTGAAACGGTGCAATACCGTCCGGTGGATTTTTCAGAAGGCGAGGCACGGGACGCCGCCTCCGATTGGGTCGCTACTCACTCGCCGGATTGTTGTGCATGGCCGTCTCGAGCTTCTTGATGTCTTCCGGCGAGAGCTTCGGCCGATCAATGGTCAGGGTCAGCTTGTCGAGTTTGCCGGTGAATCGGAACGGCACCTGATAGTCCTTGTCATCCACCGGCGTGCCGGTATCGGCCCCCACGTCGAAGTTCTCGTCCCACTGCAGGGTCATTGGAATCGTCTTTTCCATCTTCTGGGTCGCTACCACCTCGCCGTCGACCTTGAGTACACCGGTGCCGCTGCGGCCCAGGCCGCTGGGGCTGCCGTAGGCCAGGGTTGCTGCGCCCAGACCGTCGTACTTGAAGTCGAATTCCAGCGTGTGCTTGCCGGGCGTCAACTCGGGGCCTTCCCAGCGAATGCGCTTGAGATCGACCAGGTTCCACAGGAAGACCGGCTTGTTCTTCAAAACGTAGAAGCCGTAACCGGCGAAGCGGCCGCCCTGGGTCACGATCATGCCCTCGGCACCACCCTCCGGCACCTCGATGTCGGCCTTGAAGTTGTAGGAGCTGGCGATGACGCTCGGCGCGTCGCCGTTGGGTGTGCCGGTCATCTCACCGGAATAGGTGAACTCGCTGCGGCCGGCCGCCAGGCTGGGGCGCGGTTGCGGTATGCGGGTAAAGGTGGTTGAATCCAGCGGCAGCACCTGGTTCCGCTCCGCCTCCTTCCAGAACAGGACCTCCAACTCCTTCACCTTCTCGGGGTGCTTGGCTGCCACGTCCTCGTACTGGGTCCAGTCCTTGCTCAGGTCGTACAGCTCCCAGGGCCAACTGGCGGGGTCATGGTGTCCCTTGCCGCTGTTGTCCCAGGGCACGCGCATGACCTTGGAACTGAGCATCCAGCCGTCGTGGTAGATGGCGTGATCGCCGATCATCTCGAAGTACTGGGTCTTGCGGGTCGAGGGGGCGTCCGCGTTCTTCTCGTCGAAGGTGTAGAGCATGCTGACGCCTTGGATCGGCGTCTGCGGGATGCCGTCCACGATCTCGGGTTGTTTGATCTGGGCCGCCTCGAGGATGGTCGGCACGATGTCGATGACGTGGTGGAACTGGTTACGGACGCCGCCCTTGTCCTTGATCACCCCGGGCCAGGAGATGGCCATGCCCTGCTTGGTGCCGCCGAAGTGGGACGCCACCATCTTGGTCCAGGAGAAGGGCGTCCCGAAGGCCCAGGTCCAGCCCACCGACATGTGGTTGTAGGTCTGATCCGAACCCCAGACATCGTACCATTTCATCTGGGCTTCCACCGGCAATTGGACGCCCTGGACTGCCGCCACCTCGTTCGGCGTGCCGTTGAGCCCGCCCTCGGCGCTGGTGCCGTTATCGCCGTTGATGTAGATGATCAGCGTGTTGTCGAGCTTGCCCAGGTCTTCAACCGTCTGGATTACCCGGCCGATCTCGTGGTCGGTATAGGCCGTGTAGGCGGCGAAGACATCGGCCTGGCGCAGGAACAGCTTCTTTTCAGCATCGTTGAGCTGCTCCCAGTGCTTCAACAGGTCGTCCGGCCAGGGCGTCAGCTTGGCGTCCTGGGGGATGACGCCGAGCCGTTTCTGGTTGGCGAAGATGGTCTCGCGCAGCTTGTTCCAGCCCTCGTCGAACAGGTTCATCTTGCTGATCCTTTCGATCCACTCCGGGGTCGGATGATGGGGCGCATGGGTGGCGCCGGGCACATAGTAGACGAAGAACGGTTGGTCAGGATCCAGGGCATTGATGCGCTCGATGTACCCGATGGCGTCGTCCGCCATGGCGGTGATCAGGTTGAATTTCGGGTTGTCCAGGAACGGATAGATGTAGGTCGTGTTGCGGGCCAGATTGGCCGGCTGCCACTGGTTGGTGTCGCCGCCCATGAAGCCGTAGAAGTAGTCGAAACCCATGCCAATGGGCCACTGATCGAACGGGCCGATCTGCGAGGCCTGGAACGCCGGCGTGTTGTGGTTCTTTCCGAACCAGGAGGTCACATAGCCGTTGTCCTTTAATATCTTGCCGATGGTGGCCTTGTCCTTGGTCATGATGCTGTTGTAGCCGGGATAGCCGGTCGCCGTTTCCGACACCACACCGAAGCCCATCTGGTGATGGTTGCGTCCGGTGATGAGCGCCGCGCGGGTAGCCGAGCAGACCGCCGTGGAGTGGAAGTTGGTGAAACGCAGGCCGTTCTCGGCAATGCGGTCCAGCGCCGGCGTCGGGATGACCCCTCCGAAGGTGCTGGGCACGCCGTAACCAGAGTCATCGGTCATGATCAGCAGCACGTTGGGCGCCTCCTTCGGCGGCACCACGCGCGGCGGCCAGTAGGGCCTGGAATCCACGACATTGCGCTCGATCTTGCCGCCGAAGGTCTTGTCCGGCGGTGGCGGGAGCTGCCTGCCGTCGATGGTCGTGGTGGCGTCCGGCGCCCCGGGCTTGCCGGTGGTTTCGATGCCGTGACGGACACCCATCGAGCGGTCGGTTTGTATCATGCCCTGGATATCGGCCGACATGTAGCTGTCGAGCGATTCCACCGCCGCCATGGCCGCGGTGGGAGTGCCGCCGGCGCAGCACCACAACAGCGCGAGCAAAACGTACCGAGGCTCGGTCGGCTTCGTCTCAGGGAAGTTGTAATGCATGATTTTGCTCCTTACCAAGTCGTGGAGTTGAAATCAACGAAGACGTTTCGCGCCGGTTCCCACTCAAAACCGGAACCTGGCGCCCAGCGCGAGACCGCCGAAGCTCAGGTTGTCGACCAGCTGGTCCCCGCTCTGGCTATAGTACAGATAACGGTAATCGAGCAGGACGTCGCCCCAGCCGAACGCGTAGCCGATCCCCGCCATGCCCTGCCAGGTAAACGTGGAAGATGCGCCGCCGACGTCCGCATAAAAATTCGTGAACCAGTTGCTGTCTCCCAGATGGTACTGTCCCCGAATGCCGGCGATGCCCGTCCAGATGTCCTCCGACTTCTTGGTGGTGCCTGTTCGGGCGAAGGTCGCGGTGTTTCCGCCCGGGCCGGTGCCCGTGACCGTTCCGGTCAGTTGCCAGTTGGTCTTTGAGTCCAGGCCGAAGTAACGGAAACCGGCGAGGACAGCGAGATCGAGCTTCGGTTTCTGCACGACTGCGTAGCCGCCCGCCAGGGTCCAGAGCCACCCCGTAAGCGAGCTGTCGGTGCCGGCATTGAGATCGGCCGTGCCGATATTGATATCGCCCTGACCGGGATTGAGGTCGACACTCTGGACCTTGCTTTTTGCGCCGGAGAAATCGAGATAGATGACGTCGGTGCCGATCAGCCACCGACCCTTGCTGGCCGTGCCGCCCAGCATCAGGGCGAGTTCGAGGTTGTCCAGGATATCGCTCGCGTCGATACTCACGCTCGGGGATCCCCCTCCCTCAGGCGGCGGGCCGTAGTTCAGGTCGCCGCTCAGGCTCGGCAACCACAGGTAGGGTGTGATCGAGAACTTCCATCCGTCGTCCGGCTCCTGCGCGAATGCGCGCGCCGGTACGAACAGCGCGAGGCCAACCAGCGTCGCGGCGAGCACGGTTTGTCTTGCCAACCTACTTTGCTCCTGAGTTCTGAATCGGGGAGGGGTGCGTCCCGGGGTGCAGTGCGGGAGTGTCGATCGTGGCGGTGAGGGTGATCCAGGCGACCGTGAACCGCCGCAATGGCATCTTCCGTTCCGTATGCTGCCGGCGGCGCCCTAGCGGCCGATCCCGCCTCCCAGGCGACCGGGTTGGTTAAACCCGGGATCTCTGGCGGGGGGGACACCTCCGACATTGCCCGCTGCACCGGGCTGGTTGATCCCGGGGTCCCGTCCCACGTTACCAACCGCCCCGGGCTGATTGATCCCGGGATCCACACCTCCGACATTTCCCGCTGCGCCGGGCTGGTTGATCCCGGGGTCCATCCCTGGATTGCCTATCGCGCCGGGCTGGTTGAATCCCCGGTCACGTGCATGGATCGCGCCGGGGAGCGCATATGCCATCGCACTGACGATGAGAACGGAAACCAACGTCGTTATCCTGAAGTTCATTGGGATCTCCTCATGCTCTTGCATGATTGAAATTAGAACAGAATTCCTCGATACACGCGCCCGCCAAATCGTGACAATTGCTCGATAATTTCCGACAATTCCTGTACGGGAAATGGAGGTTGTCAGTGATGCACGGGACAGAACCGCAAATTGCACAGAGGCGGATCGACAAACGCCTGGTCGGGGGAGCCGTCCGCGTCAGTCCTCTGAAAAGCATTCCGGCGATTCTTCGGGAGCATGGTTGTGACCCGGAAATCGTCTTTTCCCAGGCTGGCTTCGATCCGGCCCAGTTCGAGGACCCGGATAACGAAATCCCCTTTGTCGCCGGAAGCCGGTTGCTGGAACGTTGTGTGACGGTAACGGGATGTCAGCACTTCGGTTTGCTGATGGGCCAACGCGCCAACGCTTCTTCCCTGGGGATTGCGGGGTTCATGCTGCGGTTCGCACCCGATGTGCGAACTGCGCTCGGCGATCTCGAACGCAACCTTGACCTGCACGACACGGGTGGGGTGCCCGGACTGGATACCCGTGGCGACGTCACGCTGCTAGGTTACGCCGTCCATCAGTCCGGGGCGGCGGCGGTCGACCAGATTCACGATATGTCCACAGCCGTCGCGTGCAATATCATGCGGGAACTTTGCGGGGCGGACTGGAATCCCACCCGGGTGCTCCTTTCGAGGCGAGCACCGAACGATCCTGCACCCTACGAGCGCTTTTTTCGCGCGACCGTTCGGTTCGATTCGGAACGGAACGCCGTGGTATTTCCGACCCGCTTGCTCGATCAACCGCTGACTAGCGCGGACCCGCTGCTGTATCGCTATTTTATTGAACAGGCAAACGAACTTCGTGCTCACCGGAGCGAGGACATTGTTGAAAGATTGCGCCGGTTACTGCGCAAATCACTGGCCGACCGGAAATTCATGACGCACTACATCGCCAGCCAGCTCTGCATGCACGAGCGCACGCTGCACAGACGCCTTCAGGAAGCGGGTACGACCTACCGACACGAACTCGAGGACATCCGCTACGCGATGGCCCGGCAGATGCTCGCCGATAGCGCGGTGCCTCAATCAAGGATCGCGGTTGCTCTCGGCTATGCCAGCGCTACCGCCTTCGGCCGCGCATTTAAACGGTGGTCTGGGGTTACGCCAAGCGAGTGGCGCGCGCGTCACGGACACCCGTAGCGTACAGTCACCGGGGCCTGAATCGCTTTTGAAAAGGCGGGATATACGCTGTCTGCGGTCCGTCGTTGGGGCAACCGTATCGGAGACTGTTCTTTCTTCGAAGGCGTTTCGACTATCCGGCAACGGGATGCCGCTTTTGTTAAGGGTTGTCAGATGCCAGCGCCGGTGGTGGGTATCGGCTTAGGCGATTTTTGTCAAATGACGTACCAGCCTGCTTGTCTTTTCATCCGTCCCCTGCGTTGCGACAACCGTTACATCGTTCGACTATGCGCCTGTTATCGCGCCTTGATGACGAATGACAATCCTGCGCAATCCGGTATGTCATTTTCCGACGATCGCCTTAGTTTTCCGAATTCGGGTTTTCACCAACCGCCTTGCCGGACTGCAGGCCGTCGACCTTGGCCTCCAGCCGGGACAGCAATCCGTCGATGCCGACGTCCTCGACGATGCCGAGATAACTGTTGCGGTAGTTCGAGACCTGGCTGACATGTTCGATCACGACGTCGTAGACGAGCCAGTCGTCGGCCTTGCGGCGCAGGCGGTAGTCGACGGGAATCTCCTTGTCACGGGACACGACGAACGTCGATACCGTCGCGCGCTTGTCCCTGATCTTTTCGTCGCCGTAACGCACCGCCTCGTCACGGTATTCGTCCAGTCGACCGATGTAGGTGAGAAGCAGAAGCTCGGTGAAAAGGTCGACAAAACGCCGCTTTTGTTCCTGCGTCGCCTTCTTCCAGTTGACCGACAACGCGCTTCGCGCCATCAGGGGAAAATCGAAGCGATTTCCGATCGTGGCCCGGACCCGTGAGTGGCGATCCGAGCGTTCGAGGTTTGGGTCTCGCAGGACGACGAGGACATCGTCGACGGTCTCACGCACCTGCTCGGCGGGTCCGGCCGCGGCGAGCGTCGGGCCCTGACAAAAAATCAGCACGAACGCCGTCAGCAGGAATGTCGTTCGACGTGGAAGCATGCGCCCTCCGGTGCCCGGGACCCGCTTATTTGCTGCTATCGCTTTCGAATATGTACTTGCTGATGAGTTCCTCCAGCAGAATCGCGGATTCGGTATCGGCGATCTCCTCACCGGGTTGCAGGTAATCGTCCGACCCGCCCGGAGAGAGTTTGATGAACCGGTCGCCGATGATCCCCTGGGTTCGGATCGAGGCGATGGTGTCCTCCTGCAGCCGCACGCCCTCGTCGATAGTGATCTCGACCACGGCCTCGTAGTCCTCTCCATCGAGGTCGATACGCGAGACGCGCCCGATCCGCACGCCCGCCAGTTCGACCGTCGCCCCGTCCTTGAGTCCGGAGATAGAGACGAACCGGGCCGTCAACGGATAGGTCCGGTCGGGGAGCAGGCCCACGTCGCCGAGTTGGACCGCGATCCACGCCACGCAGCCGATACCGACGAGAAGGAACAGACCGACCGCCAGTTCCAGATTGATGCGCTTCATGATCGTCCCCTTTATCCAATGGACCTGCCAGCCCCTTGCCCCCTTTCGCTTCTCCGCCGTAATCCGGTCGAATCTTACGTCCAGCCGGCCCTGGATCCAGAGTTTCGCCACGGTGATGGGGTATTTGTGGAGGAAGTGCTGCCGGCAGGGATGCCGGCGGCAAGCCTACCGGGAAGTATGTACGGCGTCTTCCGGAACAAATACCCCATTGCCGTTACGACCCCGCGGCAACAACGGAACCGTTGATTCAACCCCCTACGCCATCACCGAACTGATGACGTAGTCCGCGAAAAGTACCGCGATGAACGACAGGACCACGGCCTCGGTCGTCGCGCGGCTGACGCCTTCGGCCCCGAACGCGCCGACGCGGTTCAGGTGCAGCAGGAATCCCTTGGCCGTACAGATCCACACGATCAGCAGCCCGAACACCAGCGACTTGATGAACCCCATTTTGACGTCGTTCCAGACGACCGAGTCGTACATCCCCTGAAAATAGGCGCCGGCGCTGATACCGAACAGGCCGACGCCGACGAAATATCCCCCGACGACGCCCACCACGATGAACATGGCGGTCAGTAACGGCTGGGAAATCACGGCGCCCACGAGTCGCGGCGCGATCAGGTAGCGGTGCGGATCGATCGCCATGCACTCCAGGGCGTCGATCTGCTCCTCGATCCGCATGATGCCGATCTCCGAGCAGATGGCGGACCCCGCGCGCCCGATGACCATCAGCGCGGCCAGCACCGGCCCGAGTTCCCGCACCAGGCTGAGCCCCACCGCGGAACCCAGCAGGCTCACGGTGCCGAACCGGACCAGGGTGTCGTGGAACTGCAGCGCCACCACCATCCCCGTGAACGCCCCGGACACCAGGATGAGCAGCCACGACCGCGCACCGATAAAATGGATCTGCCGAATGACGGGGCGCAGTCTCCAGGGAGGCGTTACGGCACGGGTCGTGGCCCGCATGAGCAACAGGGTCATCATCCCCGCCATGCGCACGAGATAAAGGACGCGTTCGCCCAGCGCCTCCACACCCCGCGAAAGCGCGTGCAGTATCACCGTTTGGCGCCCGGTCTCTTCATCCGGCCCCGATCGATCCCGTCCCGACGCACGGCCTACCTCGTCAGCCTGTCGAGGTAGGCGTCCGCATCGATGACCTCGTTCCGGGGCCTGCGATGGAGCATGTCCTGGATGTGCTCGTCGTCGCTGTCGCGGATCTCCCCGACGGTCCCCGTCTCGAGCACACGCCCGTCCTGGATCACGGTAATGCGGTCCGCAATCTTGATGGCGCTTTCCAGTTCGTGGGTGACGACGACGATCGTGAGGTTCATGGCGCGGCGCGCCAGAAGGATGCGTTCGTCCAGTTCCACGGCCGTCACGGGATCCAGCCCGGCCGACGGCTCGTCGAAGAACAGAATTTTCGGGTCCATGACGATGGCGCGCGCCAACCCGGCCCGCTTGAGCATGCCCCCGGAGAGTTGCGCCGGCATCATGTCCTCCACGTCGCTCAGGCCCATCATTTCAAGTTTCATCCGGGTGATGATGCGAATGGTTTTCGCGTCCAGGTCCGTGTGTTCGGTCAGCGGCAACGCAACGTTTTCACCGATGGTCAGCGAACCGAGCATGGCACCGCCCTGAAACGCGACCCCGAGCTGTTCGCGAAGCCGGTACAGTTCCCTCGTGCCCGCGCGCGTGACGTCGTGACCCATGATGCGGATCGACCCGCGGGTCGGCTGCAGCAACCCCAGCAGGAGTCGCAGCAGGGTGCTCTTGCCGGAACCGCTGACCCCCATGATCACCATGATCTCGCCGGAACGCACCTCGAGATCGATGCCGTCGA